>NZ_LDPD01000099.1:0-277 GCF_001026865.1 Geobacillus sp. ZGt-1 | reverse complement strand
TTGAAAAACAACCCAAAAAGGAAGCGCCTACAATAAAAAAATTAGATGAACTAAAAAAGCGATGGTTAAATCTTGTTGAGCAATATCCGAACTATTCTCAAAATCAACTTAGAGAGTTAGATAAGGGGTTGTATACATTATTATATTATTACGCTAAAGAATGGTTACAACAAAATTCTCCGAAGGGAAAAACATATCATAACGGAAATAAAAGATTTAATTGGGAGGAAAGAGATAAACAGGTATTACCACTAATTAAGAAAGCTATAGAGAAAAT
>NZ_LDPD01000098.1:0-772 GCF_001026865.1 Geobacillus sp. ZGt-1 | reverse complement strand
TTCACTTGATGGCTATGGGGGAAACCCGGATTGTTTGAGTTAGCCCACTACGGAACTCTTTTTTTGGACGAGATTGCCGAACTTCCTCTCACTTTGCAAGTAAAGCTACTGCGCGTGTTGCAGGAAAAAGAAATCCGGCGAATTGGCGGATTGCGTTCCATTCCGGTCGATGTGCGTTTAATCGCAGCAACTAACCGCAATTTGGAGCAATTAGTGGAAGAAGGGGCATTCCAGGAAGATTTGTACTACCGACTGAACGTGTTCCCGATTTGGATCCCGCCGTTGCGGAAGCGGGTGGAGGATATCCCGTTGCTGGTCCACCATTTCGCCGTCAAATTCAATGAGCGTTACGGTCTGAACAAAAGCTTTTCGGTGGAAGCAATCGCCGAGATACAGAAGAAACCATGGAAAGGCAATGTGCGGGAACTGCAAAATCTGGTGGAACGTTTGATCATTACGTCGGATGAGCCAGTGATCCTGGTCAAGGATGTGAACCATTTTGCGGTTGGTGAGGAACTTTCCCCGATCGAAATGAAAATTCACCGAGAGATCCCTTTAAAAGAAGCGGTGGAGGCTGCGGAGAAAGCGATGCTCGAATTTGCCAAAAAGAAATACGGGACGACCAGCGATATGGCCAGGGCTTTGGAAGTGGACCAATCCACCGTCAGCCGGAAACTCAGGAAATATTCTCTGTGACGAAAAACAAAGAAGAGGGCGTGCAACAGCCCTCTTCTTGCGCAATTCCCTCCCTTTATTTCCAATCAAAAGAGGC
>NZ_LDPD01000097.1:0-209 GCF_001026865.1 Geobacillus sp. ZGt-1 | reverse complement strand
AAAAATGCTCATCTACAGTTTAATTGTAGAAAAAAATTATTTGTCAATAAAAAGTTGCACTTAACTTAAACATCTCTTTCGTAGTCCCTATCGGGAAAAATGAATAAAATCCATGTTTTTAATACATGGCTGCTAACTTCACGCCTAAAAAGGCTACTAAGCCGAGAGATCGTACACGGCTGAACAGAGCCGCCTGGCATTTGAAATCA
>NZ_LDPD01000096.1:0-951 GCF_001026865.1 Geobacillus sp. ZGt-1 | reverse complement strand
GGGTCGAGCTCGTCCGCGACACGCACCGCCTCGCGGTCATGAACGCCCTCTTGCATGATGTGCACGGCGACATTTTGCTTGGCGACACGCTCTCTCCCCTTGGCGAGCGGCTGAAAGGGTATGACGTCATTTTGACAAACCCGCCGTTTGGCACAAAAAAAGGCGGGGAACGGGCGACACGGACCGACTTTACGTTTATGACGTCAAACAAGCAGCTGAACTTCCTCCAGCACATTTACCGGGCGCTCAGACCAAACGGCAAGGCGCGCGCCGCGGTCGTTGTGCCCGACAACGTGCTGTTTGAAGGCGGCGTCGGCGCCGACATCCGCCGCGACTTGATGGACAAATGCAACGTCCATACGATCTTGCGCTTGCCGACCGGCATTTTCTACGCCCAAGGGGTGAAAACGAACGTCTTGTTCTTCACCCGCGGGGAAACAGACACGGGCAACACGAAAGAAGTATGGGTGTATGATCTTCGCACGAACATGCCGTCGTTTGGCAAGCGCAATCCGTTGACGAAAGACCATTTCGCCGGATTTACGAAAGCCTACACCGCCGAAGACCGCCATCAAGTCGACGATGAACGGTGGAACGTCTTCACCCGCGACGACATCGCCAAAAAAGGCGACAGCCTCGACATCGGTCTCATCGCCGACGAATCGCTGTCCGTGTACGACAACTTGCCCGACCCGATCGACTCGGCTGAAGAAGCGGTGGAGAAATTAGAGCTCGCCATCTCGCTGCTCCATGAAGTCATTGCCGAACTGAAAGCGGCCGAACACCCGACCCGCTACGAACTGGCCAAAACCGAAATGCTCCACGTCGCTGAACGACTCGAGGTGTCAGAACGATGAGCAAGGCCAAACCAAAATCGATGGAACAGCTGCTCGAAGAAGCGCTCGTGCCCAAAGACGAGCAGCCGTACGAAGTGCCGGGGAATTGGGTGTG
>NZ_LDPD01000095.1:0-283 GCF_001026865.1 Geobacillus sp. ZGt-1 | reverse complement strand
TCTCAGGGGAACTATGACATTAAAGCAATGACATACTACCGATAAGCTATAGGAAGAACAGGTGTCTTCATTCCTCATAGGCACGATAAAAACACAAAACGACCCCGAAGTAGGAATGGGGCATCGTTTCAATCCCTCATAAGGTATGGTAAAAATCCAAAAAGCGTTGCCATATCAAGCTTTCCCCCGCAACCGCAACTTCAGCATAACGCGTCCCGAATATTCTGTCAACCAAGCCCATCCATGATGGCTTTAGAGATTAAGCGATCAAAACCAATGTCGT
>NZ_LDPD01000094.1:0-945 GCF_001026865.1 Geobacillus sp. ZGt-1 | reverse complement strand
TTTATTTGTTGCGCAAAACTTACCTTCTCAGTAGGAACCCATTTTTTAAAGAATAAATAAATAATAAACATAACTATTTGAGAACCAAGCAACCATGAAATCGTTTTCCAACCGGACCAGTATACTATTAATGAAGCAATAATAAATGAAAGCGGACCTAAAATAGACATCCCTTTTAAGTAAAATGGACGAGGAAGGTCTGGTGCATTACGTCGAAAAGCTGCTGCTGAGATTGGAGCGAATGCATAACTTAATACTAAAGCTGCCGAAACAACACTGATTAAAGATTCCCATGATGGAAACGGGAGAGTCCAGAAGACTGATAGAATAAATGATAACCAAACAGCAGGACGCGGAATTCCTGATTTTGGTTCAACTTTGGTAAAGACCTTAAATAATGTTCCACTACGAGCCCATCCATATACTACACGTGGAGTTGTAGACATATAGATGTTACCTGTTCCGCTTGGAGAAATAATTGCATCAGAAACAATCAAAAATACTAGCCAATTTAGTCCAAGAACTGTAGCAATATCTTTAAATGGAAGGCTAAACTCTTTGTCGATTCCTGACCATCCATTTTCCAGCATATTTGTTGGTATACTACCAAGAAATGACACCTGTAAAAGAACATATACAATCGTAGATAAAACTACAGACAATATTAATGCTATTGGTATTGTACGTTGAGGATTTTTAGCCTCACTTGCGACTGAAACAATTGGTGTCAAACCTAAATATGCAAAAATAACCCCACCTACAGAAATAGCCGATTCTATTCCAAACATTCCGAATGGCGCAAATCCGTCTACAGAAAAATTTGCTGATTTTAAGTGCATCAATAAAACAATGATGGTTATAGAAGGTACAAAGAATTTAAATATGGTTATAATTGTATTTGATTTTGCAAATGTTTTAATACTCCAATAATTCAATATAAAAAAA
>NZ_LDPD01000093.1:0-1417 GCF_001026865.1 Geobacillus sp. ZGt-1 | reverse complement strand
AGGGAGGGCGCCGCTTCATGGGAGGGTGATCGCCTTGCTATATCTCCAGCCTTATTTTGCCACGTTTACAACAGCATCAGAAACTGGGTTGCCAACTACATTATTCGAACTAATACCACCCGTTTGATCTACATCTACAATGCCTGTCGCCGACAAGGTGATTGGCTTAGACAGATCTGTTACTGGGTTTTGCAGTTTGAGATAAATAGTTTTATATCCTTTTGATGGACCAACCGCATTTTGAGCGCCACTATCTTCATAGACCCCTAATACAGTAGCTGATTGTCCATCAACTTTTACGGTAAAGTTGTTAACAGAAAGCGGATTGCTGATCGTCGCATTTGCCACCGGTTCGCTGAAGTCGACACGGATGACGTCTGCGCTGGTTAAGGTCGCTGTGAACGTCGGAGCCACGTTTTCTTTCATGTATTCATTTACGGTCACGGTATCCATAACGAGCCCAGACGTATTCTTAATGTTGCTGATCGTAATGACGTGCGTGCCTGTCCACGTATTTGCCCCGGGTGCGAGCGTCACGCGGATATGTTTCGTATCTCCATCAAAGACTGCTTTCGTGACGGTCAAACCGTTGATGTTGAAGTTGGACAGGTTCAATGCAGAAGCGTCCAAGTTTTGTGTGAACGCAAATACTAATTCGTTGTTGTTGTCCGCTTTCACACCATTACCATCGTAGGCTTTATCAAGAGCTGGCTTCGTCGTTAAGCTGTCAGAGCCGCGAACGAATGTAATCTGTTTACGCTCTGCATATGCATTGTCAGCCAAGTCGCTTACTAAACCGTTCGGCAATGTCACGGTGTATGTGCCTTTTGGCAAGGAAGAAATGTTCAAAGCAACCGATTTCGATTTTCCGTCTGTCGGCAGATATAATTTGAAATTGTCGCTAGTTGTTTTCAAATCTGCGCCGACAGCCTTAAGTACATTGTTTTCGTCAATATACTTATCGCTCGATTGAACGACTGTAATGTTGCTGCCAGTCGTGACCTCTTCGTCAAATGTCAACACAAGGTGCTCAACACCGTCAATTTTCACGACTTGGCTACTGACGAATTTCGGTGCTGTAGTATCAGCTTTCAATTGAACGACTTTCGTGTACGCATCCCCGCTATTGCCCGCCAAGTCCTTATAATCGCTTACTTCAACTGCGTACACACCTTTCGACAGAGCGCTGCTCAATGTTGCTGTATAGACTAAGCCTGTTGAGTCAACCGAAACAGATGCAGTTTGGCCGCCAATTTTGATGGTCGGGTTGCTCAACAGTTTTTCGCTAAACGTCACTTTGACGGTTTTCGTGTTGACCGCTTCGATGCTTTGAACGGTCGGCTTCGTTGTATCCACCGTTGTCTTCTTGACAGTCAGTTCAGCCGGGTTCGGATTGATGACATTTCCGTTGTAGTCA
>NZ_LDPD01000092.1:0-455 GCF_001026865.1 Geobacillus sp. ZGt-1 | reverse complement strand
CCATTTGATTTCACCTGGGACAAATACATTTTTCACACCTCCATCACCGGACTCGATAGCAGATGAATCCTCCCATGATAATCAGAAACAAGCCGGAGAAGACTACTGTCTCCAAGAAGTCTCTTACTTTACTATTCATTGATCCCACACTCCTTTTCTTCACATTGAGAATATATCCCGCAATGGCATTTTAGTTTTGGAATTACCTCGATGCTCCAAATTTCAAATCCGCACTGTTCGCAAAAAAATCGAAACATTCTTCATTTCCCCCTTTTTCCTTTAAGCCAATGATGAGTCAATTCTGACAATGCATCCAATAAACGCCGCTCAACAGTTTTTCTGTTCCCTGCATCCTGTAGCTGCTCAATTCGTTTTCCCTTAACTTCCTCGATCGCCTCGCGTAAGTATAATTTAAAAGCAGTCATGTTACTCCCCCTTCTTTATAGAGAATATAT
>NZ_LDPD01000091.1:0-5630 GCF_001026865.1 Geobacillus sp. ZGt-1 | reverse complement strand
AAAAGGAGCCGACGCCTTCGCTTCCCCGCCAAATATGTTTTGTGAACGCTCCTACGCTCAAGCAGTCGAGCAACAAGTCAAATTTTATTTGTTGGAACAGCCGATTCCGTTCCGAGAATTCGAAAAGCGGTGGCGGAATGGTCTGCTTTCATCAAGTGATCGGCTGCCGGCGGAAATGATTGTCGCCAGCTGACAAGGACCGTTCACGAACAACGGTCAAAGCGAAAAGCGCTCTGTTCTCTTTTCTCTTTTTGAAGACGATCCCGTGATGATGATCCATCCCGACCACAAGGAGGAGGAAACATGGTTGAATTTATTACGATGGCCCCGACATCTGGAGACAGCACATTCGTCGGTCTTGGCAGCAATTCGACGAACTTGAACAGTTGGACCGGAACGGACGAGAATCCAGAGCGTCCACCGACAGTCGAGTACATTGAGGCGATTGCGAAAGCAGCGGAAGCCCATGGCTTTTCCACGCTGCTGTTGCCGACAGGCGCAGGTTGCCTCGATTCGTTGGCCGTCGCTGCTTATCTGGCAGCGCGGACGACTAAATTGCACCTTCTGTTCGCCGCCCGTCCTGGCGCCACTTCACCTGCTATTTTTGCCAAACAATTGGCGACGATCAATTGTTGGACAAATGGGCGGGCATTGCCCAATATCGTGACAGGCGGTTCACCAGAAGAATTAGCGGCTGAGGGGGACTTTCTTGACCATGATACGCGATATGAACGGACGAGGGAATACATCCATCTGTTGAAGCAACTGTTTACTCTCCCTTCCGTCACGTATGAAGGACGGTTTTACCGTCTCGAAAACGCCTCGCTGTTCCCCAAACCTGCACAGCGCCCACCCATTTATTTCGGAGGCGCCTCGGACATTGCCAAAGAAGTGGCGGCGAAAGAAGCGGACGTGTACATGATGTGGGGCGAGACGTTCGAACGGATGAAAGAACGAATCCAGGAAATGAAGCAAAAAGCAGCGCATTATGGCCGGACGCTGCGTTACAGCATCTCGTTTCAAGTCGTGTTGGGAGAAACGGAAAAAGAAGCATGGGAGCAGGCCGATGCGTTGGTCAGCCATCTGTCGGAGTCAGCGAAACGAAAAAAGGACGAGCTGATTCAAAAGGGAGATTCGGTTGGTGCGAAACGATTGCACGAATTGATGAAAACGAGCGCCGAGCGGCGTTTCCAAATCGGTCCGAACTTATGGGCCGGGCTCACTCAAGTGCTGTCGGGCAACTCGATTGCACTCGTCGGTACTCCCGAGCAGGTGGCTGATCGGCTGATTGAATTCATCAGCCTCGGCTTTGATTACGTATTGTTGCGCGGCTTTCCTCACTTAGAGACGATCGAGCAAGTAGGAACTTCCGTGATCCCTCTTGTTCGCGAGCGCCTTCGACAAACGGAAGTATGGATCTAATCGTGATTTGCAACAACAAGCCGGTGATTTGCGCGCTATCGGCTTGATCAACAAAGAGGTTCCTATTGCAAACCACGTCTGGACACCGTCATCTACGAAAGGAGAGTCAATGGCATGAGTGTGCGGCAAATGAAATTCGGGCTGTTTCTCATGGGCGTCGGCCATCATATCGCCGCATGGCGACACCCCGATGTGCGGCCGGAATGGTGCGAAGATTTCACATTTTTTCGCCGCATTGCTGAAATAGCGGAACAAGGGAAGCTGGACATGCTGTTTGTCAGCGACGGGCTCGCTATTGAGCCGTTGTCTCACCCTGCCGAGATCGTCCGGCTCGAGCCGTTCACACTGCTCGCCGCTTTAGCAGCTGTGACCAATCGCATCGGGTTGGCTGGCACTGCTTCAACCACATACAATGAACCATTTCACATCGCGCGAAAATTTTCCTCGCTCGATCATATTAGCCGCGGGCGAGCAGCTTGGAACATCGTAACGTCTTACTATGAGGAAGAAGCGTACAACTTCAGCCAAACGGCTCATTTGGAACATCGGCTGCGCTACGAGCGTGCGCGTGAATTTGTCGATGTCGTCAACGGTCTGTGGGAAAGTTGGGACGAAGAGGCACTTATTCGCGATCAATCATCCGGAATCTACTTTCATGCAGAAAAGTGGCGGCCATTGAACCATCATGGAACACATTTTTCTGTGCGCGGACCGCTGAACTCTTCGCGTCCGCCGCAAGGAAAACCCGTCTTGATTCAAGCCGGCTCATCACAAGACGGCATCCGTTTCGCCGCCCATGTTGCAGAAGTGGTGTTTACCGCCCAATCGACGTTGACTGACGCCCAGCGGTTTTACCAAACTGTGAAACAGGAAGCCGCACGCGCCGGACGCAACCCTGACCATATTTTGATCATGCCTGGCGTAGCACCTTACATTGGCCGAACCGAACAGGAAGCAAGGGAGCAATATGAACAATTGCAGGAGCTGATCGTGCCAGAGGTCGGGCTGGCGTTTTTATCCGACTACTTAGGCGGCATCGACTTTTCGGGTTACTCACTGGATGATCCGCTTCCCGACGACATTCCAGAAACAAATGGAAACCAAAGCCGGCGTCAACTCATCATTGATCTAGCGCGCCGCGAACGATTGACGATTCGCCAATTGTACCAACGAATCGCCGGGGCGCGAGGGCACTTTACGATCATTGGCACTCCCGAACAAGTCGCGGACCAACTCGAATACTGGTTTCTCCAAGGGGCAGCGGACGGGTTTAATCTCATGTTCCCATATTATCCAAATGGACTGCAGTCATTCGTTGAGCATGTGATCCCAATTTTGCAAAAACGCGGGTTATTCCGTCGCAACTATGAAGGAACAACATTGAGAGACCACTTAGGATTGCCGGTGCCAAAGTCGATCCGCGTGTGAGGAATCGAAAAATCAAGACCAATCGTCGAACATCGATCGAAAAGGAGAGATTCCATTGTCGTTTCCCGATGTCATCCCACAATTAGCCAATGATTTATCACAACTGTTTGTGAAAACGGAACGTCACGAACAACTGTTGCACCAGGCGGCCCTGCTTGCAGAACAATTTCGCCAGAACATGCGGCAAATCGATGAAGAAGCGATGTTTCCGTTTGAGCATTTCAACCGTTTGAAAGAAACGAACTATTTGTCGTTGACCGTGCCCAACCAATTCGGCGGGCAAGAGTTGTCCTTATATGAATTGATTCTCATTCAAGAACGGCTTAGCCAAGGGGATGCTTCCACCGGGTTGTGCGCCGGTTGGCATTTGGGACTTGTCTACGACATTCGCGAACGCAACACATGGAATCGGCGCACCTTTGAATGGCTTTGCCGCGAAATTGTCGAACGAAAAGCGGTCATCAACCGGCTCGCCACCGAAGAAGCAACCGGAAGCCCGACGCGCGGAGGAAAGCCGGTCACGACGGCAGTGAAACGCGATGGAAAATGGATTCTCACCGGAAGAAAATCATTTGCTTCAATGGCAGAAGCCTTGGACTACTCATTGGTGACCGCAACGATCGCCGATACGGGAAAAGTCGGATTTTTCCTCGTCGATCATCGACTCGACGGCATTCGCATTGAACAAACGTGGAACATGATCGCCATGCGCGGGACAAGAAGCGATGACGTCATTTTCGACCATGTCGAACTGCCTCAAGATGCTTTAGTCGAACTCGATCAATTGGAATTCGTCAAAGGAGGAGGAAGCCGAGCGTGGCTTTTGCATATTCCAGCCTGCTATTTAGGGACGGCCATCGCGGCAAGAAATTACGCCATTTCGTTTGCCTTACACTATCAACCGAACAGCGTATCCGAACCGATCATCCATCTATCGCACGTTCGGCAAAAAATCGCGCAAATGGACATGGAATTGTTTCAAGCTCGACATTTTCTTTATTTTGTGGCCGAACGATGGGATACGCTTCCAGAAAAACGCCCATTCATGGATCGGGAATTGGCAGCCGCCAAATATATCGCCTTAAACAGCGCCAACCGAGTCGTCGATTTGGCCATGCGCATCGTCGGCGCCAAAAGCTTGCAGCTTTCCAACCCGTTGCAACAATATTACCGCGACGTTCGGGCGGGATTGCATAATCCGCCGATGGAAGACGCTGTCTTGGAATTGTTTGCGTCCCAAGCCATTTCCAATGGAACGACAACCGCCAAAAAAGCAAACACAAATCCACATCCTTCTCCGACCATTTGAAAGGAGGAACGACATGATTGACATTGAACAGTTGACGAAAATCTACAACGTCCATCGGAAAGAAGTGGTCGGCGTCGACCATGTTTCCCTTTCCATCCAAAGCGGAGAAATCTTTGGCATCATTGGACATAGCGGCGCTGGAAAAAGCACCTTGCTCCGATGCATCAATTTATTAGAACGACCGACATCCGGCCGCATCATCGTCGATGACACCGACATCACCGCCTTGTCTGGAGCCGCATTGCGCGAAGCGCGATTGAAGATCGGTATGATTTTTCAACAATTTTGCTTAATTCGTTCCAAAACGGTGTTTGAAAACATCGCCTTTGCCTTGCGGGCGGCAGGCAAGACAAAAACCGAAATCGAAACTCGCGTCCACGAGCTGCTAGAAATGGTTGGACTTTTGGATAAACGTGACGCTTATCCGTCTCAATTAAGCGGAGGGCAAAAACAGCGCGTCGGCATCGCCCGCGCCTTAGCCAACAATCCGACCGTCCTGTTGTGCGACGAGGCGACATCCGCCCTCGATCCAGCGACAACGTCTTCTATTTTGCAGTTGCTCAAGCAAATTAATCGCGAACTCGGCATTACCATTGTCGTCATTACGCATGAAATGGAAGTCATTAAAGAAATTTGCGACCGTGTCGCTGTGATGCAAAACGGCCGCATTGTCGAAATCGGCCACGTATACGATCTGTTTACCCAACCGCAGCAGCCGTTGACCCGCTCGTTCGTTGAGCATGTGCTGCGCCTAGATGTTCCAGAACGTCTGCTTCAAGCGCGAACCGGAACGTTAGTGCGAATTTTGTTCCAAGGGCCTGCCGCTGAACAAGCCATCCTATCCGACACGCTGCAAACATTCCGTGTGCGCGGGAACATTTTGCACGGAAAAATTGAGTACATCAACGACACACCGCTTGGGGTGCTACTGTTAGAATTGAGCGGAGATGAAGAGGAAGTCGAGCGCGCCATTCGCTACATGGCCGAACGGACAAAAGGAGTCGAGGTGATCGATCGTGCCGCTTGAAGCGCTGGCTCCAGAACTATTAAAAGCGTTCTGGGATACGTTGTACATGGTGGGCATTTCTCTGTTAGCCGCCGTCATCGCCGGGCTTCCGCTTGGTGTGCTCTTATTTGTGACAGATCGCGGTTTGTTTTGGGAAAACAAACCACTGCAAACCATTCTCGGTTTTCTAATCAACATCGTCCGCTCGATCCCATTTATCATTTTGCTAGTCGCCTTGCTGCCGTTGACGAAACTGCTCGTTGGCACCACCATTGGTCCAACAGCAGCGGCCGTCTCGCTGTCCGTGGCCGCCACGCCATTTTTCGCCCGCATTGTGGAAACCGCTTTGCGGGAAGTCGATAAAGGCGTGATTGAAGCTGCTACCGCCGTAGGAGCCACTCCGTGGATGATTATCAAAGATGTTCTGCTGTCCGATGCTCTTCCCGGCATCATCCATGGACTCAC
>NZ_LDPD01000090.1:0-314 GCF_001026865.1 Geobacillus sp. ZGt-1 | reverse complement strand
ATGTGGCTGAATAGTTACTTTCGGGTGACCTCCAATTGTAAAATCTTCATTCAATTCCTGTTCTATAATATCCTCTACTTGATTAATTTCTCTCTGTTGAGTTTCGTTAAAAAAGCTTTTTGTTATTCTTCCAAAGATTACGTCAACCGGGTTAGTTTTTATGTCATATTTCCTGTTATTACGAATAAATTTTGACAAGTTCACTTTCTTAGCCAAGGTAAACACCTCCACTAAGTATTTATTTAACAAGTTTATCCTAATATTGAAATAATACCGATTACAATATAGTGAAAAGGGTACCGTCAAGAATTTTG
>NZ_LDPD01000009.1:38016-46824 GCF_001026865.1 Geobacillus sp. ZGt-1 | reverse complement strand
TTCCTAAATACTCATTCGCCTCCGGAATGTTCACCGTCAAGGCATTGCTGGAAAATACCGTTTCCCCATCCGCATTGTAGGCGCTGAGTCGGAAGTAGTAATGGGTGCTTGTCGCGTATTTGGTCCCCATTTTCGCATACATGGGGGAAGGATCTTTCGGAAGTTCCAATCCTTGTCCATCATGATGCAGCGTTAAGGTGCTGGAATCCCCTTGTTGGATTTCCTCCGGCGTTGGCCAAATTCCTTTGTTTTGCGTCGTCCAATGATCCACGTCTCCTACATCAAATGCTTCATAGTAAAGTCCATTGAAAATCCACACTTTATACCCTGTCGCTCCAGGAATCTTATCCCAGTCTAACATGACATAACCCGAGTTGCTTCCTAATTGGTTGCTGTAAGCAAACCCCGAAGGCGCTGGCGGCACTCGCAAATCCGGAATACGAGGCATATACGCATCCGAAAAGACGGTTTCCCCTTGAGAGTTATAGGCACTGACCCGAATCCAGTAGTTGGCAGCCGTTGCGTATTTGGTTCCTGCATTGGCATAGACCGGAGACGGGTCAACAGCTAATTCCGTGCCAAGACCATCGTTTACATGCAACTTATATCTACCTGCATGAATTTCCGTGGAGGTTGGCCAATACTTTTTGTTTTTCGTTGTCCAAGAAGTGACGTTCCCGACATCTAACGATTCATAGTAGGAACCGTTAAAAATCCAAATTTTATACCCCGTCGCTCCACTCACAGGATTCCGTTTGAAATCGATATATCCGGTTCCGTTTCCGTTTGTATAACTTACCCCCGTCGGAGCAGATGGTTTCGCCAAATCCGGAATGGTCGGCATATACGCACCGGACATGGCGCTTTCGCCTTGAGGAAAAATCGCACTGACTCGGAACCAGTAGTTCTTGCTGTTTGGATAGCTTTCGCCTGAATTTCGATAGACCGGGGAAGGATCGACAGCAAGCTCCGTCCCTAACTGATCTTGATGCAGGTCGTATCTTCCAGCGCTAATTTCAGAAGGGGTCGGCCAGATTTTTTTCCCCTTTGTACTCCAGGAAGTGACATTGCCTACATCAAACGCTTCATATGATTTCCCGTTATAAATCCAAACTTTATAACCCGCAGCGCCGGGAACCGGATCCCATGATAAATTGATATATCCTGTGCCATCCCCATTACTGAAGGCCGTTCCTGTCGGCGTATGGGGAACGGGTATCGTATACGTAACGGACAAATATGGTTTATAACTGCTGTTCGTCGTGGAAACGACTTTTTTCCAATAGGTTTGTCCATTGCCATTCGTATGAAGTTTCAATCCGTAATTTGGCTTTGTCCCGAATGCCCATTCTTTTACCGTATTCGTGACATCAAATTGCGCCCATTGGTCTCTTGCGACATCGACCTTGCCAATGTTGGTGGAGGAAGGTTGATTACTCCATGTTAACGTGCTCGCGGACCATGAGCTGTCTACCACATCGAGCCATAGCCCTGTTGGTGTTGTCGTATAATACGAATGGGTGACATAGACATGGAACGTGGCATTCGTCACATTCATATATTTGATGCTTGATAAATCCGGGTGCAAAAAGCCATAGCAAGTGCCTGTTGTTCCATCATAATACCCCACCTTTAAAACGTATTGTCCCTGCGCCGAATCCCACTTACTTGATGAGGAACTATAGTTGGTTGTCGGATAGGCGCTCATTACAAATGCATCGGTAGACACATTAATGGAAGTACTCGGATCAATATAAACAGGGTATACACGTTTAGGATCCTTCAGCCACTCCGGGTCGGCTTTGATCGTTAAAATATATCCTTGATCATCCTGTTGTAATTCATACGTTACATTCTCTGAGCGCTGCACCTCGCCAGAGCGTTCATCGACATTCGAATCCACCATAAACGGCTTCGGCAGCTCAAAAACCCTTTCATTTTCTTTATTTGTAAATAAAATGGAGCCATCGTCTTGAATGTCTGCATGTAAATTCGTTTTCAGACGGAATTTGAAAATATGATAGCCAGTAAAAGAATGAAGAACTAAATCTTCTTTCGTTGACTCGTTAAATGTAATATTTTGCAGGTCTATGCTCGGAAAAATGTTTTTGTGAAGAATTTTGTTGTCTTTTTTCTTATAGGTAGCAGCAACATCCTTCGCCTTTATCGGTTGTACGTCATTGCCTGCTGCCTCTAAAATAGAATAGGAAATCGAATATCCATTGTAATGGAAATTGGCGTATTCTCCATCGACCATCTTTTTATAAAAGTTTGTCTCCAAAATGGTATTCTCTGTTTCAACGTAATTCGTATTATTGGTGCTATCCGTTAGGCTAGAAGATACTTCCTCAAATAGTTTTTGTCCCTTTTTCTTCACATGAATAGGCTCAAAGTAAATCTTCTTGGTAAACGTGCCATCGCCGTTGTAGTAAACCTTTGTATTCTCAGTTCTTTCTTCTATGATTTCCCCTGGCTTGAGATCACGTTTCGGGGCTTGCGGCACCTTTGGCGGCTCCTCTTTTGGCTCTACACGGTCAACCCCTGATCGGATCGTTTCGGCAAGTCCCTTTGTCGGGACGCTTGACATCACTAAAGCCCATACGACCATCCAAACCAACCATCGTCGCAAACGAATGTTTCTCATATGCTCTCCTTCCCGATTTCCATTACTTTTACAATCAAATTGTATCTTTCCTGCTCCCTGCCATCCATCATTTTCGACAGACAAAGTTCGACATGGCTTTGGGCTGGAACGTCTATAATCCTAATAATGAATGTTGAGATGTTTCCCTTTTTTATTTATTTGAGAACGAGCATAGAAGAAGAGGTAGGCTTTTGAAACGACCCTTTGCAAAACCGTTACAAGGAATTCATGCCCATTTCACATCATGCTTGTGCAATGAAAAAGCAATACCGCCTAACCAAAAGAAAAAACCCCAAACGGTCATGGATGCCTCCCGTTTGGGGTTCGCTCAAGAGTAGAGCACGATCATCGCGATGAAAAAGTACGCCGCGTTGGCGATTTCCAGCATGCCAAGTTTCATGATCGGCAGCGACTTGCCATATAAATAGACGGCGCGGATGACGCTCGGCGCGTAGGCCAAGACGGCGAACGGCTCGCCGATGGCGATGAGGCCGACGATCAACAGGGCGTGGTAGCCCCATGACAGCCATTTGTACCGCTCGTTTTTCTTTTCGCGAATCATCGTTTTTACGTAAAACGTGCTGCCGATGAAAAAGAGGAAGGAAAACAGGGCGAGTTCAAACGCTTCGATCGTCAACGCCCCGCGTCCGGCGTAAAAGGCGGCGAGGCCGCCGATGCAAAACGCTGCGATGGCGGCTACATCATTCCAAAAGGCGCGATCGTTCTTTTTCTTGCTGTAGTACGTGTTCACCAAGAAAAACGGCACCATGGCGAGCCCGAAGTAGAAAAGCGCCGGCTGTTGCCAAAGAGAGACGGCAAGCGCCGCGGCGGCGATGGCACCATAGCGGGCGGCGGCGGGCACGTACGGCTCTTTCCGCTTCGTTTTCACCGCCATCAAGAGCGGATACGTCGCCAAATAGAGCGCAAGCCAGGCGACAAAGAGCGGCGCGTGAATCCACGAAAGCCCACCGGCGTACGCCCCGAGCCAAAACGGGATGATGAGCATCGCCCAGGCGCCGTGTTGTTTTGGCATCACCCATTTGCTTTTGTTCGCCATCCGTCTCATCCTCCGCTTACCGGTGGAATAAAGGCGACCGTGTCGCCGGCGTGAAGCGGCGCTTCGTCGCGGACATACTCCTCATTGACCGCGGTCATGACGCGCCCGAGCGAGACGCCATAGCGCTCTTCCACTTCGTCTTTCAGTTTTTTCACCGTTTCCGGAACATTCGGCCACATCACTTCCCGCTCGCCGATTTGCTCGCCCAAATGGGCGAAAAACAATAGACGGATCATTCCTCTTTCACCTCCGGTTTTCCGGACGGATACGCCGTTGTTTCCAACTGGTCGCCCACCCAGGCGCTTCCGTCCTCCCATTGCTCTTTTTTCCAAATCGGCACGATTTGCTTGATCCGCTCAATGGCATAGCGGTTCGCCTCATACGCTTCGGCGCGGTGCGGCGAGGAAACCGCGATGACGACGGCGATGTCGCCGATCTTAAGCCGCCCGATCCGGTGGGTGATGGCGGTTTTCGCCCCTGGCCATTTCTCCGCAATTTCCGCCCCGATTTGCGCGAGCATTTTCTCGGCCATCGACACGTACGCCTCATATTGCAAAAAGAGCGTCCTCTTGCCGTTCGTCCATTCGCGCACCGTGCCGGCAAAGACAGCGACCGCCCCCGCTTCCGGACGCATCACTTTTTTCATCACATCCTCGACCGAAATCGGCCGGTCGGTAATGGCAAACAACGGTTCTGTCATGTTCGTGTTCTCACCTCGTTCATGAGCCATGGAATATATTCGTCATCATCGGCCAGCGAAAACACCGGGTGCGCTAGCGGCCCTTCGAGCGGCTCCCAGGCGATGACGGCGCGGATGTTGGCGAGGTGCTGAAGCGACGCCCAATCTTCCCAAGTGCGGACGAGCACGACTTTCGGGTGCCGCTCTTGTTTGTAGCCTTCGACCAACACGAGATCGAGCCGAAGCGGCGCATAAAGCGCCAACACATCATCCAACCGCCACAACGGGCGGCGGAGATGAAGCTGCAAAAGCCCGTCTCCTTCCACCGCCGTTGCCACCGCCCCGGCCCGCTCATGGCGGACGGAATCGACGCCTTCCGGCCGCGCGGGCTCGCCGCCATGGCCGTGGTGCTTCACCGTCCCGACGCGCCATCCTTCCCGGACAGCGGCCGCCACCCATTTTTCCATAAGCGTCGTTTTGCCGCTATGTTTATAGCCGACGACTTGCCAGACGTTCATTCGCTTGACCCCTCATCGTCATCCAAAAGCCACACTTCCACCTCATCGCCAACCGCAAACCCTCTCGTTCCGCCCGGCAGCACCATCAAGGCGTTCGCAAAGGCAAGCGAGGTGACGATGTTCGACTTGTCCATGCCGACCGGCTTCACGACAAGCCGACCGTCAACCGCCTCGACCCGGCTGCGCACGAAGCGGGTGAACGGGTTCGGCTTCGGAAAATCGGCGCCAAGGGTGGCTTTCGCTTTTTTCAAATACGGCTTGGCCGAAAACAGCCGCGTGCGCACGACCGGGCGGACGAACAGCTCATACCCGACNTAGCACGCCGACGGGTTTCCGGATAGACCGAACAGCAGCTTGCCATCAATCTCGGCGACGGTCGTCACGCTCCCCGGGCGCATGGCGATTTTGTTAAACAACACGTTCGCTCCGAGCCGCTTGTAAATGGCGGGCAAATAATCGAAATCCCCGACCGAGACGCCGCCGGTCGTAATGAGCATGTCCACTTGATCGAGCGCCTGGCGCACAGCGTGAAAACACGCATCGAGGTCGTCGGCGAGCTGGCCCAAATAAATCGGCTCGGCGCCGCTTTTGAACACCTGCGCCTCGATCATGTAGGCGTTGCTGTTGCGGATTTTTCCCGGCACAAGCGGTTCAGAGACGTCGAGCAGTTCGCTTCCAGTCGCAAAAATGCCAATCCGCGGCTTTTTCGCCACCTTCACTTCGGCGTAGCCGAACGTCGCCAAGAGCGCCGCCACCCCGGGATTGATGCGCGTTCCTTTTTCGACAAGCGGCTGCCCTTTTTTCGCATCTTCCCCTTGAAACGAAATGTTGTCGCCAGGGCGGAACGGGCGTTTAATGGCCATATACGTTTTTCCATCCCGCTCGTACTGTTTGGCGAGCTCCAACATGACGACCGCATCGCATCCTTGGGGAATTTGCGCCCCGGTCATCAAGCGCACCGCTTGAAACGGGCCGACGGGCTGCTTCGCCACTTGCCCGGCGCCGATCGTTTCAATGACTTCAAACTCGACCGGATGGTCAAGTCCCGCTCCTTCCGAGTCGGCGGCGCGAATGGCAAATCCGTCATACGGCGAGCGGTCAAACGGCGGCACGTCATGGTCAGCACGCAAATCTTCGGCCAAATAGCGGCCATACGACTGGCGAAGCGGCACTGTTTCCTCTTCTCCCACTCCGGCATAACGCATCACCCGATCGATCGCTTCCGATACAGGAATCGGGGTTCGTCTTTCGACCATCTCTCTCTCTCCTTTCGATCATACGGCTGGCGGCAACCATATCGTTCTTTCAACGTTGTTGCCATTGTTGCAGCTGTTTTATGCCTTCTGCCAACTTTTCATCAACGACGCTCGCATCGGCAATATGCCGCAAAATCATCTCCCGCGTTTCGCCAAACAAAGCGGCGGACTGTTCGAGCTCTTGCATCACTTCATCCGCATAGCGACATTGTTCTTGAATATAGTTTAGCACGTCTTGAGCCCGATTTTCGACTCGATCGATCAGCTGATTTCGTCTGTTTTATTGTACAGGAAAGAAGAGAGACAACGTTGTGATGTTCATCACATTTCCTTAGTTGTCCACTTTTTTTCGTTTGTGTGAGATGTGTCACAACGTTGGCGTCCAAAACAAGGTATGCTGAAGCTGCAACGATTTGACGATGGAGGGATCCAAAATGGAACAGCGGTTTACTGAGCAATCGCTGATTGGCGATATTGTTGCCGAAATTCCGAAGGCAGCGGATTTGTTGAAAGCACATCGCATTGATTTTTGCTGCGGCGGACAGCGTCCGTTAAAAGAAGCGATCGAAGAGCTCGGACTTGATGGCGAAGCGCTTCTTCGCGAGCTGAACACCCTTTACGCGGAAGCGCAAAACAAGCCGACCGGAAATTGGAGTGAAGCGCCGCTAGCCGACTTGGTCGATCATATCATCAACACGCACCACCGCTATTTGAACGAGGAACTGCCGCAGCTCAGCCCGTATGTCACGAAAGTATTGCGCGTACACGGCATGCACCATCCGCATCTTTCCCGCGTGCATAAACTGTTTCATGAGTTAAAAACAGAACTCGAGCAGCATCTCATTAAAGAGGAAACGGGAGCGTTCCCGCTCATTTTGCAATTTGCCGACAACCCATCGCCGGAGAACCGGGAGGCGGTCGAGCGGGCCGTTCGCGAACTGGTCAATGAGCATGATGTCGCCGGTGATTTGATGAAAGAAATTCGTGAAATCACCAACGACTTCACCCCGCCAGAAGACGCGTGCGGCACGTATCGCCTCGTCTACAACCGGCTGGCCGCGCTTGAAGACGATTTGTTTACCCACATCCATTTGGAAAACAACATCCTCTTCCCGCGCGTGTTGGCGGCGGTGAAGGTTTAAAGGAAGAAAGACGCCGATTCGCACTTCCGAAAACATAAACCAAAAACGGGATCGCTTCTTCTATGAAAAGAGCGCTCCCGTTTTTCTTCATCCCCCAATATACGACATTTCAATTTTCGGGCGCTGTTTCGCTGTCTCTGCCGTCCGTTCTTCTGAATAGCGGTCTGTCCGCTCGCTCCAGATGGCGGCGATCAGCGCCTTCAGCTCTTCTTTCCCCGCGCCGGCGCGCAGTTTGTCTTTCAACGACACGCCCTCAGAAGCAAACAAACACGTGTACAGCTTGCCATCGGCGGAAATGCGCGCCCTCGTGCAGCTCCGGCAAAACGTTTCCGTCACCGAGGCGATAAAGCCGACTTCTACGTTCGTGCCCGCGTACCGGTAGCGGCTCGCCACTTCGCCGAAGTACGCTTTTTCAACCGGTTCAAGAGGGTGCATGGCGTTGATTTGTTCATACATCTCTTTTTTCGTCACGACATGGGAGTAATCCCAGCCGTTCGTGGTGCCGACATCCATAAATTCAATCAAGCGGAGCGGAATGCCTTGTTCTTTGAAATAGGCCGCCATCGGCACGATTTGCGAGTCGTTCCACCCTTTTTTGACGACCATGTTCACCTTGACGCCGAGCCCCGCCGCCCGGGCGGCTTCGATGCCTTTTAACACCGGGGTGACGCCGACGCCGATGCCGTTCATTTTTCGGAAAATGTCATCATCCAACGCATCCAAGCTGACGTTGACGCGCTTCAACCCGGCTTCTTTCAGCCGCTGCGCCCATTTCACTAAATGGACGCCATTGGTCGTCAAGCCGATATCGCGCAGGCCAGGGAGCGCGGACAGCCGCTCAATGAGCGCATCGAGGTCGCGCCGAAGCAACGGCTCGCCGCCGGTCAGGCGGATTTTTTCAACGCCAAGCTCGACAAAACATTCCGCTAAAAGCGCCATTTCCTCAACCGTCAACAGTTGGTCTTCCGCCAAAAAGCGAAAATTCGGCCCGAACACTTCGGCCGGCATGCAATAGACGCAGCGAAAATTGCATTGGTCGATCACTGATAACCGCAAGTCGCGAAGCGGGCGGGCGAGGCGGTCGGTGATCTTCACCCGGTCGCGCTCTTCCATGTCGCTCCCTCCTTTCCCTTTCATGGGCCGCGTGATGTTCCAACGGCCTGCTCCTTATCGCTGCCAACGGCCTAGTTTCGCCGCACAGGACAACAAACTAAATGACAATCCAATGGTGACCGCCACCCATGCCCACGCCAACTCCATCCGCCCCGATTCCATGGCCATATAGACAGCGGTGGGGATCGTTTGCGTTTTTCCCGGAATATTCCCGGCAAACATGAGCGTTGCGCCAAACTCCCCCAGGCTGCGGGCAAACGACAGCACCGCCCCGGACAACAAGGCGTTTCTGGCCAGCGGCAGCGAAATATGCCAAAACACTTGGCGCTCATTCGCCCCATCGATGCGCGCCGCTCCTTCAACGGTTGGATCAACGGCTTCCAGACCCGCTTTGGCCGC
>NZ_LDPD01000009.1:23844-35723 GCF_001026865.1 Geobacillus sp. ZGt-1 | reverse complement strand
CAACAACCGCCGCCATCACCGCCGCGCCGGGTGTAAACAGCACCGTTGTGTGAAACCACGTTTCCATCAACTGTCCGATCGGGCTATGCCGCCCAAACAGCACAACAAGCAAAAAACCGACAACCGACGGCGGCAGCACGAGCGGCAACATAAACACCGTCTCCACGATCGTCTTCCCACGAAACCGGCGGCGCGCCATCCACCTCGCCGCCGCTGTTCCAAGGATTGCGACGATCACTCCGGCAAGAAGCGATACGTTTATCGATAACCATACCGGTGACCAAAACTCTTCCATCGACGAACCTCTCTCTGTTCCGTCTCCCTTTTACCATACGAAAACAAACAGTAGAATGCTGTGATGCTACTCACATTGTAACATAGAAAAAGGAAAAACCAATTTAGAAAAAATTGTGACGCCTCGCACAAAAAAACAGTAACCGGTGATTTTTTTCACTCTCTCCCGCTGTGATGATTTTTACAATAGAAATAGCTGAATGAATGGAGGTGCTATCGATGGAAGCTGCAGTGAATGGATATTTTCCCCATTTACGTTCTTTGTTGCAATCGTCGAAAAAAGTGATTCCGTTGCGCAAGCACTCCTTTTTGTTCCAAGAAGGGATGCCGGCCAATGAATTGTATTTGATCCTCTCTGGCAAAGTGCAAGTAAGCAAAATTTGTCCGGACGGAAAAGAAATGTGCTTCCGCATTTGCGGAAGCGGGGAAATCGTTGGTGAATTGACGCTGTTTACGAACGATGCACACTACTTGTTGACGGCCAAGGTAATAGAGCCAGGCGAAGCGGCAGTCGTAAACAAAGAGGAACTGGAACAGCAGCTGCTTATCAATCCGACCCTTACTCTTGAATATATGCGCTGGATGAGCAAGCATGTCCGGCGGACACAGACGAAATTCCGCGATTTGATTATGAACGGAAAAAAAGGGGCGCTCTATTCGACGCTCATTCGCCTATGCAACAGCTATGGCGTCCCGCTTGAAGATGGAAGCATTTTGATCGACGTCGCATTGAAAAACCAAGATTTAGCCAACTTTTGCGGCACAACGCGCGAAAGCGTTAATCGGATGCTCAATGCATTAAAACAACAAGGGATCATCTCGACAAAACGGGGGAAAATTACGGTTCATGATTTAAACTATTTGAAAACGGAAATTCAATGCGAAGACTGTCCGCCGGATATTTGTTGCATTGAGTGAGCGGTGCACCGTAGTTAGGGGTCTGTCTGATCGTTCCCCTTCGATACACAGCAACGACCAAGCCATTTTGGCGCGCTGATTAGAAGAACGCCCGACCGACCGTTGTTCGCGGCCTGCCGGACGCTCTCTTTTTTTCGATTGTGATGCGAATCACTTCTTTTTCTTTTCACCGCCGTATAATAAGAGCTATAGGGCTTTAGGCGGCTATCTCCCGTTTAGGGAAATGGGGAAACATTAATGTCCGCTTGTTTCTGAGCCGTCGTCTTCGCCCGTTTCGGTCACTTTCAGCATGGCGACGGCTCCTTTTTGTGCATGGTTAAACTGATGAGTGACGATCGGGTATATTCCCGATTTGCGCCGTCATTTCAACGCGGACGTCATGCGGTCCGATCCGCTCCATTTTCAACGGCACCGGTGCTTGGTTCAATCCTTTATGCGCCGCTAACATGTTCGTAGCAGACTGTTGCGTAGTTGCCGCTGTTCCGTTTTTATTTTCCGCCTTTGCCTCTCCTCCTCCCCCGTTGCTGCATGCGGCCAAAAGCGATGCAACCAACGCAACTGACAACAACGTAGACACATTTCGTTTCACTGTTTTCTCCCCCTTCAGTTGATTTGATTTACACCTTCAGCGTACGCCATTTCTGCCTTTCCCCTAGTGATTTGTATCACCAAGGAGCGGCCATGTTTGAAGGGTTCGTGAAATAATGAGCAATATATTTTAATCATGTAACAATAGTGAAACGCATACTCACATTGAATAACAGAAAAACACGCCCAAACAAAAAAAGAGGCTAAAAGCGAACAAGCTTTCAGCCTCTCTATACGGTATTCCATTCAAGAAGCGAACCGCTTCGCCGGTTCGCCGGCTTTTTTGCCAAATACGAGCCGGTTCAGCAAGAAGCAAATAAGGGTAAACAAACTAAGGAGCAGAAAACCGAGCACGTACGAACCTGTTGCATCTTTAATGATCCCCATGACAATCGGCGGAAAAAAGCCGCCAAGTCCGCCCCAGGCGCCGACAAGGCCGGTGACGGCGCCCGTTTCGGCTGGGAACAGCTGCGGCACGAGTTTGAACACCGCACCGTTGCCCAGCCCAGACATCACGGCCACAAACAAACAAGCCGCTGTCATCACCCAAATATTTTCCATTCCAAACGCGATCACCAACGCGCCGATTGTCATTCCAGCGTAGACGAACGTCAACACCCGTTCAGCTCCGATTTTATCGCCAAGATAGCCGCCGACTGGCCGCGCGAGCGTAGCGAGTACAGTAAACCCAGCCGCGCGCATCCCAGCATCCACTGGCGTCAACCCATACAAGTCAACGAGCAGCGACGGCAAGTAAATGCCGAAAGCGACAAACGCCCCGAACGTAACGAAGTAAAAGAGCGACAACGTCCACGTATGTTTATATTTCAATACCGACAGCGATTCACGCACCGTTTTTTGTTGTTTCGGCTTCGGCATATCCGGTGTGAAAAACCAAACGAAAACGAGCATGACGACAACCGGAATGATCATCCCCCAAAAAGCCCAAGGCACACCAAACGCTGCGGCAATCGATGGAACGGAAAACGCAGCAACCGCCGTGCCGAAGTTGCCCATCGCGTTAATCCCAAGCGCCGTCCCTTGCTTTTCCGGCGGAGTCAAGCGGGAAACGAACGTCACCGAAATGGCGAACGACGTTCCGGCCATGCCGATGAAAAACGCCCAAAACAGAAGCATCGCATACGAATCTGCAAACCCTGCGCCAACAAGCGGAATGACAAGAAACAAGAGCAGCAGCGAAAACAGCCTGCGCCCGCCGATCCGGTCCGTCCAAATGCCAAGCGGCAAACGCATGATCGAGCCAAGCAGCACCGGAATGGCGACCAAAATGCTTTTTTGCGTCGATGTCAGCCCGTACATTTGCTGAAACGTACTCGCAAGCGGCGAAAACACGGCCCACACGGCGAATGAAAACATCATGGCGAACGTCGTAATCGGCAGCAGCGCCTTTTGTTTATTCATGAAAAGCCCCTCCCAAACTTTCAAAATTTGTGACGTTGTTTGTACTTCCATCATACGCAGGAGAAGGAAACGGATTTGTGAGGTTGATCACATTCTTGCCTGTTGTCACCATTTTGCCACAAGCGTTGTCACGGTTTTGTCACATCCAAAAAAAGAAAAAGCCCGTCCCCAAAAGGAACGGACACGATTTGGCAGAACGTTTTTCACATACGAACGATAAGAAACGCTGTTGGGCGCACACATCTCTTCCGCCCCGTCTACGGCAAACAACTTGTTTTCTCACCCACTCGCCCGTATCTCCTGCCTCATAAACAACCAATACGCGATCGCAAAGCAGATGAGGGTGGCGGCAATGAGCGCGGTCGCCTGCGGCCAAATGAGCAGCAAACTTTGCGAGAACGGCAAGGGGGCCGCAACAGCGCCGGCCGTTTGCTCCACCGTGACGATCCCTAGCGTTCGGACGTCCGGCGAAAGCAAGGCGGTTGTTGATTCATTGAACAAGTAGCTCGGCGACAATCTCATGAGACCAAGCACCAACTCTTGACGGCCGACCGCCTGCTCGACGGACGTAATGGCGTCAGACTGCAAAAACGATTTCGCAAATACTTCCACGATCATCGAGTAGAAAAGATTGAAAAACAGCCAAACGGCCATCGACGACAACGCGGATGTCGCCGCCTGGCGGAAGACGACGGAAAACAAAATGCCGAGATTCAGCCAAAAGGCGATATACACAAGACATAACAACAAAAAGCAGACCATGCGGGCAAACTCTTCGAAAGTAGGCGGAATCCCCAAGACCAAAATGCCCAACGCCATCACGAGCAGGCCGAGCGAAAGAAACAAAACAGCATTCAACAACAGCGTAGCGACAAACTTGCCGTTGATCACATAATCGCGCGGAATCGGCTGGGCCATGAGCCGGCTTAACGTCCCCCGATTCCGCTCCGAATTGATGGCGTCAAATCCAAGGGCGATGCCGAGCAGCGGCCCGAGAAAGCTGACAAACGTCAGAAACGAAGGCAACGTTCCGTCCGAGACGGTGAATAATTTTAGAAACAAGTAGGCGCCTTTCGCGATTTCCTTGGCCTCTTCCGAGGAATCCAACGCGTCCCGGATTGTCGTCATCGCCGTATACAGCGAGCCGAAGCAAGTAAGCAAGATGAGGGCGATTAAAATGATCATGCGCCAACTCGTCAAATAATCGGCCAGTTCTTTTTTGACAATGGCCGAAAAGGCGCTGTTTGCCCCTCTTGCTCGTTTCTTCTCATCAAGCGCACCCACCTTCAGCCGTTCGCTCCATCTTTTCACATATGAAAAAACATCGTTTGCCCATCGCTCTTCCTTACTGGCCTTCACGTACATCCCTCCCTTCAAAATAGCGGTGATAAATCTCATCAAGTCCAAAATCCCGCCGGCTGAGATGGAACAGCGAAGATCCTGATTCGATGATCGTCTGGCTGATGGCGGCGCTCACATCCGTTTGGCAATACACATCCCATCCATCTTCCGTTTGCTCCACTTTATTGACGCCCGGAATCGCCTCGATTTTGGACCGTAAGGAAGCGTCAAGCGGCGAAGCAACCACATGGATGACATAGGCATCCTGCAAAAACAGCTGTTGCGCCAGGCGTTCGATATTCCCTTCGGCCAACAATCGGCCGCCCACGAACAAGCCGACTCGGTCGCAAATTTTCTGCACATGGTGCAATTGGTGCGAGGACAGCAGGACCGTGATGCCTTCATGGCGGCTCAAATCGCGGATCAGCCGAAGCAGCTCGCGCACTCCCTCAGGGTCGATGCCCAACGTCGGCTCATCCAAAATGATCACTTCCGGGCGCTTCATCAACACATCGGCCAAGCCGAGCCGCTGCCTCATTCCCCGCGAGTATTTCCCCGCTTTTTTATGGGCCGCATCGGTCAAATTCACCTTCTCGAGCAGCTCCCACGCTCGCTTTTCCGCCTCGGCGCGAGGAATGCCGTTTAACGCCGCCGTATACAGCAAGTTCTCCAACCCTGTCATGTGATGGTAAAAGCCGACATCATCCGGCAAGTACCCGACTTTCCGTTTAACGTCAATGGGATTTCGCACTGGATCGATCCCGCATACCCTAACCATGCCGGACGTCGGCTCGGTGAGCCCGAGCATCATCAAAATCGTCGTCGTCTTTCCGGCCCCGTTCGGGCCAAGAAGCCCAAAAATTTCCCCTTTTTGAATGGAAAGCGACAAATGGTCAACCGCCCGATGGTCGCCATACGTTTTGCACAAATTGTCAAGCTCGATGACAGCGGGTGCTGCCATGCTTACCTCCTCCCGTATGTTTTGATCAAATAGTATAGCCCTCCGGCCACCCCGAGAATGATCAACACCGCCACCACTCCCCAAACGGTCGACGTTTTGACCGAGACGCGGAACGCCGCCTCCGCCGATGTTTCCGCGGGTTCAGCTGGGCGATCGTGCTTTGATCGAATTCCACTTCCCAATTAGGCGGAGCGTCAGCCGTCATATTGATGTTCAAAAGCGGAGCGCTTCCGGTGTTTTTGACGACAAGATCGATCACCCGTTCATGCCCCGCCGTCACATCGGTGCTCAAATTTCCTGACGGCGTCGTCAGCTTGAGCTCATACGTGCCCGTAATAACCGCTTCTAACGTCAGCTCAGCCGACGTATCGCTCGTTTGCGCTTTGATCGGGATTTTGTACGTGCCCGCTTTCACATTTTCCGGCGGTTTGACCTCGACGGTAATGTCTCTTGATTCGTTCGGCTCGAGTTTCACCGACGTAACGGAATTGCCTTCCGATTTGAACGTGACTTGCCATCCTTTTTCGGCTGCCGAACTTAACGCGTAATTTTGCGTCTTGGCGGTTCGGTTTTTCAGCGTGACATCATACGTGAAGCTCGAATCCGCGTGCCCCTCGAGGTTCGTTTGTTCCGACGTCAGTTCCGTTTTAAACGATCCTTGTTCCGTCACGCGGACAAGCAGCGGCAATTTCGATGAACCACTGTCCCCTTTCGCGACGAGCCAAAAGCGGTAATCCCCCTTGTCGACATCCAGCGGCACGGTCACTTCCAACGTGACCTCTTCTTCTTTTCCGCCTCGGACGGACAGCTGCTCAATCGTTCTCCCCTCAGCGGTAATCGAAGTCGACCATCCTTTCGGCAGGTGGTCAAACGAGAAGGTGACGTTTTCAATGTTGGAACCGTTGTTGATGACATTGACCGTATAGTCGATTGTTTCCCCCGGCGTCACGGAAAGCCCGGTGTATGGCGTGAAGAGAACAACACCGCTTGCCGCCGATGCCGGGCGGATCGGAAGAAGAAGCGAAAAGAGAGTCAAGATCATGGCGAACATCATGATGATCCTGCTTTGCACGACATTCACTCCCTCCTTCTGTTTTCACTTCGTATACGCCAGAAATGGATCAATGGATTTGTTTTGCAGGAGAAAAATTCAGTTGTAGAATAGATGCAGAGCAACCATTCCAAGCATGCGTCGGGAGGTGGGCAAGATGGAAGACCGACGGAAAGACCTCGAACTGCTCGAGAAGATCGCCGAAGGCTCGCGCGCCGCCTTTGACCGTTTTTACGAAAAATACGCTCCGATGGTCTATCATATCGCTCTTCGGATCGTCGGCGACGAGGTGGAGGCGGAAGATGTCAGCCACGATGTGTTTCTCGAAATCTTGCAAAAACCGCATCAATTCGACCCGAAACGGGGAAGCGTTCAAGCCTTTCTTGCCGTGAAAACGAAAAGCCGGTCGCTCGACCGCCTGCGCAAGAAACGGGACCTTTTAGTGAGCCGCCTTGAGGAAGCAGCTTTAACAGAAAAGGGGGCGGAATTTGATTTTCTCCGCCAACTGGAACAACAAGTCATCATAGACGCTTTAACCCATCTCCCCGAGGAGCAGCGGCAAGCCATCATTCACTTTTACTTTCATGGGGAAACACAGCGGGAAATCGCCGCCGCGATGAACAAACCGTTAGGCTCCGTCAAGTCGCTCATCCGCTACGGCTTGCGCAATTTGCGGAAACAAAAAGAGCTGTTCCACTGGATGGGGGCTGGCAGAGGTGAAGAACAGCATGAAGCATAGCCATATTTCGGAAGCAAAAATCGTGGACTGGCTGTTAGGCATGCTGCCAGAGCAAGAAAAAGAAGACGTGTCCAACCATCTAAAGCAGTGCCTTGAATGCCAACGCTTGCTTGAAGCGTGGAAAAACATCGGGCTTAAGGAGGAAGCCCAATATGAAGCACCTCCCCTTTCTCATAAAGAGCGAATTTGGGCCCAAGCAGAAGCGCAAAAACAAACGAAGCGGATGCGGCGCGGTCTCCGCATGGCAGGCGGGTGGATCGGTGCAGCTTTGGCCGTTTTCCTTTTCACCTTGCGCCTTTCCGCTCCCAGCGACGGACCAGCCGCTTCCCATGACCGATCGGATGAGCCATATCGATACCAGATTGTCGAACAACATACCGACATTCCGATCGAGCGAATCATCCATAATCCCAAAACGAAACAAATTCCGATTGAGCCATCGGCGCTCTTTCAACAGATGGACGGCACGATTTGGCTCAATGACGATACGAAGGAAATGTTGATGGAAATTGAAGGGCTGCCGCCGTTTGCGGCCCGCGATTATCAATTGTGGATCATTTACACCAACAACGAGGTCAAAGGGGAACTGTTGACGATCCGCCACGGAGCGGCGCGCATTTTGATCACCGGCGAGGATGTCAAACAGTTCAAGCAAATTAAAGCGAGCCTCGAACCAAAAGGGGGAAGCGCGGCGCCGACCGGGCCCGAGACCTTTATAGTCGAGTTGAACCACGAATGATCTTTCAACAAAAACGGGGAAGGGCGCCTGCTCCTCCCCCGTATGTTTTGAACACACATCCAACATCCGCCGCATGCGCCCGGGCAACCGTCTCACGAACGCCGTAGCGCCGTCATTTTAAGCGGCCGTTTTTCCCCGCCTTCTTACCGTTGGCTTCGCTCTTTTGTCCGCAGCGCCTTTGGAATGTAAACACAATACGGCTCGCTTTCCAAATAGTCTCCCGTCACCGCGTACGCCCGCGAGCGTGAGCCGCCGCACACATATCGGAACTCGCAGACGCCGCATTTTCCTTTATATTTGTCCGGATTGCGCAAGTCTTGGAAAATCGGCGAGTGTCGGTAAATGTCCGCCAGCGGCGTTTCCCGGACGTTCCCGGCTTTGACTGGCAGCAGCCCGCTTGGGTAGACATCGCCGATATGGGAGATAAAAACAAAGCCGTTGCCGTCGTTTACTCCTTTCGGCGCGCGGCCGAGCCCGTCGACTTGTCCGGTCAACCCTTGGTTCAACACATCTTCGTAACGGATGCCGCCTTTTGTCGTTTTTCCTTCGCGCATTTTCGCCTGCAGCACAACGCGGCGGTAATGCTGGCCGGCTGTCGTTTTAATGTCAAACGGAACGCGCTTGCTCGTTTCATACAACCAGCGGAACACCCGCTCATGCTCGATGGGGGAAATCATGTCCTCCTCCTTCCCCCTGCCTGTCGGCACAAGGAAAAAGACGCTCCAAAGGACGCATTTCAGCTTCTCAACCAATTCCGCCATTTCATCAAGCACATGAACGTTGTATCGCGAAATGACGGTGTTGATTTGCACGGGAATGTCGAGCTCATGCAAGTATTGAATCGCACGGATCGTCAAATCAAACGAGCCGCTCACGCCGCGGAAATGGTCGTGAATCTCGGCGTTCGGCCCGTCAAGGCTGAACGCCCAGCGCGACAGGCCGACCTCTTTTGCTTTGCGGATCGCCTCTTTCGTCACGTTCGGCGTCGCGCTTGGCGTCATTGACACGCGCAGCCCTTTATCGATCGCATATTTCGCTAAATCGTACACATCCGGACGCATGAGCGGATCGCCGCCCGTAAAGACGAGCATCGGCTGATCCATCTCGTAAATCTCATCGATCAGTTTTTTCCCTTCCTCAAACGTCAACTCGCGCGGATCGCGATGGTATTGCGCTTCAGCGCGGCAATGAAGGCACTTGAGTTGGCACGCCCGTGTCAACTCCCAAATGACGATAAACGGGTTTTTATTGAAATCGTGCATCCAATTCCCTCCTTGGCCTCCATTGTACCGCAACATTCAGGCGCGTTATGTGATATCGATCACATCCACAGCAAAGCCACAACAGAGGGCGATCGTACCATGGGCGAAGATGACAGCCATCTGAACAGGCGGTATAATATATTGACCCGCCATACGCCCAAAAAGTAAAGGAGTGGATGAAAATGAATAAAGTCTTTCGTTTGCGCGTAGAAGATCTAGAACAGGAAAAAGAGAAGGCGGTCAAACAAGCCGAAAAACAAAAAGCCATCGAAATCGCGAAAAACTTGCTTGACGTTCTGCCTATTCACGAAGTCGCGAAACGAACGGGGCTGACCGTCGCCGAAGTAGCGGACCTGGCGAAGGAAATGGACCAAAATCAACCCCCAGTCCAATGACGCAAAAGAGCCGAGGCCGTACGGTTCTTTTTTTTCGCACTGTTGCCGTTTCATAAAATTCAAGGTCATCATCAAAAGGTGCACTTGACCTTTTATTGACAGTTATTGTACAGGCGAAATCATTTTTCACTTGCGTATCATGAGCGTCTTCCTGCATCAAGTGCATTTTATGGTGAAAAGCCGGGAAAAAGAACCATTTCGTGGTCAAGGATGGCTCCTCTGATTGAAAAAAAGTATATGCTGTGTCTCCTTCGGCCACAATTCCCCCTTCACCGGTACTCTCCCTCCGTATTGACATTGCGCCATACGGTTTCATCCGCGGCAAGCTGTTGGGCGTCAACATAGCGGACGCGGGCGCCGTCAATAAGCGAGATCATCCGCCGTTCGCCGGCGTCAAGCAGCTCGGCGATCACGGAACGAAGCCGACGATGGTATAGAGCGACCAATGGCTCTGGGCGGCCGCCATGGAGTGGAACGATGGCGTCAAACGTCGGATCGATATAGGAAGCAAGCCGCTCCGCCACTTCCCGCCGCATGTACGGCATGTCGCACGGCAGGACGAACACCCAGTCGGCTCGGCTCTGTTCCATGACGGTGTAAAGGCCGGCAAGCGGCCCACAGCCGCGGCAGCGCTCCACATCGAGCAGCACCGGGATGTCCGTTTGCCGGCGGAATTCATCGATAAGCGACGGGTGGCTGACGATGTACAATTCATCGGCGACGGATCGCAGCGCCGCGACGGACCAAGTGAAAAACGGAGCTCCTTCGTGCAACGCAAACGCCTTCGGCCGCCCAAACCGGCGCGACTGGCCGCCGGCGAGCACCGCTCCGGCAATCGTTTGTTTCATCATGCTTCCCCTTTCCGGACATCCATCGTTTGTTTTTACCGTACCATACCAACCGGCAAAAAAAAAAAAAAAAAAAAGATTTCCGCCTGCAGACGGAAATCCCAATGGAGCGGATGATTTATTTTTTGCCGATGGCCACCCGCCATACGTCCGGCCCTTCCTCTAAGTACTCCCATGTAAACTGATCCGGACGCTCCATCATGAATTGGTATTGCAGCGGACGCGGGTCATGGTCATTCGTCAGCTCCATCACTTCCCCCGGCTTCAAACTGTCAAACAGCCGAAAAATTGCCGGATGGCGGTCGCGCGGCGGATAGTCCGGGGCGTGGATTTTGGCGGCAAATTGGTTCATAACATTGGCCTCCTTTGTAGTATAATGAATTATATACTTTATCATAACCGCTTGAACCTTGGGGGGTAGTGACGAGCGTCACAGCCCGAAGGTGAACATGTTCAATCCCCATGAAAGGAGAAATGGCGGTTGGAAGAGCTTGTTGGCTTTTGCGCGCAATGCGGCAAGCCGATCCATTGTCTGCATGGGTTTTTAAACGGCGTCGTCAGCCGAGAAACAGAGACGTTGTACTGCTTTCCATGCTATGACAAGCAAAAGGAAACCGAACACACCACGCCGGACAAATGCCACAAGTGATTGAAAACGTTCACAAATGAAAGGGGGGCTGACCCAAAAATCCACTAACAAGTGGACTTTTGGAGCCAGCTCTTTCTTTTTTAAATCGTACATTGATCATGAACGATTCCGATTAAATCCCTTGTTTCTCCTTATTATGAAAGGAAGTTCGATTTTCTTAAAAACAATGTCGCTGCCGGGATTAACATGACCGTACGGGCTAAAACGCACTCCTTTTCCTGGACGGATACAAAGCGACAATGACACAAAACGTTATTTTCAAATTTCTACGAATCATTTATAATATGAATGGGGAACGATTGTCCTCATTTGTTCTGCGCTACAATCCCATCCCTTTCCTCAACCACTTACTCTACACGCTCGTTTCCCCAGTCCTCAAAAGAAAGGAGCGATTCATCATCACTCGCTTTTCCAGGGCTGCTATATATCTTATTAGAAGGGAGGATTTTCCTTGGAAGAGATATTGAAACAAATTTTGGACAAGCTCCAAATTATCGAACATGAAGTAAGCGACGTCAAAACAAACATGGCAACGAAACAGGAGCTCGAAGAAGTGAAGCAAAACTTCACAACAGAGCTTGAGGGTATTAAAGCCAACATGGCAACGAAACAAGAACTTGAAGAAGTGAAGCATAGTTTCACAAAAGAGATCGAAGACATCAAAGCCAACAT
>NZ_LDPD01000009.1:0-23273 GCF_001026865.1 Geobacillus sp. ZGt-1 | reverse complement strand
GCCAACATGGCTACCAAACAGGAGCTTGAGGACGTAAAGAACAACCTAATGAAAGAATTAGATCATGTCAAAGCCAATATGGTCACGAAGCAAGAGTTTGTTTTCGTCCAACAAGCAGTGCTTGAAACAAATGAAATCGTTAAGAAAATAGAACAAAACATGGAAAAGCACGAACGGATTTTAGATCTTCTTTCTAGGCGTTCGATTGAACAAGAAGCAGCAATTTCCAGCATTCGTCTTATTAAGGCACCATAAGCAAGGAGAGAGCATCCCTCCCTACCTTTCTTAGGTGTGGCCGCCTTTTATAGTAAGGAAGAAACGTCTCCATCGGAATGCGCTTGGCGATTTCGTAAACTACATGAGCCATATGATCCAATGGAATGATATCGCTTGGCAACGTGAGGTGATCCACGGTACACTCTTCAAAAATATGATGATGTGTCATAAAAGAATCGCTCCTTTTTCGGTGATAGTGGTTTATGGTGACTCTATTCTGCCAGAAAACGAACGATTCTCTTCTATATTATTTCGTGTAAAAACGGGCTAATCCCAAAACGCATTCGCGTTTTGGGTCAGCCCGTTTTTGTTATTCTTCCTCCGCCAAATTCGCCACCGACAGCTCTTCCCCTTCGCCGTGAGTTGGTTTGCGCAAATGGAACATCGCTTTGATGGCAAAGACAAGCAAGGCGGCGACGCCGATCAAAAAGATCGTATCCGGAACAAAGCGGACAAGCAGCAAGTTTTGGACGATATCTTGTTGTAAGAACGAAGGTGAACGCGACGCCCAATAGCCATTGACAAACGCTTCCTTAATTTGCAAAATCCCGACCGGAAGCAGCGTGATGGCGATCATGCCGGCCAATCCAATGTTTAACATCCAGCATGAGAACTTCAGCCATTTGTCATTCCACGCCTCTGGTTTGACAATGTTGCGCAGCGAGTAAAGGAGCACGGCGATCGCAAACATGCCATACACGCCCATCATCGCTCCGTGGCCGTGAGCCGGCGTTAAGAATTGCCCGTGTTCAAAGTAGCTGACCGCCGGCAAGTTGATCAGAAAGCCGAGCACCCCTGCGCCGACCAAGTTCCAGATCGCTGTGGAGATCAAGAACCAGAATGTGGCCTTATACGGGAAGTTGACCCCGCCGTCGCGCATCATTTTATATTGTTCGTACGCTTCTAAAATAAGGAGCGTAAGCGGAATGACCTCGAGCGCCGAGAACACCGCGCCAAGAGCGATCCATACTTCCGGCGAACCGTTGTAATAATAGTGGTGGCCGATGCCGATCACACCGCTGCCCAATAAAATCGTAAATTGGAAGTAGAGCGCTCTGACCGTCGATTTTTTCGTCACCAATCTCATTTGTACGAGCAAGAACCCGATGACGACAACAGCAAACACCTCGAAAATGCCTTCCACCCATAAGTGGATGATCCACCAGCGCCAGAAGTCAGCCATCGTAAAGTTCGTATCCGGCTCGATAAAGAACGCGAAGATGTAAAAGAACGGAACGGCGATGGCCGAATAAAACAGCAAGTGGATGAGCCCGCCTTTGTCGCTTTCTTGCTTCAGCCCGCGTTTGACGCCGCGGAAGACGATGACCAGCCAAAGCAGCATGCCGACGACTAGAATAATTTGCCAAACGCGGCCAAGTTCGATGTATTCCCAACCTTGGTGGCCAAACAAGAACCAGCTGTTCCCTAAGTAGCCGTTGACGCCGAGCCATTGGCCGATCATGCTGCCGCCGACAAGGACGACAAGCGCCCAGAAGAGCAAATCAACAAGCAGCCCTTGCTTTTTCGGTTCTTGCCCACCGACAAGCGGGGCGATGAAAATCCCCATGCCAAGCCATGCGGTCGCAATCCAGAAAATCGCCAGCTGCAAATGATACCCTTTGGCGATGTTAAACGGCAATAGGTCATGGATCCATTTGATGCCAAAGAAGCTGTCTGGTTCTGTATAGTAGTGGGCGAGCAGCGCCCCGAACATCGTTTGGACGAAAAAGAGCGCCGATACAACGACGAAATATTTGCCCGCTTTCACTTGCGACGGAGTCAGCGGCTGCCGCCGCAAATCGATGACTGGAAACTTCCCTTCTGCATACGCTTCTTGCATGCTTAACTGATAGCGGTGGAACACATACAAAATGATCCCGATGAACAAAATCAAAATCGTGACGCTCGCGCCGCTCCACCATACCGCGGAAAACGACATCGTATTGCCGGCGTCCTCATAGTACGGCCAGTTGTTCGTATAGGTGATGTGGTCGCCAAGTCTTGGCGTGCTTGACAGCCAAGCGGTCCAGAAGAAAAAGTCGGCAATTTGCTTGATTTGGTCGCCGTCCGCGACCCAAGCACGGCCTGATTTTGGCATGTCGCTTTCTTTGATCAATCCTTTTTTCAATCCCCAACCATCGCCATTGGTGAACACGTCGCGGTAATAGTCGCGCACTTTTTCCAACCCGTATACTTGCGCATCTGTCAGGACGAGAACATCCGTAACCGGGTTGTAGCGATTTTTTCGCATTTCCTTGATGACTTGTTCGCGGATGATCGTTTTCTCATCGGCGGTTAAATCGGCAAACGGTTTGTGATACCGCTCTTTTNCTTTGTAATCTTGCATGCCTTCCGTATAAATTTTCAACGCTTCCGCCGTATAGTCCGGCCCCATATACGACCCATGCCCAAGCACGGTTCCGTAATCCATCAGCCCGTATTTTTGGAAGACGGCCTGCCCGCCGATGATCGTTTCTTTCGTCATCAACACTTGGCCGTCTTCACTGCGCACTTCCTTCGGCCTCGGCGCCATTTCTTTAAAAATCCAATATCCGCCGACAAGCAGGACGGTAAAGCTGATCACAATAGTGAAAATGAGAATCGATTTGAGAAAACTGTTGGTCGTTTGCCGCCCCGGCCGCATGTTGGGGCGAACGGATCGATGAACTTCCATATGAGCCAACCTCCTTCTCGTTTGTTCGCCCCCATTGTAGCGCGCTGATCGTTCGGCGGTNTGTGAGCCGGGGCAAATGTCCGTTATGATTTATATCACAGCTTTATGGCGTGAGAATGTATACAATGAAGGCAGAAAAGGCCAAACGGCGCGGATGTTCAAAAAGAGAAAAGCATTGATGCTCTGTTGACAGCCGCCACACTTTTGTCACATTTCCAAAGGAGAGAACGCCATGGCGAACCATTGGATGAAAGACCGCTTAAAAGCTGTTCCGTTGTTTCGTGAACTGTCCGATTACGAGCTTGATTCGCTGGTTGCCATTTCCCACGTGCGCGTTTACAAGCCGCGGACGTTTGTCTTTATGCAAGGCGACCCGCTCGAGCGAGTCTATTTCATTCATTCCGGCACGGTAAAAATTTATAAAACGGACTTCAGCGGGAAAGAACAAATCGTTTCGATTTTGCAGACGGGAGAAATGTTTCCGCATGCCGGCTTTTTCTTAAAAGGCACCTATCCGGCCCACGCCGAAGTGGTCGAGGAAGCGACATTGATCGCGATCCCGATCCACGATTTCGAACAAGTGCTGATGGCGAGCCCTGAACTTTGCATAAAACTGTTTCGCGTCATGGGCGAAAAAATCGTTGATTTGCAAAACCGGCTCGAAGCGCAAGTGCTCCACAATACGTACGAACAAATCGTGTTGCTTTTGTTGCGGCTGACGCGCACGAACGCCGTCAAACAAGGGAAGTGGCACCGTCTCACCGCCCATGTGACAAACCGCGAGCTGGCCAACATGATCGGCACCGCCCGGGAAACGGTGAGCCGCACGTTGAGCCAACTGAAACGGAAAGGGCTGATTGACGTCGACGAACACGGCTTTTATTTGATTGACCGCGAAGGGCTCGAACAAGAAATCTTTTTCTAACTCCTTTTCCCCATCGTCCGGCACCGGTCAGGATGCGCAATGGAGCTGATGGGGTTTCCTTTCAAACATTTCGACAAGCCCATCTTTCTGGAACATGCTATTCCGCCCTTTCAAACGAAAACGAAACCTTTNTTCCAAAGTGGAATATGTCATGTTTCGGCCGAAAGATGTGAGCTATATCACAACATTCCACAGTGAAAATGATTATCATGATAGTCAAAAAGGAGGGAAAGCGCATGGGTGTGACGATTGAACTCGATGTACGCGAAGATTTGCGGCAGAAACGTGAGCCGTTTGAAAAAATTATGAACGCCATCAAGCCGCTGCAGCCGGGCGATACGTTCATTTTACACGCCCCGTTCAAGCCGTTGCCGTTGTTTCCAATTATGAAAGCAAAAGGATTTGCGTACGAAGTGGAACAAATCGAAAAAAAACATTGGAAAGTAACGTTTGTGAAGCAGGGGGGATGACCGATGATCCTCGATAACCGCGGACTCGAGCCGCCGCAGCCGATGATGCGGACGCTCGCTGCCCTCGCTAAGCTGAATCCTGGGGAGACGCTGACGATCATTAACGATCGCCGCCCGATGTTTTTGTACGAGCAGCTTGACGAGCTTGGCTACCGGCACGAGACGGTCGCACGTGAAGACGGCAGTTTTGAAATCCGCATTACGAAAGGATGAGCAACGTGTTTCCTACTCGCACGGGGACGGAAACAGACGTCCGTCTTCCGTTCTCGTTTATCATGTTCGCCGTGTTGGCGTTCGCCGCGTCGCAGCTTATGTTGCTTGGAGCGATTCCCTCACTTAGCAGCGGCGCGTTCCGGCTGCCGTTCGTGTGGGCGGCGGCCCACCTGGCGTTGCTTGGCTTTGCATTGATGACGGCCATGGGGGCGATGTACCAGCTCGTTCCGGTCGCCTTTTTGACGCCGATTTGGAGCGAGCGGCTCGGTTTTTGGCAGTTTGCGATCACCGCTCTCGGCATCGTCGCCTTTGCCGCCAGTTTAGCGTTTACGCCAAACCAGGCGTTTCTCCCTGGCTTGCTTCTGCTGTTCGGCATCGTGCTGTTTGTCTGGCAAATGGCGATGACATTAAAACAACAAAAAAACAAAACGATCATGACGCTGTTTGTCGCGACTTCCTTGTTGTTTTTGCTGCTGACGGGCGCCGCCGGAGGGCTGCTTGCCTTTCACTTTTTCGCCGCCACAGGCGCCAACAGTCATGAAACGGTGTTCGGCTTGCATGTGCTGTTCGGGCTGTGCGGCTGGTTCACACTGCTCATCATAGGCTTTTCGTACAAAATGGCGCCGATGTTCTCGCTCGCCCACGGCTTTTCGCTGCGGCCGGCGCGTTACGTCTATGCGCTGTACATCAGCGGGATTGCTGTGGCGTTCGCCAGCTTATTCTTGCGAAGCCACGCATGGCTTGCAGCCGGTGCAGCCTTGCTCATGAGCGGATTCGTTGTTTTCGCCTGGCATATCCGCGCCATTTTGCAAAAGCGGATGAAAAAAACGCTTGACCGCCCGTTCCGCTTTTCGCTTTCGGCCATCGTCATCGGCCTTGTGCTGCACGTTGCCGCCTTTGTCGCCATCGTCGTCGGCAGCGGACGGCTGCTTGGCATCATTGTTTATCTATTCATTGTCGGCTGGATTCTCTTCAGCATCGTCGGCTATTTGTTCAAAATCGTGCCGTTTTTATGGTGGACGCATCGCTACAGCGAAAAAGTCGGCCAACAAAACGTGCCGACGTTAAAACAAATGATGAATGAGCGAGCCGTCACCGTCCAATGCCGCCTATGGCTCATCGCCCTCGCGCTGGCGGCCGTTGCGCTTGCTGTCGCGAGCGTGCCGCTGTTCGCCATCACTCAAGTGCTGTTGGCTGGATTAAGCGTTGCCTTTGCCGGAACGATTTTAACGGTCTTCCGAAAATAAGCGAATGAGGAGGAAAAGAACGATGGATGTCCGCGAACTTGCCATTCAACAGCTGAAAACGGTCCTTGATCCGGAGCTCGGCATTAACGTCGTCGATTTAGGGTTGATTTATGACTTAAAAATCGAAGATGGGCATATCAATGTCCTGATGACGCTCACGACCCCCGGCTGCCCGCTTCACGACTCGATCGCCGGCGGCGTCAAACGGGCGCTTGAGCACATTGACGGCATCCGTGACGTGCGCGTCCAAGTGACATGGAACCCGCCATGGACGCCGGAGCGAATGAGCGAAGAAGCGCTCCGGCAGCTTGGGCATTTTTCTTGAAACACTCCACTTTTTCCATCCCCTTTTCGCCGTTCGCCCGTGTTGGGCGGGCGGTTGTTTCATTGTTCTGCAACTGCTGAACACTCCCCGCCCTTTATTTTTGTATCATAATAGAAAAAACGAGAGCCATCGCTTGGCTATTTAAAGGAAAAACGAATCGAGGCCGCGAATCATATACCAAGAGGTGAGAGCGATGTTTGCCAAAATCGACGAGCTGAAACAACGGTTGGATGCGTTGCGCCCTTTGCCTCCAGGGTTGGTGAAAAACTTGCGGGAATCATTTCGGATCGAATGGACGTACCATTCGAACGCCATCGAAGGCAATACGTTAACCTTGCTGGAAACAAAGCTAGTCATAGAAGAAGGGATTACCATTGGCGGGAAACGGCTTAAGGAACATTTGGAAGCTATTAACCATGCGGAGGCGATTGACTTTATTGAAGAGTTAGTCGCAAACAAAGAACATTTGACTGAGCACGTGTTGAAACAGGTCCATTATTTAGTATTAAAGAGCATTGACAATGAAAATGCCGGGAAATATCGAACATACAATGTGCGCATTTCCGGCAGCTCGTACACCCCCCCTCACTTTTTGCATATACAAGATGAAATGAATCAATTGTTTTCTTGGTATGAAACGAATCAACATGCTCTTCATCCAATCGAACTGGCGGCTCGTTTCCATTTTCAGCTCGTATACATTCATCCATTTGCTGACGGAAACGGACGAACCGCCCGCTTAATGATGAATTTCATTTTAATGCAGCATGGCTATCCGCCCGCTATTGTGAAAGCAAACCCGGAACAGCGCCGGAAGTATTACGAAGCGTTGGAAAAAGCGAGCGTCAAAGGTGAGGTCACTCCGTTCATTCAACTGATCGCCGCATGTGTCGAAGAAAGCTTGCGCCATTACTTGTACGCTTTAGGGATGGAGGATTAACAACAGAGCGCAAACAAAACGACACGGAACAACGGGCATTTCCGTGTCGTTTGTTTTTCTCCTCCATGAGACCCGCCTCCGGTTGGCGTTTGATCGGCTATTCAAGCAACACGTTCCACAACCATGCCATCAAAGGAACGATGACAAAAAAGGCGAAGGCGATGTATCCGACATATCGAATCCACCGGGGAAATCCTCGCCAATCGAGGGCTTCCCGCTTCATCGCCCCTCCCGCGGCGATCCGATCCAACTCTTCGGCCGGCGAAAACACCCGGTCATCCATCCGTTGAATCTCTTCTGTCCGTTGCGTTTCATGCCTCTCTTCTTTTCGAGATCCCTTCATGACGCCCCTCTTCCCCACGATTTTCATGAACAGACCAAAACGATGGTTCCATCCAACAGCCGCTATCCCCAAACATTCAACCTAATCAGCTGTGATGTTTTCCTCTTCATTATACCGTCTCTCATCGTCAGAAAGCACCCATATTTTCCACGCATTTCATGAGAGAGGACAAATGCACTTCTTCTAAGTTGGACGATGTATCTCGCTGCCCGCAGCCCCGTCTCATTCCTTCACCCGCAATAGGCGCATGCTGTTGAGTGTCACTAGCAGCGTCGCGCCCATATCGGCGAACACCGCGAGCCAAAGGGTGAGCCAGCCCGGGACGGCGGCCACGAGTGCCAGCACTTTAAGCCCTAAGGCGACGGCGATGTTTTGCCGGATGACGGCAAGCGTTCGGCGCCCAAGGTGGACGGTGTACGGCAGCTGGCGCAAATCGTCGGCCATGAGCACAACATCGGCTGTTTCCAAGGCGGCATCCGTTCCCGCCCCGCCCATCGCCACACCAATATCGGCCGCGGCCAAGGCAGGGGCGTCATTCACCCCGTCGCCGACCATGGCGGTCATGCCGCAACGTTCTTTCAGCTCGCGGATCGCCGCCAGCTTCTGTTCCGGAAGGAGCTCGGCGCGAATATCGGATACGCCCGCTTGACGGCCGATGGCCTGTGCGGTTTGCTCGTGGTCGCCCGTCACCATCACCACTTCCGCCACCCCAAGGCGCCGCAGCGCGGCAACCGTTTCCGGGGCGGACGGCCGCAGTTGATCGGCCGCGGCGACAAGCCCCAACAGCCGATCGGCCGTGCCGACGGCCATCACGGTTTTTCCTTCGTCCCGAAAGGCAGAGATTTGCTTTTCCGCTTCATCGGGCAACTTCCCGATCCAACTGGTAAACAAAGCGGGGCTGCCGATATAGTACGTGTTCCCCGCAATCACCGCCTTCACTCCTTGGCCGGTGAGCGATTGAAACTCCTCGACGGCCACATCAAGAAACGGTGCTCCCTCTTCTTCCGCTTTGCGGACGATGGCAGAAGCCAAAGGGTGCTGCGACCGTTTTTCGATGGCGGCGGCGATGGCCAACAGCTGCTCACGTGTTCCTTCATACACGACGACATCGGTCACGGCTGGTTTCCCTTTCGTCAACGTCCCGGTTTTATCAAAGGCAACGGCACGCAGCCGGCCGATTTGTTCGAGATGCACGCCGCCTTTGATGAGCACGCCGCGCCGAGCCGCGTTTCCGATGGCCGTCACAATCGCCACCGGGGTGGAGATGACGAGCGCGCACGGGCAGCCGATGACAAGAACGGCAAGACCGCGGTAAATCCAATCAAGCCACTCCCCGCCCATCACGAGCGGCGGAACGATGGCGATCAGAAGCGCGGTCACGATAATAAACGGCGTATAATAGCGAGCAAACCGGTCGACGAACGCTTGCGACGGCGCCCGCTCCGCTTGCGCCTCTTCTACAAGATCAATCATTTTCGCCAATGTCGTTTCATCCGCCCGCTTTGTCACTTCAACTTCGAGGAATCCTTCTCCATTCAGCGTCCCGGCAAACACTGCATCCCCCACTGCTTTTTCCACCGGCAGACTTTCGCCGGTGATCGCCGCTTCATTCACTGTGGAGGCGCCGCTTATGACAATGCCGTCCAAAGCGATTTTTCCACCCGGCTTGACGATCATGACATCCCCGACGCGAACGTCTTCGACCGGAACGGTCACCTCCTCCGCACCGCGCCGAATCGTCGCTGCAGCGGGCGCCATCTCCATCAACGAGGCGATCGACCGCCGTGCTCGATCCATCGAGTAGCTCTCGAGCGCTTCGCTGATGGCAAATAAAATGACAACGACTGCTCCCTCTTGCCATTCGCCGATCGCCGCCGCACCGAGAATAGCGATCGTCATTAATGTTTTCATATCAAACTGCCAGCGGGCCAGATTCCGGAGCCCCGTCCAGAACAGGGAGTAGCCGCCGATCACGATCGCCGCCAAATACATCGCAATCGCCAGCATCCCCTTGTACGCCGCATCGGCCGCAATGCCAATCAGAAGCAATACAGCAGAGACAAGGACGTTCCTGTTCTCTTTCTTCTTCCAAAACGGCTCCCGCCTGGCCGGGCGTTCGCGTTCTTCACAAATGGTCAACTGTTCAAACGCCCCCGCTTGCTCAAGTTCATCAATCGTCGCCTCGCCCCAAACGGTGAGCTTGGCGGCTCCGAAATTCACTTTCGCCTCTTTCACGCCGGGCAAGGATTTCACGTTTTGCTCAAACTTAGCTGCGCAGTTTGTGCACGTCAGTCCTTGCACGTGGTATGTTTTTGCCTCGAGCCGATCCAATGTTTGTTCATTCCCCACGGCCGTCCCCCTCTTTCCGATGGGCGAGCGCGACAAGCAGCAGCTCGCGGATATGGTCATCATCCAGTGAGTAAAAGGCAAGTTTTCCCTCTTTCCGGTATTTCACGATTCCTTGTTTGTACAAGATGCGCAAATGATGCGATGTCGTCGCCACCGTCGCACCAATGACGTTCGCTAGGTCACAGACGCACAACTCCTCTTCACCGCAAAGCGCATACACGATCTTCGCCCGATTTTCGTCGGCAAGCGCCTTGAAAAACGGCACGATCGCGGCAATGTTTTCATCACGAAGCCGCCGCTGAACCCGCTCGACCTTCTCTTCGTCATAACAGTAAACGTCGCACACATCATGACGGTGCATTCCTTCTCGCTCCTTGTCAATATTCAAATATTCGTTTGAATATAGAATAGCATATCTCCCCCTTATATTCAAATATTCATTTGAATAAAAAATGTGTTCAAACGAAAAATCCGCCTTTTTTGTTTTTAAAAGGCGGATTCCCTCTTGTGAAGCACGCTTTAGCTGACCACAAACATGTTCGTTTCCTCATTGCCGATTTTGCTTACACATGCTCGCGAAACCAGCGCACCGTCTCCAAAAACGCTTCACGCGTCACTTTATGGCCGGCGTGCGGGTCAGCGATGAATTGCAGCCGGTCTTCGTTTCCTTCATAAAGTGGTTTAATTTGCTTGTAAAACTCATATGTATAAGCATACGGGACGACTTGGTCGGCTTTCCCGTGCCAGATGAACAGCGGCCGGCCGTCGAGTTTTTCCGGCTGCTTGGATAAATCGTAGCGGGCGAGCTTTTCTTTTTCGAGCGCAAGCAGCGTCGGCGGCAGCGGAATGTCGATTTGGCGCCGCTTTCCTTCTTCAATCATCTCATCAAAAAAGGCGCTGTAGTTCGGGCAGCCCATGAGCGCCACCGCCGCCCTCACCCACGGATAGACGGCGAGCGCGCCGAACGTGACGATTCCGCCCATCGATGTCCCAGCGAGCCCAATCCGTTCTCGGTCAGCCAGCCCGCGGCTTACAAGGTCGTTTTTCATCTCCTCGATTTCGGTGATCGTGCGCACAACAATGTCCCAAAACGACAGCTGCAATTTCCGTTCGCTCAAGCCTTCGTCCCGTTCACCGTGAAACAGCGCGTCGGGAAGCACAGCGCGGTAGCCCGCCTCGGCGAGCAAGTAGCCGAAATGCAAATTATGTTCTTTGGCGCTCGTAAAGCCGTGGATAAAGAAAATCAGCGGCAGCCGTTCGTCCCGCTTTTCCGGCTTGACAACGTGAAGAACCGGCACGCCGGCCAACTGTTCCTGTTCAATGATCACCATGGTTGCACAAACCCCTTTTCTTTTTCCATCGCTGTATAGTTTACCATATGGACAGCGATTTTGGAAAAGAGTTACACTATGTAGTGTAAAGAATAACGAGGGCAAAGGAGTCGGACATGAAGCCGTATTTAATCGCGTTGGATTTGGATGGAACGTTGCTCAAAGAGGATAAAACGATTTCTCCATTTACCAAAGACGTCATCCGCCGCGCCATCGACGCCGGCCATTTTGTTGTCATCGCCACCGGCCGCCCGTACCGGGCAAGCTCCATGTACTACGAAGAACTTGGCCTTGCAACGCCGATCGTCAATTTCAACGGCGCGTTTGTCCACCATCCGCGCCAGCCGTCGTGGGGCATGCACCATTACCCGCTGCCGCTTGCGATCGTCAAAGACATTGTTGAAATCAGCGAATCCTATGGAATCAAGAATATGATGGCCGAAGTGTTAGACGATGTCTATTTCCACCAACATGACGAGGTGTTGCTTGACATCGTCCGCCTTGGCAACCCGACCGTGGAAATCGGTGATTTGCGCCGCTCGCTCGGCAAAGATCCGACGAGCGTGCTCGTGTACACGGACGATGATCATATCGAGCGGATTCAATCACACTTAGCGAATGTATACGCCAACGTCATCCACCAACGGCGCTGGAGCGAACCGTGGCATGTCATTGAAATCATCCGCCATGGCGTCCATAAGGCTGCAGGCTTAAAACAAGTCGCCGACTATTTTGGCATCCCAAGGGAGCGCGTCATTGCTTTTGGCGATGAAGACAACGACCTCGAGATGATCGACTGGGCCGGTCTCGGTGTTGCGATGGGCAACGCCATCGAACCGTTGAAAACCATTGCCGACGATGTGGCAAAAACCAATGAAGAAGACGGCGTCGGTGTATATTTGCAGGATTTGCTTCGTTTGTAGTTTCCATCGCGGCGGCTTCCGAGCCGCCTTTTTTGGCGCCGTCGATTAAGATGGATGAAAAAGCGCGTTTCTCCAAAATGTTCATGAACAGAAAAAAGAACTGTTTCGATGCTGCTCCGTTGGCGAACGCTTTGCTGGAGCGTTTTCCGCGTTCCATCACCAGCCTTATCTGCTTCCTACAATCTAAACGCTGGCTGATGCTTCTCTTTTCGCCTTGCTCCAACCGCCTCGCCGCTTTGTAGAGCGACTTGTGTTGTAACGAATTTCCTTACTACTGTTCCCCCCGTGCGGTTACACTATACGTGACGCAACGCGCGTCTTCATATTTTAAAGGGGGAATCCGTCATGGGCAAACGAAACAAATCGAAGCGTTTCGTCCAACAAAGCGTCGATGCGGTTGAACGGCATGACAAGCGAATCCCTTATCATTTAACGTACGCCGAGGCGGAAGCGCGCAAAGCGGAAAAAGCGATGGAAACGTCGCTTGGAGGAGCGTAGCGATGGGCAACCGCCTGTTCCAAGAGGCGCGCAAAGCGGTCGCGCAGGCCAAACAAGCGGCTAACGGCGAAATCGACATGAACGTCGACCGCGCCATTGCCATCGCCAAAAACGCCTTGTCATCTGCCTATGCGCATTCCAACACGGCGGAAAAAGCGCAGTTGCGTCAATTTCAAGCCGAGCTTGATGAGCTCACCCACTAAACGGCTGCGGTTTCCCGCAGCTGTTTCTTTCGCCCGCTCGAGATTTTCCATTGTATTCCGTCCGAAAAACCGCTACACTAAGAGAAGATAATGAATCGCTGTTCACCGGCCAAAATCGTCCGTTCATTCGATGCGGCTATACTATATTCATTTTTGTTCACAAAAAGGGGGACGAACCATGCCCATTCAAATCATCACCGACAGCGGAGCCGATTTGCCGCAGTCGTACATCCGCGAGCATCAAATCGCCTTTTTGCCGCTTGTCGTTCATTGGAACGGCCAAGATTACGAAGACGGCATCACGATCGAGCCGAAGCAAGTATATGACGCCATGCGCCAAGGGCATACGGTGAAAACGGCACAGCCAAGCCCACTGGCGATGAAGGAGCTGTTTTTGCCGTATGCCAAAGAAAACCGGCCATGCCTTTACATTGCCTTTTCATCGAAATTATCCGGTACATACCAAACGGCGATGGCCGTCCGCAGCGAGCTGCTTGATGAATATCCGGAATTTCGCCTGACGATCATCGACTCGAAATGTGCCTCTCTTGGCCAAGGGCTCGCCGTCATGAAGGCAGTCGAGCTGGCGAAACAAAACACACCGTACAACTTGCTTTGTGAAACGATCGAGGCGTATTGCCGCCATATGGAACACATTTTCACCGTTGACAACTTGGATTACTTGGCGCGCGGCGGCCGCATCAGTAAAGCCGCCGCGGCGTTCGGCGGGCTGCTGAACATTAAACCGCTTCTCCATGTCGAAGACGGGGCGCTTATTCCGCTCGAAAAATGGCGCGGGCGAAAAAAAGTGTTAAAGCGCATGGTCGAGTTGATGGGCGAGCGCGGCGACGATCTGCAAAAGCAAACGATCGGCATCAGCCATGCCGATGACGAAGAAACCGCCTTGGAGCTGAAACAAATGATCGAAGAAACGCACGGCTGCACGCGCTTTTTCCTCTCCGACATCGGCAGCGCCATCGGCGCACACGCCGGACCGGGGACGATTGCCCTCTTTTTTCTGAACAAATATATTGAGATCTGACGCCTTTCCCGCCGGACAAAACACGGGCGCCTGCACAACACAGGCGCCTGTCCTCATCACCGAAGTTGATCAAGAAGGTTGTAGTAGTAGTACGTTTTGGACCGCATCCGGCCATCCGAGAAAATGAGTTGCTGTTCCTCAAACCGATTCAAATAGCGCCGAACCGTCGCTTCCGGCAAACCGGTCAACTCCGCCATCATGTTCGCGGTAAAAATCGGGTGCTGGAACATGACATTGACAACGGTTCGAATATTATGGCTGTTCACAAGCGCACTTGCCTTTTCCAAATCCTCTTCATACAAATCGTTTACTTTTTGAATCAATCGAACATTTTGTTTCGCTTGTAAATGGACGCATTGCAAGAAAAACTGAATCCATTGCGTCCAGTCGCCTTTGTAGCGGGTATCATTCAAATAGCGGTAATACTTGTGCTTATCCCGTTCAAGCACATCGCTGACAAAAAAGTTCGGGTAATCGATGACACCCTTACTATACAAATAGAGCGGAATCAAAATTCTTCCAATCCGACCGTTTCCGTCCAGAAACGGATGAATCGTTTCGAACTGCGCATGAATTATGGCTACTCTCACTAATTCATCATAATCATCGTTCGGTTCATGAATGTATTTCTCTAAATTTGACATATACTCATTGACAAGATGCGGCTCCGGAGGAATGTAAGCGGCTGTTTCAATCGTGCATCCTTCCGGACCGAGGAAATTTTGCACCCTTCGGAATTCCCCTGGCGACCGATGGGATCCGCGTACATCGTTTGACAACAAAATTCGATGCAACTGCTTAAACAACCGAGTCGAAATCGGGATCTCTTTCAGCGCATCCATCCCTGCCACTAATGCTTCATAATAGTTTAATGCTTCTCGCACATCGCTGTTCGCTTTTCTGCTTTGTGCTTCAGTCTCCATCACTTCATCCAATGTCACTTGTGTCCCTTCAATTTTCGTCGACTGCACCGCCTCCTTCAGCATGATCGGCCTGAGCAGAAATCGCGGATGCAGCTTTGAATGCCGCAGCATCGTTTGATACTCAACCATCGCCTTATTCGCTTCGATCAATTCGCGAAGAAAACGCATTTGATTCACGACATCTTCGCTAAGAGGAAGCTTGAAGGGGACAAACGGTTTTCGTTTCATTTTTCATTCCCCTTTACGAACATTTTAGATAAAAAATGATCGTTAAACACCTATATCTACCCTATTACAAACATTTATCTCTATTTTTGTACTTAATTATACTCTGAAGCGAACCATTTGTTAAGAAAAATTCTCAATTTATCTTTCCACAAACTACCTTCCCCTATTTCCATATAGTTCATTTCCATTTACCGCATACTAATGATGGACGATCGAAACAAAAGGAGGGGGCTGCCGATGCCAAACACAAGCGACAATGACAAAAAAGCGCGCGACAACCAAGCGAAGCGCCATGAGAAAAACATGATGCGCGAGAAAAACCGCGAAGCCGGGAAGTTCGCGTATTCGAAGAAGACGGATCATTTGTGAGCAAAATGACAAAAAAGGCGGCCGAAACACCGCCTTTTTCACATTGTTCCCCCTGCATCAAGTCCCGCTTTCAGCATGGTGCTACATGCCGGCCTCTTCCGGATAAAGGACGAAACTAACCTTCTTGCCCCTTTGATCATTGTTGTCTTTCCTCCCACCTTTTTCTATAATGAAAGTANATCACACGCCCGGGAGGTCACGTATGTCGAAAGAAAGTTCGTTTGATATCGTATCCAAAGTCGATTTGTCGGAAGTGGCGAACGCCATTAACATCGCCATGAAAGAAATCAAAACGCGCTACGACTTCAAAGGAAGCAAAAGCGACATTTCGCTCGAGAAAGACGAGCTCGTTCTCATCTCCGACGACGAGTTTAAGCTTGAGCAGCTGAAAGATGTGCTCATCGGCAAGCTCATTAAACGCGGGGTGGCGACGAAAAACATCCAATACGGCAAAATCGAGCCGGCCGCAGGCGGCACAGTGCGCCAGCGCGCCAAGCTTGTCCAAGGGATCGACAAAGAAAACGCGAAAAAAATCACCACGATCATCAAGAACACCGGCTTGAAAGTGAAAAGCCAAGTGCAAGATGACCAAATTCGCGTCAGCGGCAAAAGCAAAGACGACTTGCAAAAGGTGATCGCCGCCATTCGCGAAGCGGATTTGCCGATTGAGGTGCAGTTTGTGAATTATCGATAAGCGGATGAGGCAAGCCTCCATCCGCTTTTTGTTTTACAAGCAGAACGATAGAAAATTTGAAGGAGAAGCCAGCTGGCAAGCTCCCTATAATTCTTATAGCAAGAAAAAAACAGCTCATCTTTTGGGAAAAGCGAGCGCATGATATCAGGTACTGAAGTAAGCAGGCGGCCTCTACATGCTAACCACCGCCCAACGAGCACACCAAACACAATGAAGGCGAGTGCCATGTCGACAATCGGCTCGGCGAGTCGCATCGCTTCTCCTTCCCCACCGGAGCGGCCAAGCGCCGCAGCAATTAAAGCAAGACGGATAAAATGGTCCTTAATCCGTTATCGATATTTCTGGATGGTGAATATCCACGATGTGCGTCTTCACTGTGCCCCCGAGATGACGGCGTATGGAGGAAGCCAATTCTTCCAGCGCTTGGTAAAGAACCTCATTCCTTGTTTCATCAATCGATTCGATGCAAAGGAAGGCGTGCTTCGTCTGTTCGGTGAGCATCGTTCGTTGGGCTTCCCGCCAATTCCAGCAGCGGCATATGGCGCCCACGTCATCTTTATACACGATTTCTCCTTCATACGGCGGGTCGTTTTCCTCGCCTCCCAACGGGATGAACGGTTCATGACCATCCGCCAGCGCCAGCCGGATGTCGCCGACAAACGTGTCGATATCCTCCCCTCCGCATGGAAGCCCGTAACGCAATGAAACAGAATTATAAATATCCACAAGCGGGTTGATCGTTCGGATGTGCTGACCGTTTTTCACTCGTTTCAGCAGCGCTTCAACCGAACAACGCGCCCCTTTTTTCGTTTTGAATCGCCGAAACGCCTCTCGCCAAACAACGATGACGGGGTTGCGGCTCAATTCTTCAAACTCCAGGAATTTCCGCGCCTCTTTCTCCGCCTCTCGCAGCATTTGTTCGTAAACGCTGGCATTCTTGATGCCGTTGTCAATCCCTTGGGCAACGACCACACCGATTTTGGCGTGGGGAAATATGGCCCAAACATCGTCTTCAACAACAAAACGTGTCATCATCCACTCCTCCATTCTCTTACGGTTTTGAAGGGCTCGCCAAGGCGGAGAATAGTCCTAACAAGATATAGCAACAGCCCGCCACCCGGTTCATCACCTTCATGCTTCCTTTCTTGGCAGCCAGCCGTTTGCGGATGCCCGCGGCCAACATGGCGTACAAGCTGTCATTTAGCAAGGCGAGAACAACAAATATCGCCCCTAAAAGCAAAAATTGACCAGCCACCAATCCAGCAGAAGGCGAAATAAATTGCGGAAAAAAGGCAAGAAAAAAGAGCGCTGTTTTTGGATTGGTCACTTCGACAAATAGAGATTCGTAAAACACTTGCGCCAATGTTTTCTCCTTGGCCTTCGTGTTCGGGATTTCCTCATCCTTGGTGGAAGCAAAAAATAACGTTTTGCCTCCCAAATAGATAAGATAAACGGCTCCTAAATATTTGATCATCGTAAAGGCAGCCGCCGATGTCATCAAAATCGCGGAAACGCCCACGGCTCCAAGGACAACATGGACAGCGCCACCCAATGCCACGCCAAACACCGCTACAACTCCTGCTTTCGTTCCTTGACCGATGCTTCTAGACACAATGTACAATACCGCCGGTCCGGGGACGATGAGCAGTGCCGCGGCTGCCACTATAAACACACCGATCGTCGAAAGCCCCATCCTCACATCTCACTCCTTCATTTTCTATTTCACTGCTGTTGCTTTTTCATCAGGGAAGCGATTCGCTTTTCGTTTTCAAATGGCATTTGCTCGAGTTGCTTGATGATCCGTTCTTGTCGGTATGCAGGATGATTTTGGCTTAACTTGGCTTTTCCCTCGATTCGCTTGATGATGATTTTGAAGGCTTGAATTCCTTTGTTCATGCCGGACAGCATCCCGGCATCGACCTCTGACAGCTGGTAACGGCTGCCCGGCGCTTCGTATTTTTCTACCATATCGTGCAGCGACTGCATGATTTCTTCTTCATCGTCGATCAACTCCACGTTCCCGTACACATGGACATTCACATAATTCCATGTTGGCACCGCCTGGTTCGTTTCATACCAGGAAGGAGAAATATAACAATGCGGACCGTGGAAAATCGCCAAGACCGTCTGACGTTGAATGTCGTTCCATTGCGGATTAGAACGGGCAAAATGGCCGTACAAACACGTTTTCTCCCGATCGAGCAACAGCGGCAAATGGGTAGCAAACAGCTCCCCTTGATGCATCGACACCAAGGTGGCAAAACTGTTCTCCTCGATCACCTCATAGACGACAGACATATCGTTGATGGCAAAATGCTTCGGAATATACATCAGTCCTCTCCCCCATCTTTTCAATTACAGCATTCCATTCTTCACAATGTATAATATAATCAAAACTGACATAAAAAAAGTGACAATAACAAAAAAATAAACATGTCAGGAGGATGAACATGAAGACGATCATTTTTGACTTGAAGGACGGCTCGCCTAAATACAAGCAAATCTACGAAAAATTGAAATCATTGATTGAACAAGGCGACATTCAAGCCAATGAGCCGCTACCTTCCATTCGCCAACTCGCCGAATCATTGAATGTCAGCCGGAACACAACTTTAATGGCTTACGAACAGCTGGTAGCGGAAGGATATATTCGCGTGGAAAAACGAAAAGGGTATTTTGCCAATGAAGTGGAACCTCTTTTCATTCCAAAAGCCCGCATTTCTGCACGCCAATCGGCAAGGGAAGCAGCAACGTCCGTTGTTGTCGATTTTCGCGCCGATACCGTCGATGCCGATCATTTTCCCGTTAAAGCATGGAGAAGAATTTCCAATCAAGTATTGACGGCCAAAGGATGTTTCCGCTATGGGGATCCGTTTGGGGAATTATGCTTGCGCAAGCAAATCGCCATCTACCTTCTCGAATCCCGCGGGGTGATCACAGAGCCAAACGCCATCATCATCGGAAGCAGCACGCAGCAAATGCTTCTCTCCCTTGGCTATATTCTAAAAGATGAATTCAACAGCGTGATCGTCGAAGACCCTGGTTATGACGGCGCCAGAGAAGCGTTTTTGTTTCACCGCTTTCAGCTGGAAACGGTGCCTGTTTCCGAAACCGTCATCGATCTTTCACCGCTCGAGAACAGGCGATCGCGGCTCATCTATGTCACCCCTTCACATCAAAGCCCGATGGGAGTCAGCATGCCGATCCAGCAACGGCACAGGCTCATTCAATGGGTGAACAACGTCGATGGCTATATTATCGAGGACGATTACGACAGCGAATTCCGTTACACGCAAAAGCCGTTTCCTGCTCTTGCTTCCATTGATTCCACAAAAGTCATTTATCTGGGCAATTTCTCAAAATCGTTTCTGCCTGGGATTCGCTTAAGCTACATGGTGTTGCCGCCGTCGCTTTTGTACCGTTATCAGCAGCAGTTTCGCCTTTTCGAAAGCACTGCGTCCATCCTCAGCCAATTGGCGATGGCCAAATTTATGGAGGAGGGGGAATGGGGCCGCCATATTAAACGCATGCGCCTCGTGTACAAACGAAAAATGGAGCATTTAACATCACTACTGCGAAAAGCATTTGGGGATATGATCTCCATTATTGGCGAACAGTCCGGTTTATACGTGTTAATCAAAGTTCATTCCGATTGTTCAGAAGAACAGCTACTTCAACGCGCCCTATCGTGTGGGGTAAAAGTGTATCCCACTTCGCGCTATTTTGTGAACCAACGGCCAGACCGACCCATGATCAAGCTCGGTTTTAGCGGCTTGTCGCTCGAGGATATTGAGCTTGGAGTAAAACTGCTCAAAAAAGCATGGTGTTGACGACGACTTCACGGAAAACGCCCCTCTTTTTACACAAGCTCACGGAATCCCTGTCTTGGCGTGTATTTTTGATCGGTTTCTAATGTCACGTTAATTTTAAATATTTACATTTTTTTGTTTTTTTGTATAATACACTAAAGGGGAAAGAGAATATGGGTGGAAAAAATCATAGACCATTTAATATGTGGTGCAAAATTGATATAGCTATTGAATTTTCTACCAGTATTTCTACAGAGCTTTTCTATCGACTGGAAGGACATGGTTCTCTTACTGTGGTCCCTCCTATTCCAACAAGTGACGACATACTAAAACATGCTCCGTCTCAAGTCCCAGCGAGTTGGTAATAATCCTTTCGGGTGGTCCTCAAGATTTTTCAAGACCACCCTAGCTTATTAAATGGAAAGGGTAGAAAAAAATGATTGCCGTGCAAGACGTAAACAAAATCTATCCGCCAAACCGCCAAGTATTACATAATGTTTCCCTTGAACTGGTTGAAGGGGATCGACTTATTCTTTTAGGGCCGAATGGAGCCGGAAAAACTACTTTAATAAGATGCATCATCGGGCTTACTGCACCAGACAGCGGCAGCATCTATGTCAATGGAGTAGATGTTGTCCGCCATCCAGATGAAGCGCGCGAGTCGATTGCGGTCGTATTTGAAGAAGCTGACAACTCCTATTCTTATTTAACTGTTTTGGAAAATCTCTTATACTTCGGCTTGCTGAACAAATGGAGTCGTGCTGAAGCAAAACGAAGAGCCGAACGAATGATGGCCGTGTTGAATCTAACCCCATACGCTGAGCGTCTTACCCAAACCCTTTCACGTGGGATGAAACAAAAACTGGCATTTGCGATCGCCTTAATGAAAGGAGCGCCGTTTTTGTTCCTTGATGAGCCAACTCTTGGCCTTGATGTTGAGTCGCAACATCATATCCGAACCATGTTAACGGAAGAAAACCAATGGTGGAAAGCCGTTCTCATCACCACCCACGACATTCCTTTTGCCCACGCCGTTGGAAATAAGTTTGTCTTTATTCAAGGCGGAAAAATCGTTTGGAGCGGCACGAAAGAACATTTTTCAACTCCAGCCGACCTTGAAACTCATTTTTTGGCCGCTATTCGTTCCAACCTATCCGTCTAAGGAGGTGAGTCGGTTGCCCCTGCAAATCTTGAATGTAGTATTGGCTTCCTTTTTGAAAAAAAGGGCAGAGTATCGTCGGTATTGGTTCGATTTTACCGTTGGCCTTATCATTAAATTTGTCTTTTTTCTCGGTACGCTGTACGCAAGCCCGATACAAACCGGAAAGGAAGCGACGCTCAAACTGTTCGGTTTCAGCCTTTGGTACTTAAGCGCTCATTTGATCTCAAAGCTCGGCAACACGGTGATCGAGGAAGCGTATCTCGGCACGGCAGAGCAGGTACTTTCCACCAAGACTCCCCCATGGCAAGTTTTAATGGGCGTAGTGATCGCGGAAATCGCATTATCATCCGTGTGGGTAGTGCTCTTTTTCATCTGTGCGGCTTTGATGATTGGATTTTCCGAAATTCTCTCGGGAATATTATCCATGATAACGGAGATCGTCGTATTTGGCGGCGTAAGCCTAATCGGGATGACGGGAATCGGTGTGTTCATTTTAGGACTGTCCCTTCGCTTAAAACAAGTCGGAGCCGTTACCGAGGTGCTGCTTTATTATTTATTAATCTTCTCAGGTTTTTTTCTATCTTCAAATTTATTGCCGACAGCCTTTCATATTCTCAACTACTTTTCTCCCCTTTCTTGGGCCGTGCAAGGAGTGAATGAAGGATGGCCCGTATTCTTTCCTGCTCTCGGCATCTCGCTATTATGGCTGGCCATGGGCTCATTAGTCTTGAAGCAACAATGGCATTGGGCGAGAAAAAACGGAAAAATCGGAAGCTACGTATAAAAGAGCGGACGTTATCCCTCACATTTCGCACCCTTTCGGCGAAAATCGAGAGGATGTTTTCGCGACCATGCCGAATGAATCCTCCGCACTCAGGGAAAGCAAAGGAGTTTTCATAACACGGACGTCTTTCGTGAAGGGGACTCTCTTTATTTACAACGCCGCCTGCGAACATCAATTTATGAACACGGGCAAAGAAGAGTGCCGCTATGATCTGATTATTCACTCGCCTGCTTCGAAAACATGACCCATAGTCATGTCCGCCCAAGGCGTTGCTTTTTTTGCTTTTTGCCGTCACATAGAAAGAAATCACAGCATCGACGGCGAATAAAAGAGATGGCATTTCTTTGACGGAGGTGTGTGAATGAACATCGGCCAAGAATATTTGCGAGTGGTGCGCGCACGCTTTGTTGACATGAAAAAGACCGCCGAACGGGCTATGGACCAATGTTCGGAGGAACAGCTGTTCCATTGCTTTCATGAGGAGGCCAACAGCATCGCCATCATTGTCAAACATATGAGCGGAAATATGGTGTCGCGCTGGACAGACTTTTTGTCGTCGGATGGGGAAAAACCGGACCGAAACCGCGATGATGAGTTTATCAACGACTTCCATACGCGCAAAGAAGTGCTGGCTTGCTGGGAAAAGGGGTGGTCTGCTTTCTTTCAGACGCTGAACGAACTGCAAGAAACGGATTTGTTGCGGACAGTCACGATCCGCGGCGAACCCCATTCCGTCATCGAAGCCATTGAGCGGCAAATGTACCATTATTCGTATCATATCGGGCAAATCGTCTATATCGCGAAACAGCTGAACGCAAACAACTGGAAAACACTGACCATACCAAGAAATCGAAAAACAACATAAGCAGCTTCTGATTCGAATGATCATGCAAACGCCATCCGCCCCTCAGAACCGTCAGTCGATAAAGGCGGATGGCTTTTTTTTGCAGCTTGGCGTTTCTCTACAATCATACCGATCTAAATCGTGGTCATCGTCTGGAAAGTTTCACAATGCCGACCAACAAACAAACCATCCCCACTCCCCACGCCAGCCCCGCCTTGCCAAGAAGGAGGGAGATTTCTTCGGATGCCTGCACATGGGTAAGATCAAAGGAAATCGCCTTCAGCGCAAATGAAACAGCCAGAGACAGCAACAAGAAATGGGCCAATATCCACAGAAACGCCCGCCCCTCTCGATTCCTTCGCCAAAGAAAAACGATTGTCGCAACCGCGATCAACATCACAACCGAAAAGCCGCCGATGAGCATATCCATCACATTTTCTTCCATAGGCAAATGATTGGGCAACGTTCCCACCTCCTCTTTTTCATCATATCATGTCTTTCTATTCTTCTTCCCTGCGTCCGATCCCTTCTTGTATGTGAAGCCGCCCATGGGCTTCTTCGTTCCCGCGCGCTAGGGAAGCGGCGCAACCCTTTACGCAAACGCCAAGCAGGCGCCCATCTCCCTATTGCAGAGGGCGGCGCCTGCTCTGATTGTATAGATGCAATGTAAAGCTTTAACACTTTTCGTTTTTACCGGTCAT
>NZ_LDPD01000089.1:0-440 GCF_001026865.1 Geobacillus sp. ZGt-1 | reverse complement strand
CGAAAATGATATTACTTACCCCATTATTAAAATTTGATTTAATTTTCGAATCTATACAGAACAGTAAGCATCAAGGACTTCTTGTTATTGGAGATAAAGACCCGCATTACGATTCAAATAAACTTGAACAATTGAGAAAGACAAATTTAAATTTAGAGATTATTCAAAATGCAAATCATTCTTTAGATATTGAAGGATTCGAGACAATAAATTCAATCTCATCTTTATCACGAGTGATGGAAAAATTGCAAAATGTGATAAAAGCGAATTAGTAAAAAAGAAATTGTTTATAAATACATTTATTTAAAAAGTTAATTTGCTTGTTAATATATGTATAAGAGAGGTGCGAATTGCACCTCTTTTTAAATAGTTATTTATTATTTTGTAATTCAAATCCGAACCCGTTAGTAAAAATCGGATCGAGTTTTACAGGACAAGAC
>NZ_LDPD01000088.1:0-2852 GCF_001026865.1 Geobacillus sp. ZGt-1 | reverse complement strand
TTTTTGTTCCCTGACCGGAATGTGCGCCTGATGGTAACGATACCCGCCGTCATACCAAAATGGCCCCGTTTCCCCCCTTGCTTCTTTTTCCTGATCAAAGTAATGAGGTTGCTGCCCGCGCTGATCAATAAAATATTGGCTCAGTTTTAAATAGTTCTCGTTTCCAGTCGCCTCATACAATTTCAACAGCGCCAACTCAATTTCCTGATGTCCGTCGTATCCAGGAATTTGGCCTTCCCCGCGGCCGAATACCGTACCGATATAGTCGGCATATTTGCACATAATGTCTAAAAAGCGCCGTTTTCCTGTAGCCTGGAAATAAGCAACTGCCGCTTCGATCAAATGGCCGGCGCAATACAATTCATGGTTGTCCCGCAGGTTGGTCCAACGTTTACCGGGTTCCTTGACCGTATAATACGTGTTGAGATAGCCGTCCGGCTGCTGGGCGCGGCCAAGCAGCTCAATCACGTCATCCGCGAGTGCTTCCAATTCCGAGTCGCGCTTTTCCTCGAGTAAATACGCCACCGCTTCGAGCCATTTCGCTACATCGCTGTCTTGAAAGACCATCCCATAAAATTCTCCATCTGATTCGCCAGCGGCGATGCGGAAATTTTCGATTGCATGGCTTGGTTCAGCGCCTAGGATGCGGTCATTAAGCGCTTCCCACTGGTAAGGAACGACTTCGTTCCGGACGACATCGATATATCGTTTCCAAAACCGATCCTTGACATTTGCCCTTATTGTAGCTTTTTCCACTTTGATTCCCCCTATCATGTTCCTAAAACCCATTCATTTAAAAAGTAGAGAATCGTAAAGCGGTTCGGACGCAATCGATGAGCCTCCCGCAGACTCCGTTCAACCAACGGAAGATCGATGCCGAGTTGTTCCGGGAGAGCGGCCCCTCCTACTTTCTCTAACATAGTTCGAACGCGCCCTGGAGAGGGCAAGGATTCAAGCAGTTTCTGAATAGAAGCCGCATTGGCTTTGAGTCGTTTCCTTGCAGTTTCGTCTATTGATTTCGGTCGTTCTTCTAGTTTGTTCCATAACGGCCAAAAGACGCGTTGATAGTGTTCAATGATCATCGGAGTCGCTGCACCAACTTTCGCCCCGTGCAGCACTTGCTGCTTGTTTTGGCGCAAAAACTCCATTTCCCAGTAGTGGGATAGATGGTGTTCCGCCCCCGATGCCGAGTACGATTGCCCCATGAGCAACATCGCAATGCCCGACTGCAGCAACGCATTCATTAATACACGAATCCCTTGTTCACCGCCATCGGCAATGTCATCAATATGGTCGACACATGCTTTGAGAGATTGTTCAGTAAGCTGGTGAACAAATGGACAATAGGGCTCATCGGCCATCCAGTGGGCAAACTGCCAGTCGACCAATGACGTATACTTCGCCACCATATCGCCAAATCCAGCGGCGATCATCTCTTTTGGAGCTTGGGACAACACATTCGTATGGGCAAATACGGCGATCGGCGCCTGCGCTTGGATCGTTTGTTTCCCCCCACGAATGATGAGCGGAGCTCCCATTGACGTAAATCCGTCCACCGATGGAGCAGTAGGAACCGAAATAAACGGAACTTTCATTTTATAACTGCCAAAACGGGTAATGTCGTGAATCGTTCCCGCCCCTACGGCAATGAACGCATCGACATCGTCCGGCGTTTCCAGCAGCACTTGCACGATGGCACGCTCATCGGCGATGACATCCCCATTTTCATCCGGTTGCACGAAGCATACCTTGCAGCGAATCGATTCATTTTCCAGCTCATCACACAATGATTGTCCCGCCGCCGCAAACGTCCGCGCGTCGGCCACCACAGCCACTTTCTTATATCGCTTGTACTGCAAATAAGCTGCCAGCCGTTTGAACACCTCATGGCTCACGACAATTTGTTCAATCGGAATATCATAATGACGATGCCCGCACTGACATTGCTTGGCTAATGAAACGATGCCGTCCAATGTTTGATTCACTGCATGATCTCCTTCCCTAAGCGGATGATGTCACCAATCGAGTCCAACACATAATCGGGCCGTTCCTTGGCCCGCAATGCGTCAAGCTGACTCCGCTTTGTATTACCGGTCAACACAAGAGCAGTCTTCATCCCGTGCATCCGCCCCATGCGAAGATCTGACTCCACACTGTCACCAATGATGAGACAACGGTGAGGCGGCACTTGCAGCTGGCACAAGGCCGCTTCCGCCATAAAGCAAGAAGGCTTGCCTAACACGATTTCCACTGTTCGGGCTGTCGCCGCTTCAATCGCCCCGACCATCCCCGCTACATCAATGGCATTCCCATGTTCACTCGGAAACGTTTTATCGATATTGGTCGCTATGATGCGCGCTCCATGCCAAACCGCGCGAAAGGCCAAATCCAGCTCTCGATAGGTCATAGTCTCATGCAACGTGATAACGAGAAAGTCCGCTTCCTCTGGCACGGCTGCCAATCGAACGTGGTGGAGGCGCAACTCTTCGCGCAACCCCTCATCCCCCAGCGTCCAAACTTGACACAGCGGATAGTGTTGGCGCAAAAATTGGGCTGTTACCGTTGAGGATAAAATGATGTCTTCCTCCCCCGCCGCAATTCCAAACCGTTCAAGCTGTTCATAGCACATGCGCCGCGACCAATTGCCCCGGTTACTGACGAACACGATTCGTTTTCCAAGAGAACGGAGGTAGGCAACCGCCTCATTCGCATGGGGAATTAGTTCATTTCCTCTCCATATCGTCCCGTCAAGATCGATCAACACCCCTTCGATTTCCTCCATCAAGAGTCATCCGCCTCCTATCCGTCTATGACGTCCGCACACCAAACCGGTAGACCGTCGTTGATGCTCG
>NZ_LDPD01000087.1:0-834 GCF_001026865.1 Geobacillus sp. ZGt-1 | reverse complement strand
CCATTCAAATATCTCCTTACTGTCTCAATACTGACATTTAACCTTCTTGCTGTCTCTTTTTTACTAAGGTTTTCGTTATTAATGAAATAGTTTAACTTCTCTTTCCATACCGGTCCATACTCTATTACTTTATTATAACGAAATTGATCGTTAATATCCTTGTCTGGACCAATTCTCGAATATGAAAAGCCGCATTTTTCGCATACAAATAGGCCGCGCGGATTTCCTGTATTTTCATCTCTTTTTATTTGAACATCCTCAATTAATCGTTGACCATAATGTTCTGCAACAGGATTTAGACAAGGATAAGGTCCCTCTCCAAATGCAAAAAAAGATTTATTTTCATTCTCTTTTATGCTATCTACAGACTCTTGAAGAAATACTAACAACAAGATATGTTTCAATGGATGGAAAATAGCGCGATGTTTACTTGTTAATAATCTCAGCCAACAGTTGGCGTCTCCCGGTTTAACTTCGCAATTTAAATATTTTAAAAGCTCATCTCCATAATACCTAATTAAATTCCTGCCTAATTTGGTTTGGTTTACAAATCCCTGTGCTGTTAAATAACCTCTTTTACTCAACATGAAGCGATAAGTTTTATGGAGATTCGCGATGTCCCAGCTATATTGTCTCTTTGCTAACTTCACCCCCTCTTCCGTAATAAGAGTAAGGATTTCTTTATTCGAGTAAATAATATCGTAGCATTTATCTTGCAAAAAATAACAATTCTCTTCTGATGCAGCTACATATTTAGTCCTACTCCCTTTTCTATAGGGAACTCGGCTAAACAGCAATACCTGATGTTTATGTTTTAACTCACATTTCGCACCC
>NZ_LDPD01000086.1:0-6774 GCF_001026865.1 Geobacillus sp. ZGt-1 | reverse complement strand
ATCGTAATCGGCAAGTTAAAGGTCGTATATGAAAGAATAATCGAGATGGGGTTATCAATTAAGTTCATTTTATTATAAATATTAAACAACGGAATGAGCGTCGAATGAAGCGGGATCATGTAAGCGATCATAAACAAAGCCAATACAACACCTTTGAATTTCCACTCCATTCTGGTCAAGGCAAACGTAACGAAGCTGGCTAAAATCAAAGTCAATACAACAGCGACGATCGTATACCAGACACTATTGAAAAAGTATTGGTTGATCCCTCCATCAAACCAAGCATTTATATAATTTTCCCATCGCGGAGATTTCGGCAAAGCGAATGGAGACATCCCAAACACTTCCTGATTCGTCTTCAACGACAATAAGAATAACCATACTAACGGATACAATTGAAGAAGCGCTACAACAACCAAGATAAAGTAAAGAATTCCCATTGCGATTCGTCGTAAAGGAGAACGAAGCTTGGAATCTAAGGTTTTCTTTTCTTTCATGGTCAATTCTCCTTTTATTCTTGATTGACTCTCAACATTTTTTGAATCATCCAGGTCGCTCCCATGCTAAGGATGAGCAACCCAAAACCAATGGCACTTCCATACCCGAAGTTGAATTTCCCAAACGCTTCTTTATACATATAAGAAGCAATCACTTCCGTGGCATGCCCCGGACCACCTCCGGTCATGACGTAAATCAAATCAAAATATTTCAAAGACCCGACAACGGCTAGAATCACCAATACTTTTAACACCCCAGAAATAAGGGGCACCTTAATTTTGTAGGCAATTTGAAAGGCATTGGCACCATCGATTCTTGCAGCTTCAATCAATTCTTGAGGTACATTGATCAAAGCCGCATACAGAATGATGATGTAAAATCCCGCATACTGCCAAACGATCGGGATGAAAACCGAATATAACGCCATATCAGGATCCGCCAACCAAAGTGGAGTCTCTTTTATCCCAAACATAGACAATAAACTGTTAATCAGCCCATTCATCGGATCAAAAATCTTAATCCAAAGTTGAGCGATGGCGACAGACGACATAAGCATGGGAATAATGTAAATTTTTCTAAACAAATTCCCTCCCTTAATTTTGCTCGCTAATATTAAAGAAACGATTAAATAGCCGATCAAACTGAGAACGGAAAACAACGCCAACAAGACGGAGTGCCAGGTGCTCTCCCAAAACAGCTTGTCATGAATAAGCTTTTTATAATTCTCCAAGCCGATGAACTTCATCTGGCCTACCCCGCTCCAATCCATCAATCCATAATATCCCGTCAGCGCAATCGGGATATAAATTAAAAACAAGACAAGGAGAAGCGACGGCAGGACATAAAGAATGATGGCTGTTTTATTGGACATAACGTTTTTCATCGCTGATAACTCCTTCTTTACAAATAAGGGGGCATGTGTTGTTCCAGATGCCCCCAAAATTCTTATTTGTTGGCTTCCTCCGCCAACGCGTCATCATGTTGTTTCGCAAATTCTTCTGGCGTGATTTGTTTCCCAAACAGGGCCGTCATTAAGTCGTGGTGCAGCTCAGAAACATTCGGGCTTGCTTGGGTGTCAAACCAAGTCGTAATGTTTGTCGCGTTATTGATGTCATGCAAGACATCCAGGTACATCTTCGGTACGTTCAACCCTTCTGTATTCACCTTTGTAGCTGGTAAAATGCCTGCACCTTCCACTGACCGTTTGCCCCATTCTTTGACAAGGTACGCCGCGAAGTCTTTCGCTTGTTCTTTATGCTTTGAATTTTCCGCGACAAACGCGCCTAACCCAGGACCGCCAACATAACTGTTGATGTCCGTTCCTTTGCCGCCTTCATACAGTGGGAATTTAAAGTAACCAACCTTCTCTTTAAACTCTTGCGGCACATCCGGGCTGGTTGTAAAGTTCGGCAACTCCCATGTGGCCGTTAAGAACATGGCTGCCTTTTCGTTTAGGAAATAACCTTTAGCATCATCATTCGAGAAGGCAGTGTTCCCTTTGACAAAGAACCCCATATCCACAAGATTTTGAACTTCTTTTGCCGCTTTGACAATAGCTGGGTCAGACATTTTCACTTTTCCTTGAATGACATCGGTCAAAATCGTCGGGCCGCCAATCCGGTCAGCGAGGTACATAAACCACATCGATGCCGGCCATCCGTCTTTTGAACCGACTGTGGCTGGAATCACCCCATGCTTGATCAACGTTTTCCCAATGTTTTTCAAATCTTCAAAGGTTTTCGGTTCCTGAAGACCATATTTTTTGAAAATCTCTTTGTTGTAGAAAATATACGTGATGTTCATCTCCATTGGAAGCGCATACGATTTGCCGTTAAAGGTATACGCTTCTACCGTTCCAGGTACAAACTGGTCTTTAAATTCTTTTTCGATAATATCATTTAGCGGCGCAAATTGTCCTCCAGTGGCGTATGGTTCGGCAAAACCGTTCGACCACGTCAACCCTACGTCAGGCAATTCATTCGAAGCGGCCAACACTTTTAATTTATCCCGATATTGATCCGGATTTAATACCTCTACATCAATCTGAACATTCGGATGCTTCGCTTCATAGTCTTTAATAATCTCCTCTACAAGATTGTAGTAAGCGGTTGAACTGCCTTTTGGCCAGTCGTGCATAAACTTCAAATGAATTTTCCCGTCTCCGGATTTCCCCTCGCTCGCAGAATCGCTCGACGAAGAAGAACAACCAGACAGCACAATCCCCGCCATCAACATTAGCAAAACCAACCATGTGAACGCTTTCTTTTTCATAAACTTTACCCCCTTCTCTATTCTTTGCTTGCAAATACAGTCTACCATCATCATGAAGGGGGAAAAAGGCAACAACCATTAGGAAAAGTACCAGTATTTTTAGATTACTTTTCTTTTTGACTTTTTCGATAGCTGCTCGGAGTCTTTCCCTCCATTTCCTTAAACAAATGAATAAAATATTTCGCTGTTTTGTAACCGCACTCTTCCGCAATCTCTGATACAGCCATATCAGTCGTCATCAACAGTTCTTTAGCTCGCTGCATTCTTCTTCTTGTGAGATATTCGCTGAATGTGAGTTTCATTTGTTCTTTAAACAGCGTGCTAAAATAGCTTGGATTCAAATGGACGTGCTCCGCCACTTCTTTTAGTGATATATCATCTTTTAGATGCCGATCAATAAACTGGATGGCCTCGCGAATCGGTTCACGAGTTTGGGGGTGACGGTCAAGGGCATCGATGAGTTTATCGTCAATCAATTGTTTCATCACTCGTTCCCTTTCCTTTTGCTCGGAAACGTGGATCGCTTTTTCTACCGCTTCGAATAATTCGCTTTTTTTCACCGGCTTCAACAAATAGTTTAATACACCAAGGCTGATGGCTTTTTGCGCATAATCGAAATCAGGGTAAGCAGAAATGAGGATCACTGCCGGAGAATCGTCTTTTTCTCTCATTTCCTCTAACACATCAAGCCCGGTAATTTCCGGCATCCGAATATCTGTCAATAACACGTGCACTCGCTCTTGCCGCAAAATGTCAAGCGCTTCTTGGCCGTTGGCAGCCGTTATGATTCGGTGTTTGCCGGAGGCCCATTTTTCCAACAACCGCTTCATCCCTTCCCTCGCCCTCGGCTCATCATCCACAACCAAAATGGTCTTCTCATACATTATCTTTCACCTCCGTTAACAGGAATTCGAAGCGTGACCTTTGTACCTTTGTTTTTACGGCTCTCAATTGTTATGCCATCGCTCGTTTCTTTCTTGTAATAAAGTTGGAGACGTTTTTTCACATTATACAATGCCATTCCTTTTCCTTTCGCTTCTCCTGTATGCATAGCCTGTTTCACCGCCTCGAGCCTTTCTTCATCCATTCCAACTCCATCATCTTCCACCATGATCTCAAGATGACGATCCGAAACCGGTTTGACAGCCACGGTAATGGTACAAGGGGCTGTCCGGTTTTCCGAACCATGCACGACCGCGTTTTCGACTAACGGTTGAATCAACAGTTTTGGGATTTTGACATTTTCCCATTCCTCAGGCAGCGACAAATGCCACTTGATGCGATCGCCAAACCGAAATTTGATAATGTCCATATAATTTTCGATATGGCGAAATTCCTCTTTCAATGTAACCCAATCATCGTTCACATTTCGGCTGATGGTGTAGCGAAACAGCTCTGACATGGACACAACGACATCTGCCAACTCTTCTTCCCCTTTCTCTTCTAACGACCACCGCAGCGACTCCAACGTGTTGTACAAGAAATGAGGGTTGATTTGCGCTTGAAGCGCTTTCAATTCACTTTGGCTGCGAACAATCTCTTTTTGATACACCATTTTGATCAAATGATTCGTTTCTCTCACCAATTGGTTATAGGTGCTATTCAGCTCCCTGATCTCATTGACCGTAACCATCTTCGGATCAACTGTTAATAACCGCTCATTCGCCAGCCGCATCGTTTTCGTTAATTGAACAATCGGCCGTGTAATGATGGTCGAGAGAAGCAGCGAACATAAAAAGTAAACAAGCATCCCGATAATGCCAGCGAAAATGATCCCAAACCGAATGCTGTTCACTCCCTTGGTCAGGGCACTGACAGGCGTTAATATGAAAACGGTGAACCCTTTGTTGGAAGACTGCTTTGTTACCATGTATTCGGTTTGATTTATTACCGTTGCTGACCGTTGATTTAATGAAGATACATCAGTTAAGCTGGAATTATTTGAAAAAATAACCTTTCCTTCCGGATCGGAAACCAATACGTATTGCCCCGTGTTCACCTCAGTAATCGCGAAATACGGCTTGTAAATTCGCACAAGCAAGTATCCCCCGTTGGCAAAATGGCGCTCCATCAACGTAATGCGCCGTATCGCTAAATAAAATTGCGGGTTTCGCGGATCTTCTCCGATCCATACAAGTCTGCCTTTCGCGCGATCCGCTTCATAAATCCATTTCACGTTGAGACGTTGAAACATCTTCATAGAACTGTCTAGGGGAAACACTTGCTTTAAATCTTCTGTATAGAGTTCGACAGAGTAAATGCCCTCAGAGTTGGCTTGGATATTATTAACCACACTTTTTAACCTTTGCAATTCTGGAAACGTCACATTCTCTCCCGCATGGATTCGTTCGAATAATCGCTGGACTTCTTGATTGGTCATCACAAACTTTGTCGCTGTATTCAACTGTTCAAACAATGAATCAATCCGACCGCTCGCTTCAATAGCTGTCTGCTTGATTTGGTTTTCAGCGTTGTTCCGAATCAACAGGGACACTTGCTTGAGCGTGATCATGCTGACGAGAGACAGCACAATCACCATGACAAATAGGAATACGACCAGTATCTGATTTCGCAACGTGTTCCATTTTTTTAGGTAGCTAAGCATGGCGATGTCCCTTCCTAACGGAAAAGAGTATGTGAAAGACAAATCTCTTTAATTACTAGTATAGTGGCTTCCAAATAATTTGTATAGAACACAAACAAAGATTGTCAAAACAAAAAAGCTGGTCGTGCACGGTTCATCAACCATCCGACCAGCTCATTCAACTTCATATTCGTCTTGATTTCCACAGCATTCTATGTGGTGACCAGCAACATCGATACGTCTATTTCTCATTCACCCACACCGTCATCTCCCCTTCCCCCCGATTGCACCAAGCGTAATAAGGAATCGCTCGGAACGGAACTTCATAGGTTCGGGGTTCAATAGGCCGATACAACTCATCGTTCCATGCCGATTCATCGATCCGCTCGGCGATGCCGGTGATCACAACCACCCCTTCGAGCAACCCGGGTTCAAAATGCGCTTCAAGCCTGGCATCGCGCGGGAGGAACAAATTTGCCAAATTCGGCCCGTTGTCGACCTCTTCGAGGCAATATACAATCGGCCCGCGCTGCAAGGCGACTTTGCCGGCATTGGCGCGCACTTGGGGATGCGCCTTGATCCGTTCGATTGGCATCGGGAAATCGAGCGTGACTTCATCTCCTTGTTGCCATACCCGGCGGATATAAGCGTATCCTTTTTCGATGAGTGGAACAATATCTACCTTTTCCCCATTGATCGTTACCTCCGCTCCCCGGCACCATCCGGGAATGCGCAACCCAAGCGTAAATTCTCCGGCCGATTCCGGCGAAACCGTCAATCGAACCGTTCCATCCCAAGGATACTTCGTCTCTTGCACGATTTCGACCGACCGACCGCCAATTTCCGTTTGAATGTCGCTGCCGACATAAAGGTGGACGAACAACGCATCCGATGTTTGTGAATAAATATAATGGCCGATCGACGCGATGAGCCGGGCTAAGTTCGGCGGGCAGCACGCGCAGCTGAACCATTTTTGCCGCACCGGTTTCACATGGCGTTTGTCATGGCGTTCGCATGCCTTCGGCCACACTTCGAGCGGGTTGACGTAAAAGAACCTCTTGCCGTCCAAATCCATGCCGCTGATCGTTCCGTTGTATAGCGCCCGTTCCATCACATCCGCGTATTTCCCGTCCATCTCCAGTTCCAGCATGCGGCGGGCCCAAAACACTAACGCAATTGACGCGCACGTCTCGGCATAGACCGTATCATTCGGCAAATCAAAATCAAACGTAAACGATTCTCCAAAAGCGCTCGAGCCGACGCCGCCCGTGATATACATTTGCCGTTTCGTCACGTTTTCCCATAACGTTTGGCATGCTTGTTTCAACGATTCGTCTCCCGTTTTCGCCGCCAGACCGGCCATCGCGGTGTACATATAGAGCGCCCGCACCGCATGCCCAACAGCTTGTTTTTGTTCCCTG
>NZ_LDPD01000085.1:0-1868 GCF_001026865.1 Geobacillus sp. ZGt-1 | reverse complement strand
AGTATGCCGATTTAACCCGAAAAAAATCGTCCTGCTCGGCCACGGCGAAAACAGCATTTATCAAATCGACATGGAACTGCGCAATCAATATAAAGACCAAATCGACATTGTCCCAGTCATTGGCGACATTCAAGACCGCGAGCGCATGTTTGAAGTGATGGAAGAACATAAGCCGGATGTCGTCTATCACGCAGCGGCGCACAAACACGTTCCGTTAATGGAATACAACCCGAAAGAAGCGGTCAAAAACAACATTTTCGGCACGAAAAACGTCGCCGAAGCAGCCGATACGTTTGGTGTCCAAACCTTTGTATTAATTTCTACTGACAAAGCAGTTAATCCTACAAATGTGATGGGAGCGACAAAACGCTTCGCGGAAATGATTATTCAACAATTGGACAAGCAGAGTAAAACAAAATTTGTCGCCGTCCGTTTCGGAAACGTCTTGGGAAGCCGCGGCAGTGTGATTCCGCTATTTAAAAAGCAAATCCAAGCCGGCGGTCCTGTCACCGTCACCCATCCGGATATGACGCGCTATTTTATGACGATTCCGGAAGCATCCCGCCTCGTCATCCAAGCCGGTGCACTTGCCAAAGGCGGCGAAATCTTTGTTTTGGACATGGGCGAACCTGTGAAAATCGTCGATCTCGCGAAAAACTTGATTAAACTATCCGGATACACCGTCGAAGAAATCGGCATCGAATTTACCGGAATCCGTCCGGGTGAGAAGATGTTCGAGGAATTGCTGAATGAAAATGAGGTTCATCCGGAACAGGTGTTTCCGAAAATTCATATTGGGAAGGCAACGGCGGTGGATGAAGCGATCCTCCGCGATTTTATGGAGCGGTTTGAAGGGATGAGCGAGGACGAAGTGCGGGCGACGGTGGTGGGGATTGCGAATGGGCGGGTTGTGCCTGAAAAAGTGAATTGAAAAGGAAAGAAGAATAGATGTTTATCAAACACGTTTTCAGTTATTTTGTCTCCAGGGGACTAACAGGCTTTATTAACTTCCTTGCTCTTGCTTGGTATACTCGAATGTTGAGTGCGGAAGATTATGGAGAATATGCACTAATTGTTGCCACAGCAGGGTTGGCAAATGCTATATTTTTTCAATGGATTAGGCTAGTCCTGCTCCGCTTTTTGTCAAAATATAGGGATGAAAAGAATGAATATGTATTGTTGAGCACTCTTTTTATCGGTTATCTCCTCACATTAGCAGCACTTATTTTTGTTACTTTTCTATCTTTATTTTTAGGTTTTGAAACTTTTTCTATCACGATAGGCGTCTTATTACTCGCTATTTCCCAATCCATTTTTGATATTATTTCAGAGTTGTTGCGAGCGTCTTTGCAAACGAAAGCCTACGGGTTGCTTTCTGTTTTAAAAGCAGCCATATCTTTAGGGCTGAGTCTACTGCTTATTCAATGGGGGCTAGGGTCAAACGGTGTTGTTTTTGGATTGATCCTCGGCCCGTTGCTATCCTTATGGATTCTATATGCTTTTCAAGAAAAGAAGCAAGACATCCGATTTCTCTTGCGAAAAGAAAATTTTCGTTTTGCTTTACTGAAAGAGTGCCTGAGTTACGGTCTTCCTTTAACCGCTACACTTTCATTATCATTTGTTATGAATCAGTCGGATCGATTATTATTGGGGTGGATGGCGGGGAAAAGTGAAGCTGGAATTTATTCTGCAGCCTACGATTTAACCCAGCAAACAATTATTATGTTAATGATGATTGTGAATTTAGCTTCGTACCCTTTGTGTGTAAGGGCTTTGGAAACCGAAGGATATGAAGCTGCACAAAAACAAATAAGAAGCAGCGCTGTTGGCTTATTTTTAATTGCCGCTCCGGCAACAATAGGCATGGT
>NZ_LDPD01000084.1:0-784 GCF_001026865.1 Geobacillus sp. ZGt-1 | reverse complement strand
CCCCACATAGCTAAGCTGTTCATAAAAATAGTTCTCTACCGCCTTCCACAGCGGCAAGGCCTTGTATGGGACCGGCTCGATAAACCAAACGCATACGATTCCGCGACCCGAGAAAATGATGAGATTAGGTTCAGGCAAGATATTGTCATGGAATACCTCGATGTCCAGCTTCCCGACCACCCACTCCGGCTCATAGCCAATCGTATGGCAATCCACATCCACATACAGAGCCCTCAGCTGCCTTATATTTTCGATTCTTCGTTGAGGCTTATAAAAGGTGTTCTGACTGAAATAGACGTCCTCTCCGAGCCATTTAGGCAGTTCTACAGCCAATTCGTTGGGCTGGTAGTGATACTGCCTCCATCCCCCGTCCGGTTCCTTCTTCGCCAGCGTGATCCATCCTGAGGCGCCTCGATGCTGAAACGCCACATGGCGCTTTGCACGATCCAAAGGGGAAAGTTCCATATTCTCGAGCTTAAAATTCTCCACCAAACGCCCTCCCTGCATGGGAAACAACCGCATAGCCATGCAAATGCGAGATGCGATCATTATGCAGAAAGACAGCGGCCGTTCCTTCAAAATTTACACACCATTCATAGAAAAAGGGAAAATAAGAATGCCATGAGGATAAATCGAGGCCTCTTGAACATAAAGGGGCTCAGGCGGTTGTGGAATTCGACACTTTACTTCAAAATCCTTCATTTATTTCAAAAATCATCAAATCAACTAGCAAAAATGCCTTTTTGATCGCCTCTTCCAAAACACCGGCGACCCGTAGTCTTTT
>NZ_LDPD01000083.1:0-482 GCF_001026865.1 Geobacillus sp. ZGt-1 | reverse complement strand
GCGATGCGTTTTTGTTCGTTTAGGGGAGGCAGTGGGAAAGCGATTGCTTCTAACGTGCTTTTTCTAATTGATGGCACTGCAGTAGCTTGAGAATATTTGTAAAAATCTTCTTTAAGAGACCAGTATAATAAAAGTTTATTGTCAAGTATATTCTCATTCGATTTAACCCCCATTAAGTTGTTATCAATACATGCTGGCTTCGGAACTAAACCGCGTCTATTCAGTCTTATAGCTTCTCCAATTTTAGCAAACAGAATAGTGTCTTTTGGAACTTTTTTTGCTTTTAACTTGACTCTTATTTCTTCAGAAATAGTATTTTCTTCACTGTAAATATAGTAATTAGAATCAGTATCTTTAAGATTCCCTACCTTATAAAACGGGATTTCTAAATCATTATATCCTTGATACTGATTCGGAAATGCTGAACCACTAAAAAAATCAACCAAATGTTTTAAACGAACCCACACCCAATTCCCCGGCAC
>NZ_LDPD01000082.1:0-209 GCF_001026865.1 Geobacillus sp. ZGt-1 | reverse complement strand
TATCAACCTTTTATTTGATATGGAGGGATATTTTTGAAAAAACGGTCGATTCCATCACTTGTTGCGGCGCTGTCGCTCGGCATCGGGCTGTGGGCATCTCCGGCGGAAGCGCCGAAAGCGGCTAACGCCCCCGGCATTCCAGCTGTGAAGCAAGGGGGACCGGTCGATTTTGCGATTGCCAATGAGGAAAAGCTGGCGGAAATGTTGAA
>NZ_LDPD01000081.1:0-3206 GCF_001026865.1 Geobacillus sp. ZGt-1 | reverse complement strand
TTTTATCATCGGCTTTAACATTTGAGGCAGGGACTAGCTTTGGGGGTGTATTTGACCGGAATAGCTTTGAATGGGAGAAAAGGGTTACTTGTACGTCTTTTATCTCCTTTTGTGCATACATCCCTCTGGTTTACTGTGCTGGTGGAGTTTTATGAACATGTAACTAGTAAGTTACGATTATCTTTCTTTATTAAGGCTGCATTGTTCGCTGCACTAATATTGGCAGGAATCTTTTTTTTACCTACTATCATTCAAATGACTGGAGATAGGCGTTTCACTGAGTATCAGTTTGATATGGCACAATCAAGTTCGTTTTTGGGGTTTATGTGGTGGTTTATTTTAGGGACGCTGTTCTTTATAGGAAGAAAAAGAAACAATATTTCTGATTTAGGAACCTATGGAATATTATTCTATCTAGCGTCATACTTTTTTTTAGATTTTGGAGCGAGAGTATTTGAAAATTTTGTCCCTTTGATACTAGTATCCATGTTAAATTCAACAAAAGATTTTAAAGTTTTATTTGGTTGTTTGATGTTTTTTTATGGTTTGGTAGCATGGTATTTCAGAGGTGGATTAGTATTTTAGGGAAAACTTTGATGGAGATGAAAAAAATGAAGTGCAAATACAAACTCATTCACCTCATCACCGGCCTCAACACGGGCGGAGCAGAGATGATGCTGTACCGGTTGTTGTCCAAAATCGATCGTAACAAGTTCGAGGTTTCCGTGATTTCGTTGACTGATGTCGGTCCGGTGGGGGAAAAGATTAAAGAATTAGATATTCCAGTCATTGGGTTGGGGATGAAACGAGGAGTCCCGAACCCGATTTTTTTGTTGAAATTGGCCAGCATCTTAAAAAAAGAAAAGCCCGATGTATTGCAAACATGGATGTATCATGCCAACTTGTTGGGCCTTTTGGCTGGGAGATTGGCAGGCGTTAAGAATATTATCTGGGGCATTCACCACAGCAACTTGGATCCCAAAATCGAGAAAAGACAAACGATTGCCGTGGCGAAATGGTGCGGTGTATTGTCTCGTTTCTCTAGCAAAATCATCTGTTGTTCCCATGCCTCACTCCAATGTCACGAACAATTAGGGTATAGCAGGGACAAAATGATGGTCATCCCCAACGGCTTCGATATAGGATTGTTTCAACCGAACCGTCATTCCAAATCCTTATTGAAGGAGCTTTTCTTGGCGGATGATTGTTTGTTGGTCGGCCATGCGGCGCGTTGGCATGGTCAAAAAGACCATCCTACTTTAATCAAAGCAGCGAGAATGGTAGTGGACAAGTTGCCGAATGTCCATTTTGTGTTATGTGGAGATGGGGTCACGCACGAAAATGAAACATTGTCAGCTCTTATCAGACAGGAAGGAATCGAAAAACATGTCCATTTGCTGGGGAGAAGAAATGACATTCATACGTTAATGCCCCAGTTTGACGTGTATGTTTCTTCTTCAAAAGCAGGAGAGGCGTTTCCAATCGTATTGGGCGAAGCTATGGCTTGCGAAGTTCCTTGCGTCACGACAGACGTTGGGGATTCAGCTTATATTGTCGGTGATACGGGTTTTGTTGTGCCTCCTGAACATCCGCAAGTGCTGGCGGATGCGATTGTACGATGCCTCAGCCTTCCAACTGAAGAGCGCAAACAGTTGGGCAAGAAGGCAAGGCAACGGGTGGAGGAGCATTTTGCGTTGGATTTAGTAGTAGAGAAGTATGAGAATGTTTATCAATCCTTGTTGTAAAATTCAGTGAAAAGGTGCGTCAGCGATGATCAAAGTCGCCCATGTTTGTACGTCGAGTTACAGTCATAAAATATTGGTTGACAAATTAGCGTTATTAAAGCAAAAAGGGTATGAGATTCACCTTGTTTCTTCCGAGGAAGGGTACAACGAAGCATTGATGCAGAACTACGATTTCAAACTGCATTTTATTCCGATGAATCGCCAAATTCATGTGTTCGATGATATGGTGTCTATTTTTCGAATGACCCAATTGTTCCGTAAAGAGAAGTATCAAATTGTTCACACTCATACAGCGAAGGCGGGGATCATCGGGCGTATGGCAGGGAGGTTGGCTGGCGTCCCTGTCGTGGTTCATACAAGCCATGGGTTGCCTTTTTATGAGGGGCAGAGCAAGCTTAAGTATTATACGTATCGCTTTCTTGAGAAAATCGGCGCTTGGTTTTGTGACGCGATCGCCTCGCAAAATCGGGAAGATATGAAAAAAATTGAGCAATATGCTCCGCGCCAACGTGTGTATTATGAGGGGAACGGGGTGGATTTATCTAAGCTGGATGACCGAAATAACCATATAAGCTGTGAGCAGCTTACGGCCTTGAAAAATCGGTTAGGCATCCCAAATGATCAAAAAGTCATTTTGGTCGGGGCACGATTTGAACCTGTAAAGGATCACTTTTTTTTACTAGAAGGGATCAAGAGGGTCAAAGAACAGCACAGATCCGATTTTGTTTGCCTTTTGGCAGGAGACGGACCGTTGAGAGAGCAAATTCAGCAGCAAATCAAAGACGATCACCTTTCGGATGTCGTCAAAATCATAGGATTTCAAACCGATATTTATCCTTATATCAAGATGGCGGATCTCATTGTGTTAACTTCTGAAAAGGAGGGCGTCCCCCGAATCATTATGGAAGCCATGGCGTTTTCTAAACCTGTCGTGGCTACGAATGTATTAGGGACGAGAGAATTAGTTGTGGATGGAGAAACAGGTGTGTTAGTGGAATACAAGAATGTGGAACAATTGGCTTCAAGCATCCATATGATGTTGAGTGATGAAAGAAAGAGAAGACAGTTTGGAAATAACGGCAGGAGAAGGATTGAAGAGAGTTTTACGGAGGAAATCGTTGTGGAACGAATCGTGAGCATGTATCAACAGTTATGGCAAGTAAAGAAAACGGGGGCATCGATATGATCATTCTTGTCACGGGTGCAGCGGGGTTCATTGGGATGCACTTTGCGAAACGGCTTTTAGAAGAAGGATATGAAGTGGTCGGGATCGATAATTTGAATGATTATTATGATCCTAAGTTGAAAGAGGATCGTGTGTTGGAATTAAAGAAGTATAGCCGTTTTACGTTTGTTCAGCTTGATTTGGCGGATCGGGAGGGGCTTTTTGCGCTTTTTCGCAACTACGCATTTACGCATGTCGTCAACCTTGCCGCGCAGGCTGGGGTACGGTACAGCTTG
>NZ_LDPD01000080.1:0-239 GCF_001026865.1 Geobacillus sp. ZGt-1 | reverse complement strand
CGTGGTGTGACGGGCGGTGTGTACAAGGCCCGGGAACGTATTCACCGCGGCATGCTGATCCGCGATTACTAGCGATTCCGGCTTCATGCAGGCGAGTTGCAGCCTGCAATCCGAACTGAGAGCGGCTTTTTGGGATTCGCTCCCCCTCGCGGGTTCGCAGCCCTTTGTACCGCCCATTGTAGCACGTGTGTAGCCCAGGTCATAAGGGGCATGATGATTTGACGTCATCCCCACCTTCC
>NZ_LDPD01000008.1:181716-184154 GCF_001026865.1 Geobacillus sp. ZGt-1 | reverse complement strand
CATATGCTCGGAGCCAAAAACGGCAGCACCACACCGGACAGCACTTGCCAATGACTGGCTCCTAAATCTCTAGCCGCATCAATCAGCGTCGGGCTCATTTCCTCGAGTTTCGGCAGCACCATTAACACGACAATCGGCACGCTAAAAGCAATGTGAGACAACAGCACGGATGTAAACCCAAGCTTGATGCCGGCCACCGTAAACAGCAACAAAAACGAAGCGCCGATGATGACATCCGGACTGACGATCAACACGTTGTTGAGAGCAAGAAGGGCGTTTTTCGTCCGCTGCCGCTTGACATAGTAAATGGCGAGCGCCCCGATGACCCCGAGTATGGTCGCGACCGCCGCCGACAGCAGCGCAATGACGATTGTATTCAAAACGATGATGAGCAAGCGGTCGTCGGACAGCACGTCGCGGTACCATTTAAACGTGAACGATTGAAAATCGTGCATCGTCCCGCCGCTGTTGAACGAATAATACATCAAATACACAATCGGCGTATACATCACGGCAAACACGACTAACAAGTACACACGTCCCCACCAATGCGTCCGTTTCATCGGCTTCCCTCTTTCCTTCCGGTTCCTGTCAGGACGACGATGACCGCCATCGCGATCATTAACACAACAGCGATCGTCGCCCCCATTCCCCAATCTTGGGTGACGAGGAAGTGCTGCTCAATGGCCGTGCCGAGCGTAATGACGCGGTTGCCCGCAATGAGGCGCGTAATCATAAACAGCGACAACGCCGGGATAAACACCGCCTGGCAGCCGGCCTTCACCCCGCCAAGCGTGAGCGGGAAGACGACGCGGCGGAACGTCGTCCAAGCCGAAGCGCCCAAATCGCGGGCGGCATCGACAAGCGATGGCGGCAGCTCCTCCAGCGCGTTGAAAATCGGCAGCACCATAAACGGAATAAAAATGTACACCGACACAAAGACAAAACTGAAATCGGTGAACAACAGCTGCCGCGGCCCGACGCCCAGCGCTTTCAACAAAGCGTTGGCCAGCCCGTACGTGCCGAACAGCCCTAAAAACGCATACACCTTCAGCAGCAAATTCACCCACATCGGCAAAATAAGCAACAACAGCCATAGCTGCTTGTGCCGCGTCTTCGTCAGCCAATAGGCGGTCGGATAGCCGATGAGCAGCGACACAAGCGTGATTAAAAACGCATACCAAAACGAATACGCCATCATTTTCAAATAAATGGGCGTCCACACGGATTTGTAGTTGGACAACGTCCAATGGCCGTCAAGATCCAAAAACGATTCATACACCAAAAAGACAATCGGGGCCACGACAAACAGCACAAGCCAAATGCCATAAGGGATTAAATACCAGTTCCGCCACGCCCGTTCCGTCATGCGTCCTCATCCTCCTTTTCGAGTCGCATGACGTGAATCGCTTCCGGTTCAAAACGAAGGCCGACCGTTTCCCCGACTTCGGCCTTTTTCGTCGAATGGACAAGCCATTCGTTGCCGTTTTCGTCATAGCCGCAAATTTCATAATGGACACCGCGGAATAAGAGCGAATCGACGCGGATGACGATCTGCCCGTCTTCCGGCGCCGCGAGCTCCAAATCTTCCGGGCGGATGACGACATCGACCGGTTCGTTTGGCGCGAAGCCGCGGTCAACACACGCAAACTGTTTGCCGGCAAATTCGACGAGGAAATCGTCGATCATGCGCCCTGACAAAATGTTCGATTCGCCAATGAAATCGGCGACGAATCGATTGACAGGCTCGTCGTAAATGTCTTTCGGCGTCCCAAACTGCTGAATTTTTCCTTTATTCAGAACAAAAATGTAATCGGACATCGCCAATGCTTCTTCTTGATCATGCGTGACAAAAATGAACGTAATCCCTAAGCGGCGCTGCAATTCACGAAGTTCATACTGCATTTCCGTGCGCAGTTTCAAATCCAAGGCTGACAGCGGTTCATCCAAGAGCAGCACCTCAGGTTCATTGACAATCGCCCGGGCAATGGCGACGCGCTGACGCTGGCCGCCTGACATTTCTTGAATGCGGCGGCGCTCATAGCCGTCTAAGTTGACAAACCGAAGCGCTTCCCTCACTTTCTCGCGAATGTCGGTTTCTTTCATCTTTTTCACGCGCAAACCAAACGCAACGTTTTCAAACACATCGAGATGAGGGAACAATGCATAGTCTTGAAAAACAGTGTTGACTTGCCGTTTGTTCGGCGGGACGTTTTGAATCGGCTTTCCATGGAAATAAATCGTTCCTTGCGTCGGTTCGATAAACCCGGCAATCAGCCGCAAAATCGTTGTCTTCCCACAACCCGACGGTCCAAGCAGCGTATAAAACTTCCCGCGCTCCATCGCAAAACTGACATCATCCAGTACGGCTGCGCCGTCGTATTCCTTCGTCACTCGCTCGAAGCGGATGATCTCTTCCCCGTTCACTTCCAGCCCCC
>NZ_LDPD01000008.1:140536-178108 GCF_001026865.1 Geobacillus sp. ZGt-1 | reverse complement strand
CCCCCGTCTTCTTCATCTCCATCATTCCTAATTAGAACATAGAGACAATGAAAGTGCAATGACAAAACGATCGTTGAACGGTCTTCCCACCCATGCCAATGCTTAAGAAGCGAAAAATGGTCGATGATGCAATTGATAAGGCAACATACCGCCCGTTTTCCTCTCTTACAAGACATAATCAAGGTATTGAAAAATAAATCCAATTAAAAATCTAATATTTTTGCCTCTATCGGCTCAAACGTTTCTATGTGAACATGGTAAAAACCAATTTTTTCTATTATAATATATCTATGAATTCTGTTAGGGAGGAATGAAATTGAAAAGCATCAAACCCGGCCGCGGTCCGTCGATGCAAGGACTCTTCGGCAGCATCGCCGCTGTGTTGTTCGGCATCTTTTGGATGGTGATGGCATTCTCCATCACCGCGGACTCGCCGTTTCCCGCCGCCCGCTTTTTTCCGTTTTTCGGCCTTGTCGTCATCGCCATCGGCGTATTTCAAGCGTTTTACCATTACAAAAATGCGACGGGAAAACAACGCATGTCCTTATTGGACATTGTCGACAGCGAGGAAGAGCCCGACCCGCTGAACGTCCGATTTGGAAGCCATAAACAGCCAAACAAGCATTGCCCTCATTGCGGCGGGCATGTGCAGCACAATTTCCAATTTTGCCCCCAATGTGGAAAAGAGCTTCTCCGTTGATCCGAGAAATTCTTTTTTGAAATTTCCTCGCTTCACCGTATTGAATAATTTCGAAAAATACATTAAATTATATAGTAATCATCAAAACGCTGCCGCACAATTGCATACGGACATTCTTATCNAGAGAGGGGGAGGGACTGGCCCGGTGAACCCTCAGCAACCTGGCCGCGGCCAAGGTGCTAAATCCAGACAGGCGGAAGCCTGGAAGATAAGAAGAAGCGAATGAAAAGTCTTCTTCTTATAGAAGGCTTTTTTCTTTTACTACGGAGAAACGGGGGAATCGAACGTGGGATTGCTGGATAAGTTGAAAGAGCGCATTCTCATCGCCGACGGGGCGATGGGAACGCTTTTATATTCGCACGGCATTGACCGTTGTTTTGAAGAATTGAATCTATCCAATCCAGATGAAATCGTCCATATTCATGAAGCGTATATCGCCGCGGGCGCCGACGTCATTCAGACGAATACATACGGCGCCAACTATGTGAAACTCGCGCGCTACGGCTTGCAAGACGAGGTGCCGGCGATCAATCGCGCCGCTGTAAGACTGGCGAAGCAAGCAGCCAATGGGCGGGCGTACGTGCTCGGGACGATCGGGGGGCTGCGCACGTTAAACAAAAGCGTCGTCACGCTCGAAGAAGTGAAACGGACGTTTCGCGAGCAGCTGTTTGTCCTGCTGGCTGAAGGAGTCGACGGCGTGCTGCTCGAGACGTATTACGATTTGGAAGAGTTGGAGACGGTGCTTGCCATCGCGCGCAAAGAGACGGACTTGCCGATTATCGCCCATGTGTCGCTCCATGAAGTCGGCGTTTTGCAAGACGGCACGCCGCTCGCGGACGCCCTTGCCCGCCTAGAGGCGCTCGGGGCCGATGTCGTCGGACTGAACTGTCGTCTCGGTCCATATCATATGCTTCGGTCGCTCGAGGAAGTGCCGCTGCCGAAGCAGGCATTTTTGTCGGCGTATCCGAACGCGAGCCTCCCGGATTACCGCGACGGCCGGCTTGTCTATGAAACGAACGCGGAATATTTTGAAGAGGCGGCCAAAGCGTTCCGCGATCAAGGGGTGCGCTTGATCGGCGGGTGCTGCGGCACGACGCCGAAACATATTGAGGCAATGGCAAAGGCGCTCGCCGACCGGACGCCGGTGACGGAAAAAACGGTGAAGCGGCGCACGGCATCTGTATCGGTGCAAGCCGATCGGCCCGCGCCGACTCCGCTTCCCGAGCTCGCCCGCACGCGCCGCTCGGTCATTGTCGAACTCGATCCGCCGAAGCAACTCGGCATTGACAAGTTTCTCGCTGGGGCGAAAGCGCTCCATGACGCCGGCATCGACGCGCTGACGTTAGCTGACAACTCACTTGCCACGCCGCGCATCAGCAACGCCGCCGTCGCCACGATCGTGAAAGAGCGGCTCGGCGTCCGCCCGCTCGTGCATATTACGTGCCGCGACCGCAATTTGATCGGCTTGCAGTCGCATTTGATGGGGTTGCATACGCTCGGCATCACCGACGTGCTCGCCATTACCGGCGACCCGTCGAAAATCGGCGACTTCCCAGGAGCAACGTCGGTGTATGATTTATCATCGTTCGATTTGATCCGCTTGATCCGCCAGTTTAACGAAGGGCTGTCGTACTCGGGCAAACCGCTTGGGCAAAAAACGAACTTCTCGATCGGCGCTGCGTTCAACCCGAACGTCCGCCATTTGGATAAAGCAGTTGAGCGAATGGAGAAAAAAATTCAATGCGGCGCCCACTATTTCTTGACCCAGCCGATTTACTCGGAAGAGAAAATCGTTGAAGTGCACGAAGCGACCAAGCATCTTGACACGCCGATTTACATCGGCATTATGCCACTTGTGAGCGCGCGCAACGCCGACTTTTTGCATCATGAAGTGCCGGGCATTACGCTCTCTGACGAGATTCGCGCCCGCATGGCGGCGTGCGGCGGCGACCCGGTGCAAGCAGCCAAGGAAGGCATCGCTATCGCCAAATCGCTCATTGACGCTGCGTTTGATTTGTTTAACGGCATTTATTTGATCACGCCGTTCTTGCGCTACGACATGACGGTCGAGCTTGTCCGCTACATTCATGAAAAAGAAGCGGCCGCCAAAGAAAGGAAGGTTGTTCATGGCTAACGTCACCTTAGAACAGCAACTGCAAAGAAAAATTCTTGTCATCGATGGCGCCATGGGCACGATGATCCAAAGCGCCAACCTATCGGCCGCCGACTTTGGCGGCGAGGCGTATGAAGGGTGCAACGAATATTTGACCCTCACCGCCCCGCATGTCATCCGCCGCATTCATGAAGCGTACCTAGAAGCCGGTGCTGATATCATTGAAACGAACACGTTCGGAGCGACACGCATCGTGCTTGACGAATATGGCCTCGGTCATTTGGCGCTTGAGCTGAACATCGAAGCGGCCAAACTCGCCAAACAAACGGCTGAGTCGTTCTCCACCCCGGACTGGCCGCGCTTTGTCGCCGGTTCGATGGGGCCGACGACGAAAACGTTGTCGGTGACCGGCGGCGCAACGTTTGAAGAACTCGTCGCCGCCTACGAAGAACAAGCGCGCGGACTGCTCTTAGGAGGCGTCGACCTTCTCCTACTCGAGACGTGCCAAGATACGCTGAATGTCAAAGCCGGTTTTCTCGGCATTTCGAAGGCGTTTGAAGCGGTCGGCCGCCGCGTGCCGCTCATGATTTCCGGCACGATCGAACCGATGGGCACGACGCTCGCCGGGCAGGCGATCGATGCGTTTTTCATCTCGGTGCGCCATATGAAGCCGATCGCCGTCGGCTTAAACTGCGCAACCGGTCCGGAGTTTATGACCGACCATTTGCGCACGCTCGCCTCGCTCGCTGACACGGCGGTCAGCTGCTACCCGAACGCCGGTCTGCCGGATGAGGAAGGCCACTATCATGAAACGCCGAATATGCTGGCAGAGAAAATCCGCCGCTTTGCCGAAAAGGGATGGATCAACATCGTCGGCGGGTGTTGCGGCACGACGCCGGATCATATCCGCGCCATTGCCGAAGCGGTGCGTGATCTCCCGCCGCGGGCGATTCCGTCTTCGTTTGATGTCCACGCCGTTTCCGGCATCGAGGCGCTCATCTATGATGAAACGATGCGTCCGCTCTTTGTCGGCGAGCGGACAAACGTGATCGGCTCGCGCAAATTCAAGCGCCTCATCGCCGAAGGGAAATACGAAGAAGCGGCGGAAATCGCCCGCGCCCAAGTGAAAAACGGCGCCCATGTCATCGACATTTGCCTCGCCGACCCAGACCGCGACGAACTCCATGACATGGAGCAGTTCGTCCGCGAAGTCGTGAAAAAAGTGAAAGTGCCGCTTGTCATCGATTCAACCGACGAGCGCGTCATCGAGCGCGCCCTCACCTACTCGCAAGGGAAAGCGATCATCAATTCGATCAACTTGGAAGACGGCGAGGAGCGGTTTGCGAAAGTCGTTCCTCTCTTGCACAAATACGGCGCCGCTGTCGTCGTCGGCACGATCGATGAACAAGGAATGGCGGTCACCGCCGAACGGAAGCTGGAAATTGCCTTGCGTTCGTATGACTTGCTCGTTAACCGCTACGGGGTGCCGGCGCGCGACATCATTTTCGATCCGCTCGTCTTCCCGGTCGGCACCGGTGATGAGCAATACATCGGCGCGGCGAACGAAACGATCAAAGGCATTCGCCTCATTAAAGAGCAACTGCCGGAGTGCTTGACGATGCTCGGCATCAGCAACGTCTCGTTCGGCTTGCCGCCGGCCGGGCGCGAGGTGCTCAACTCCGTCTTTTTGTACCATTGCACGCAAGCTGGGCTCGATTATGCGATCGTCAACACTGAGAAGCTTGAGCGGTTCGCCTCGATTCCGGAAGAGGAAGTGCGGATGGCCGAAGCGCTTTTGTTTGACACGAGCGATGAAACATTAAACACCTTTATCGAATTTTACCGAAGCAAAATCACCGCCGCCAAGCCGGCTGAGGAGAACTTGAGCCTTGAAGAGCGGCTCGCCCGCTACGTTATTGAAGGGTCGAAAGACGGGCTCATTCCCGATTTGGAAAAGGCGCTTGAGACCTACTCCGATCCGCTGTCCATCATCAACGGTCCGCTCATGGCCGGCATGGATGAAGTCGGGCGGCTGTTCAACAACAACCAGCTCATCGTCGCTGAAGTATTGCAAAGCGCGGAAGTGATGAAAGCAGCGGTCGCCTTTTTAGAGCCGTATATGGAAAAGAAAGAAGGAAGCACAAAAGGAAAAGTCATTCTCGCCACCGTCAAAGGCGATGTGCATGACATCGGCAAAAACTTGGTCGACATCATTTTAAGCAACAACGGCTACGAGGTGATCGACCTCGGCATTAAAGTCGCTCCGCAGCAACTCATTGAAGCGGTGCGCGAACATCAGCCGGACATTATCGGGTTGTCGGGCTTGCTTGTGAAATCGGCTCAACAGATGGTCGTCACCGCCCAAGACTTGCGCCAAGCGGGCATCTCGACCCCGATTTTAGTCGGCGGCGCCGCCTTGACGCGCAAATTTACCGAAAACAAAATCGCACCCGAATACGACGGCGTTGTCTTGTACGCGAAAGACGCCATGGACGGGCTTGCCCTTGCCAACCAAATCCAGCAGGGCGAGATTGACTACAAGAAAAAAGAAACGGCCGAAAGCGAGCCAACGCGGCAAACGACGGTGGTCACAGCGGTTAAATCGACCGTCTCGACCGACGTTCCCGTCTACATCCCGGCCGATCTCGAGCGCCACGTGCTAAAAAATGTGCCGCTTGACCACGTGTTGCCGTACGTCAACTGGCAAATGGTGCTCGGCCACCACCTCGGCTTGAAAGGAAAAGTGAAACGGCTGCTTGAAGAGAAAGACGAAAAAGCGTTGGCGTTAAAAGCGGTCGTCGACGAACTGCTCGCCGAAGCGAAAGAGCGCCGCTGGATTCAGCCCGCCGGCGTCTACCGCTTCTTCCCTGCACAAAGCGACGGCAACCGGGTTTACATTTACGATCCGACTGACGGCAAAACAGTGCTCGAGATGTTCGACTTTCCGCGCCAACCGCGGGCGCCGTATCTTTGCCTCGCCGATTATTTGAAATCGAAAGAAAGCGGCGAAATGGATTACGTCGGTTTGTTCGCCGTCACCGCCGGGCATGGCGTCCGCGAACTCGCCCAGCACTGGAAGGAAGAAGGCGAATTTTTGAAAAGCCATGCCATCCAAGCGTTGGCGCTCGAGATTGCCGAAGGATTCGCCGAACGCATCCACCAAATTATGCGCGACCGTTGGGGCTTCCCGGACGACCCCGATTTCACGATGGAAGAGCGCTTCGCCGCCAAATACCAGGGCCAGCGCTACTCGTTCGGCTACCCGGCCTGTCCGAACTTGGAAGACCAGGAGAAACTGTTCCGTCTGCTTCATCCAGAAGACATCGGCATCCGTCTCACCGACGGCTATATGATGGAACCCGAAGCATCGGTTTCGGCGATCGTCTTCGCCCATCCGGAAGCGCGTTATTTCAATGTGTTATAAGCCGGAAACGAGCTGGCCGAATCGGCCGGCTCGTTTGTCGTTTTTCTTTGAATGCTCCACCCGAACGATATACAGTCACTTTTTTGTTTTTATTTGTTCACGATTCTCCAACTTTTTCAGCCATTCTTCTTTCGCTTGTCTACGAATACTCTTCCAATCCATCGGAGAACGGTCTCCTTTGGGAGGCATACTCCCAAATAACGAAATCAACTGATCTTCCTTTTTGATCATTCATCATCCCCTCCTTCATACTTAGGGAAAACATCATGTTTCAGTTCACTGACAAGGTGCTGAGGCCCGTCATTCCCACGAAATTTGCGATCTTGAGCTAAATGGACGGCAAGGAAACTGAGTTCTCCTCTTGACTCACCATATTTTTCATCATAGATGTCCACCTGACACATAATTCCCCTCCTCCGTCCCATACTAATGATGACAATACATATCCAAGGAGGAGCAAATATGGTCACGAAGCAACAAACGACGCTGCCGCCGCAACACCAGACGCGCCAGCCGGGCCTGCAAACGGAGATGAACCCGCAGCCGATCACCATCAAAGACACCTATAAAGGAAGCGGCAAGCTCGAAAACAGAGTCGCCATCATCAGCGGCGGCGACAGCGGCATCGGCCGGGCGGTCGCCGTCCATTTCGCCAAAGAAGGGGCCGATGTCGCCATTTTGTATTTGAACGAACACGAGGACGCCGAGGAAACAAAACGGCTTGTCGAACAGGAAGGAAAACGGTGCTTGGCCATCGCCGGCGACATCGGCGATGAAACGTTTTGCAAAGAGGCGGTGAAACAAACAATCAAAGCGTTCGGCAAGCTCGATATCGTCGTCAATAACGCCGCTGAACAGCACCCACAGCCGAACTTTCTCAACATCACCGCCGCGCAGCTGGAAAAAACGTTTCGCACGAACGTATTCGGCTACTTTTTCCTAACGAAAGCGGCGCTCCCGCACTTAAAAAACGGAAGCGCCATTATCAACACCGCTTCGGTCACCGCCTACGAAGGAAACGAACAGCTCATCGACTACTCGGCGACAAAAGGCGCAATCGTCGCGTTCACCCGCTCGCTCGCCAAAGCGCTCGTTGGGCAAGGCATCCGCGTCAATGGCGTCGCCCCAGGCCCGATTTGGACGCCGCTCATCCCCTCCACCTTTCAAAGTGAGCAAGTCGCCACATTCGGCGCCAACACCCCGATGAAACGGCCCGGCCAGCCGAGCGAAGTCGCCCCGTGCTACGTCTTTTTGGCGAGCGACGAATCGTCGTACATGACCGGGCAAATGCTTCATGTAAATGGCGGCAAGTTCATCAGCGATTGACCGCGGCAGCCGCTGGCGCCGAACTTTTTTAATAAAATCACGTTACCTTTTCTAACAAAAATATGGCGTGATTGTAAAAAAATGAGTACGATAAAGCTACGATGTTCCTCTACTTCTTTACAAGGTGCCCCTCTTCTCTCACCCCACCCCGGAATAGGGGCGGGGTTTTTTGTCACATAACAAGCAGCCAATCCGGTTCAGACAAGTACGTTTGACATTCATTTAAGGCGTGTTGAGCCATCATCCCATCAATAAGACGGTGATCGTAAGTAAGAGACAGCGGCATCACAGAAGCAATCTCAATCGAATCATCGACGACCACCGGTTTTTTCTCAACTTTCCCGATTCCTAAAAGACAAGACTGTGGATAATGAATAATCGGCGTGAACCACGAACCATTGGCCGAGCCGATGTTCGAAACCGTGCATGTCCCTCCGCTCATCTCCACCGCTTGAATCGTTCCCGCTCTCGCCTTCGCCGTCAATTCTTCAATTTCTTTCGCAATTTGGAACAACGATTTTTGATCCGCATCACGAATCACCGGGACGAGCAATCCACGGTCAGTGTCAACCGCAAACCCAATGTGAATGAATTCGTGAATGACGATTTCTTCTCGTTCCTCATCAAGCGAAGCGTTGAGCATTGGATACTTTTTCAACACCGCCGCCAGTGCTTTTACCACATAGGCTAAATAGGTCAGTTTCACCCCTTGTTGCTCAGCTAGCGGTTTGATCCGTCGGCGATGTTGAACAAGACGGGTCGCATCGGCCTCGCCAAAATGGGTGACTTGCGGAATGGTCCGCATTGACCGCACCATCGCTTGGGCGATAGCCTTGCGGATGCCTGTCAGCGGCACTCGGCGCACTTTTTCCCGGCTTTCCTGCTTCTTGACAATCTCAACACTGGCAGCAGCCTCATCGGTTGCTTTTTGCTGCCGAACCGACAGTGCTGCTTCAATATCGCTTTTCAATATTCTTCCGTTCTTTCCGCTTGGAGTGATTTCCTCTAAAGACACGTTCTGCTCGCGGGCAAACTTTCGCACTGACGGGGCAGCCACGAATGTTTTTTGAGGAGTCCTTTGTTTTCCCGCGCTCGCCGCACGACGAATATCCTCTTCCGTGATTTTGCCGTTCGCCCCCGTCGGTGTGACCGTACTCCAATCGACGCCAAGCTCCTTGGCCAGTTTTTTTACGCGTGGGGTGATCTTGATCTCTGTCTGCGGATCTCCGCCGTCCGGAGCAAACGTTTCGACGGCAATGACGGCCAGTACTTCGCCGACCTTGGCCGTATCCCCTCGTTTCTTTTTGATCTCTTTTACTGTTCCTGACTCGGGAGCGTGAATTTCTGAAACGGCCTTTTCTGTTTGCACTTCCACCAGCGTGGCTCCTTTTTCCACCGCATCTCCTTCGGAAACGTGCCAAAACGTAATGAAACTTTCATCATGGGAATCGGATAATTTGGGCAATGTCACTTCGACAACCATAAGCTGCCTCCCTTGGAACGAACTTTTCCTTATTCATTGACGAGTTGGATCGCCTCACGGAAAATTTTATCGGCATTTGGCAATACAAATTGTTCAAGCGGACGGCTATAAGGAATTGGCACATCCGGAACCGCAATCCGCTTCACCGGCGCCTCCAAATCATACAAACAATGTTCAGCGGCAATCGCGGCAATTTCCGCCGTCATCCCGTACGACAGATAGTCTTCATCAACAACAAGCAAGCGGTGTGTCTTTTTAACCGATTGAATGATCGTCTCTTTGTCCAATGGGACAAGAGAGCGCAAATCGATCACTTCCGCTTGAATGCCTTGTTGTTCAAGTCTTTTGGCCGCTTCGAGCGCCTGATGCACTGACATTTGAATACCGACAATGGTGATATCCGTTCCCTCGCGCACAATATTTGCTTTCCCAAGCGGCACAGTATACGCCTCTTCCGGTACATGCCCAACCGAAGCATCAAGCTGATCCATCCAGCCGAGCCCTTGCAAGGTTTTATGGAACATAAAGACAACAGGGTTATCATCGCGAATAGCGGAAATCATCATCCCTTTTAAATCATATGGCGTCGACGGAGCGACGACTTTCATCCCAGGAAGATGGGCAAAGGTGGCGTACAACGTTTGCGAGTGCTGGGCGGCATCGCTGTAACCGCCTCCCACCGCCGTCATCAATACCATTGGCAGTTTCACCCTGCCGCCGGACATGTACGGAATTTTCGCCATATGGTTGTAAATTTGGTCCATACAAACCCCAAAAAAGTCGACAAACATCAGCTCCACGATCGGCCGCATTCCTTCCGCAGCGGCGCCGATGGCAGCACCGATGAACGCGGTCTCAGAAATCGGCGTATCGATGACCCGTTCCGGTCCAAACTTTTGGAACAATCCCTCTGTCGCTCCAAAAATCCCACCGTATACTCCGACATCTTCTCCCATCACAAAGACGTTCGGATCTCTCTCCATCTCAAGGCGAATCGCTTCAGCCAGCGCCTTATTTCCCGTTAACAGCCGCTGTTTTGTTTGTTGCATATGGCAAAACTCCTTTCTCCTATGAAATTAGACAAACACATCTTCCAATGCCTCTTCCGGCTTGGGATAATCGCTTTCTCTCGCAAACGCGTACGCCTGATCGACCTCAAATGTCGCTTTGTTTTCCAGCTGTGCAATCGTCTCCTCTGTTACCCCACATTCATTCAATAAATAGTTGCGAAGGCGAATAATGGGGTCTTTTTGGCGAAGCAACGTCACTTCATTTTTATCCCGGTATACTTCCGGATCGCCTTGGAAATGTCCTAAATAACGGTATGTTTCAATCTCAATAATCGACGGCCCTTGTCCAGTTCTTGCACGTTCAACCGCTTCTTTCGATACGTTGTACATATCAATCGGGTCGTTGTCTTTGACATAGTATCCTTTAATGCCATAGGCGGCTGCCCGTACATCATTCGAGGGAACCGCTGTAGACGCCGTTTTCGGCACAGAAATTCCATATTGATTGTTTTCAATGACAACAATGAATGGCAGTTTCCATAATGCCGCCATATTTAACGATTCATGAAATGCCCCTTGATTGGCGGCTCCTTCGCCGATAAACGCAACCGCCACCCAATCCGTCCCCTTTTTCTTGGCCGCCAGCGCCGCGCCAAGGGCATGAGGAATCCCAGCCCCAACGATCCCGCCGCAGGAAAATTTGACGTCAGGATCAAACAAATGCATATGGCCGCCCTTTCCTTTTCCCAGTCCAGTGGCTTTTCCGAAAATCTCTGCTGTCATCCGGTTCAAATCCACCCCTTTGGCAATCGCATGGTGATGCGGACGGTGAGGGGCAGTCACCGTATCTTCCTTTTTCAAGTGAACACACATCCCAGCCGCAGCCGGTTCTTGTCCAGTGGCCAAATGCATTTCCCCTGGCACCGGCCCCGCGCCGATATTAAACACAGGAGATTTCCCTTCGGCATACGCCTCCGCCATTTTGTCTTCATAGCAGCGAATTTTGTACATCGTTTCGTACATCCAAAGAAGATGATCCTTGGAAATGGCCAACTTCCTCTCCTCCTTCACTTGATTGGTACCGCTTTCATCATTTCTATAAAGCAAAAATCGTTCCAACGCTTGTTTCCTTTTCTTCGTCCGCCAAATTGTTTATCCAAAGCCGCCTTTTTGATCCAACCTAAACAAAAACAGCGACAAAGTGTTTCATTTTGTTTCACTTTGTCGCTACACTTTGATACAAAATGGGACAGTCAATACCGAATATTCCATTTATCCATTTGCCGGTAAAATGTGCTTCTCGATATGCCTAAATAACGGGCAGCTTTGGAAATGTTGCCGTTGCACTGCTTTAACGCCTCGATGATGGATTGCTTTTTTATCTCATTTCGGGAGATGTCTACGTTCTCCCTAACTTGAGGCAAGCGAAGAGGCCGAAAGATTTCTTCCGGCAGATCAGCCGCTGTCAATACCGGTTTTGCGCACTGATTCAGCACCCGTTCGATCATATTTTGCAACTCGCGAATATTTCCTGGCCAATCGTATTGCATAAGCGCCTCTAAGAAATCGGACCGTATTTCAGGAAACGGTTTATTTCGTTTGTGAGCCAGTTTTTCAATAAAATGACGGACGAGAAGCGGAATATCTTCTTTTCTTTTCCGAAGCGGCGGGAGAACAATCGGCATAACATTCAACCGGAAAAACAAGTCTTCGCGAAAGCTGCCTTTTTGCACTTCCTGGCGAAGGTCTTTGTTGGTCGCTGCGATGATTCTTACATCAACAGGGATCACTTTGTGCCCGCCAATTCTCATCACTTCCTTTTCTTGAATAACGCGCAAAAGCAACACTTGCATTTCCAAGGACATTTCGCCAATCTCATCCAAAAAAAGCGTTCCCCCATTGGCAAGCTCAAACTTTCCGGCGCTTCCCCCTTTTTTCGCTCCTGTGAATGCCCCGTCCACATATCCGAACAACTCACTGCCAAGGAGATCACGCGGTATGCCTCCACAGTTAATGGCAATAAACGGTTTGTTTCTCCGCTTGCTCTCATTATGAATCGCCTGAGCCACCATCTCTTTTCCTGTTCCGCTTTCCCCTAATATTAACACGTTGGAATCTGTCGCTGCGGCGAGCCTCGCTTCGTTCATTTTCTCAATGAAACACGGGTGTTGCCCGATCATATCCGCAAACGTGATTTTCGCTTGGTTTCCCGATAGGTGGTTGACAAACTGGCGTACCTTTTCAATTTCTTTTACAATGATCATCGATCCGATTCGTTCTTTTTTCTCGTAAATTGGAATCTTGTCAACTAACACATGGTGCACCGCGTTTGAAGGCTTGACGCTTAGATGCAGCTCTTGATTTTGCAAATGAAGCGGGTGGTTCGAACAGATAGAGGGATCATTGAAAAGATCGTCGAGCTTTTTCTCTTCCAGTTGCAGTTGTGGTATATGGAACAGCTTTTTTAACTGGTTGTTCGCCTTTACGATCTTCCCATCGCGATCGATGATTAAAATGCCTTCTTTCATATTGTTCGTTGTCGCTTCCAAAAACCGTTGCATCATCACGTTTTTTTCAGCATTCTCATGTAATTTTAGTTGGTACTCAATCGCCTTTACGGCTGATACAACCATTCCTAGCGTATGAGAGTGCACTTTTTCATAGGGTCCTGACATATTCAATACACCAATGATTCGGCCGTCGGGATCATGGATGGGGGCAGCGGAACACGTCCATGACTGGCATATTTTCGTGTAATGTTCCTCAGCAAACACTTGAATAGGACGATCAATGACGATCGATGTGCCAATGGCGTTGGTCCCCATCACTTGCTCGCTCCAATCCGCCCCCGCGATAAATCCGATTTCTTCCGCCCTCGCTAAAGGCTCGCAATCGCCAATCGACAAAAGCAACTGTCCGTTTTCATTGCACAGGATCACCAAAAATCCAGATCCTTTGACAATCGAATACAATCCTTCCATTAACGGCAATGACCAATCGATCAAGGAGCGGTACTTTTCATTGTCGATTTCTTTAATCCACCCGTACGGCCGAAACGGATCAACCATCGCTTTTTTCGACCGAAGCCAAGAGTCTCGAATCATGGGCGGCAAATCGGGATCGAGCTCGTTATGAAATACGAACTTTTCCCACATGGATTTCACCTGTTCGCGGGTCACGATCATCTTGTGTTCACCTCCGTGTTTGCCATTGTTTTTCTTTTTCTCTTCAATTTATTGATTTCCTTTTTCAACTTTATAAAAAATAACAACCGAAAAAAGCAGCCATGATGGCTGCCTTGGAAACATCTACCGCCTCGCACACGACCCCCGCTCCACAAGCCGGTGGGGAATGATGATGCGCTTGATCGGTTCATTTGGATTTTCGACTTTTTCGATTAAACTTTTCGCCGCTTCATAGCCGAGTTGGAAAATTCCGATGTCAATCGAGGTGAGCGGCGGACGCGACATTTCGGCGAGCAGCGTGTTGTTGAAGCTGATGATCGATACATCTTCCGGGACGCCGAGGCCCATTTCATCAAGCGTTTTGAGCATCCCGAGCGCCATGAGATCGTCGGCAACCACGAGCCCGGTCGGCGGCTCAGGCAAAGAAAGAAGCTCTTTCATCGCCTCTTGGCCGCCTTCCTGCAAAAATTCTTCATGGACGACATATTCCGGGCGGTACGGCAGCCCGGCTTCACTCAAGGCGGCGGCGTAGCCATTTTGGCGGTCGACGGTCACCAAATATTGCGGATTGCCGCCGACAAACGCGATGCGCTCATGGCCGTAGGCAATCAAGTAGTTCGTCGCATCTTTGCCCGCCTGGACGTTGTCGTTGTCAACGTGGGTCACTTGCTCCGTCTTTTGGTGCGGCTTGCCGATGACGACGAATGGGAAATCGTGCTTTTGCAAGTATTTCATCAGTTTATCGTTTTGACGAGAATAAAGCAAAATGACGCCGTCCACGCGCCGCCCTTGCAGCATCTCCACCACCCGTTCGTAAATATCGCTTTCTTTTTCCCCTGTCGACATTTGCAAGGCGTACCGCTTTTCATGGGCGGCTTTGCTGATGCCGCGGATGACTTCCGGGAAAAACGGGTTTTGCAGCGCTTGGTCGGCCGAGCTCGGCATGACGATGCCGATTACTTGCGTCGCTTGGCTCGCGAGGCTGCGGGCGATAAAGTTCGGATGATAGCCGAGCTCTTTCATCGCCGCGCGCACTTTTTGCTTCGTTTTCTCGCTGATGCGCGGGCTGTCGGCGATGACGCGCGACACGGTCGACGGCGCGACATTGGCCCTTTTCGCCACATCTTTAATCGTAACGGTCATAAGCCCCCTCCTTTCCATTTATTCATTGATCCGTTTTGCCCGTTTTTTCACCAAATATAAAAACAAAAGAAACAGCACGTAAACCGATACGATGGCGGCGATAAACGGGATGTTGATCCCTGTTTTCTCCCGTAGCTTGTATACTTCCGCCGTTTCGCGGTCGAGCACAAGGTCGTAGCCGTCCTCATCGCCGCGGACGAGATCGTCCAATAAAAAGCCGCGCAGTTCTTTGTTTTTTGGCAACTGGTCATTGGTGAGATGGACATGCTGCGTTTCGCTCGTATTGTTGATGGCGATGACCGTCGTTTCATCTTGATATTGCCGTTTCAACACCGCCATGCCGTCTTTTTCATACAACAGCGTAAAATCGCCGCGCCGCAATGATGGCAGCTCTTGGCGAAGCGGGCCGATTTTTTTCAAGTAATCGATGATTTCTGGATCAGCGCGGAAATCCATCAGACGGCGGTTGTCCGGATCTTGGCCGCCGTTCATGGCGATTTCGGTCCCGTAATACATGATCGGGATGCCAGGGGCGGTGAACAAATACGTCATGGCCAGTTTAATGCGTGAAATCGGGTTGTTGCGGTTGTCAATCGCGAGCTTCGTAAACCGCACGGTATCATGGTTGTCCAAAAACGACCCGAGCAAATACGGTCGGTCGTAAAACGTTTTGTTGTATTCCCAGACATCATACAGCGGGCGGAGCGAGGCATCGCGCCTCGCAAGCGACTGCTTCACCGCGCCATACAGCGGATAATCGACAAACCCGTCGATGCCATACTTCCCGTAATCGGCAATATAGCGCGGATCGTCGCTCCACACTTCACCGAGAAGGAAAAAGTCTTTTTTCACCGATTTGACTTCTTTCGCAAACTCCTGCCAAAACGATTTTGGCACGTGGCGCACTGTATCGAGCCGGTAGCCGTCAATGTCGGTCTCTTTAATCCACCATTTGGCAGCGTCAATTAAATACGTTTTGACCTCTGGATTTTCCTGCGCCAAATCAGGCAACCCATACACCCAGCCGTTTTCAAGCTGTGTTTGGTCGTTCCAGTCGAAAATCTCTTTTTTCGGGTGAAACCAATCTTTTTTCGTTGGGTCATGTAACCATGGGTGATTGTAACCGACATGGTTGGCGACAAAATCCAAAATGACTTTCATGTCGCGCTTATGCGCTTCTTTGACGAGTGTTTTCAAATCGCCCAGCGTGCCAAAGTGCGGATCGACTTGATAAAAATCTTCAATCCAATAGCCATGATAACCGCCCGGCATGTTTTTAAAAATCGGCGTCAGCCAAATGGCGGTAAATCCCATCTCCTTGATGTAATCGAGTTTCGCCGTCACCCCTTTCAAGTCGCCGCCGAAATACCCTTTCGGATCGTTCACATTCACGTTCTGGTCGTTTGTCGGATCCATATTGTTAAACCGGTCGACCATAATGAAATAAATGGCTTCATCTTGCCACGTCCGTTCTTCTTTTTCCGCCGCCGCAGCCGGCATGGCATAAAAAAGAAGGAACGGAAGGACGAGCAGCATAAAGAGCCGGTTCCCCATTTCCATTCCTCCCTTCCCGATTCATTTGCTCGTTCGGAAACGGGTAAGCCCCCTATTCTATGATAGCGGTTCTTACCCTTTTGTGCCACCAGCCGTTAAGCCAGAAATCAAATACCGCTGCAGGAACAAAAAGACGATGGCAATCGGGGCGGCGATCAAAATCGAGCCGGCGGCAAAGCGGGTGAAGTTGTTCGCGAACCGGTCGCTGATAAAGTTGAACAGCCCGACCGCCAGCGTAAATTTGTCCGGATCGCGCAAGACGATCGACGGCAGCAAAAAGTCGGTGAACGGCGCCATGAAGTTAAACAAGGCGACAACGGCTAAAATTGGCTTGGCTAAGGGCAGCATAATGCGGAAAAAGACGCCGAAGTGGCCGGCACCGTCGATGCGCGCCGCCTCATCCAGCTCGCGCGGAATCGTATCAAAGTAGCCTTTGACCAGCCACGCGTTAAACGGGATTTGCCCCCCGACGTAAATAAGAATGAGCCCCCAAAGCGAATCGAGCAAATGGAGCATATTGAGCAAAATATAGATCGCGACCATCGCCATGAGCGACGGAAACATTTGCAACACTAAAAACAAATACAGCCCCGTTTTCCGCCCGACGAATTTGTAGCGCGAAAACGCATAGGCGATGAGCGCCGTGAAAAAGACAGATAACACCGCATTGGCCGCAGCGACAAACAAGCTGTTTTTATACCAAAGCAAATAATCGCTGTTCGGACTGGTAAACAACCACTTATAGTGCTCAAACGACCACTTCTCCGGGATGAGCGACGCCGAATACAGGCTCGTTCCTGGATTGAGCGACATACTGATCGTCCAAAGGAGCGGATAGGCGATGACGATAAACATGAAAGCGATAAACAAATAAATAAGCGCTACTTCCACGTGCGATTTCCATTTGCGGTTCATCAAATGTTCCCCTCCTCTTTAAAGGAACGGGTGCGCCGGAACTGGTAAATGGCAAACCCGCTGACGATCAAGCCGATGATGAGCGAGATCGCCGCTGCCATATTGTAGTTGTTCGTCGTGAACGTCAAATCGTACACCCATGAAATGAGAATGTCCGTTCCGCCGGCGTTTTGCCCGCGCACCGCAGGCCCCCCGTCGTTGAACAAATAGATGATGTTAAAGTTGTTGAAATTGCCGGCGTATTGCATAATCAACAGCGGTGCGGTCGCATACAGGACGTGCGGCAAAGTGATCGATTTGAACTTTTGCCAGCGCGTCGCCCCGTCGATGTCGGCCGCTTCGTACCAGTCGCGGGAAATGCTTTGCAAAACGCCGGTAAACAGCGCAAAGACGAACGGAAAGCCAAGCCACGTCTGAATCAAAATGAGCGCGACTTTCGTCCAAAACGGGTCGGTCATCCATGGGATCGACAATCCGAACAAACTCAACACTTCACGGTTGATGGCGCCGAATTTGTCGTTAAACATCGCCGCAAACACTAAAATTGTAACAAACGCCGGCACGGCCCACGGCAAAATGAGCACCGTGCGGATGAAACGCTTGAACTTGATGCGCGGGTCGTTGACAAGCAACGCCAAAAACAGTCCAAGGGCGATTTGCATCGTTGTCGCGACAACTGTCCAAACGATTGTCCACGCGAGGACGCTAAAAAACGTGCTTTTCCAAATCGGAATCGACACTAAGTTTTTGAAATTTTCCAATCCAACCCAATTCAATAAATGCCGCGGCGGCGAGTGGTACAAGTTGTAATCGGTGAACGCGAGCGACACCATAAACAACAGCGGCAGCACAACGATAAACAACAGCATCACAAGCCCGGGCGTCACAAAGATGTACGGAAACCCCCGATCCCACGCATGACGGCACGATTCAATCAGCGTTGGAAACGGTTCGCCCCTTTGCCGGCGGCGGGCGTCGTTGCGTGCATCAATGATGTTCGCAATATGCAGGGCGGCGGCAAATGCGATGATGATGACCGACATCAACCCTTGAATCAACAGAAAAATCGAATGATCCAACATCGGGATTTCGCCAAGCGTCACAAGCCCCCACAGCCCGATGTTTAAAAAGTTGTAAAACGTCAGCAAAAACGAAGCTTCAATGATGATGAACAAGATGCCTTTGACATACCGGCGGTTGTACAACTGCCCAAGGCCGGCAAACAACAAAGACAGCGCCATCGCCACCGCCGGCCGATGGCGGACGTTTGCTTCCGGCATTCCAATCCCCCCTATCATATGGATAAGAATAGTGGATAGGGCTGATCCTATCCACCACGACATCACTCGTTATTTTCCAGCGCCGCTGGCGGCGATTTTATCTTGAATCGTTTTCACTGCCTCACCGAGCACCGCTTTCGGGTTGTCGCCTTTCGCGATAAATTGCAACGCATTGCCCATCGGCTCCCACACTTGCGACATTTCCGGCACGTTCGGCATCGGCTCGCCGTATTGGATTTGCTCCGCAAAACCGGCGATCAGCGGGTCGTTCGTGATTTTTTCGTTCGTCAACGCTTTTTGGTTTGCTGGCATTTCGCCCGCCACTTCATAGTAATGAAGCGAATTTTCTTCGTTCGTGACAAACTTCATGAAGTCGACCGCCCATTCTTTGTTTTGCGAATAGGCTGATAACATCCATGTTTTCACGCCGACGAACGATTTCGGATGCTCGCCGTTGTCTAAGACCGGCAGCGGCGCCGTCGCCAATTTGTCGCCCAACGCTTCTTTATACGACGGGATGTTCCATGGTCCGGTGATGGCAACGGCCACATTTCCTTTCGTAAACAGCCCGTTCATAATATCGCCGGTGATTTCTTTCGGAATGTAGCCGTTTTTAAACCACGATTGGACGAGCTCGGCTCCTTTGACGGCTCCATCATTCGCGAGCCCAATGTCGCTTATGTCGTATTTGCCGTTTTCATTTTTAAACACATAGCCGCCATAGCCGGCGAAGAACGGATAAACGAAATAGAAATTCGCCGCTTCCATTAAAAAGCCGTATTGGTCTTTGGCCGCATTCGTTTTTTCCTTGGCGATCTTCATCAAGTCATCCATCGTTTTCGGCGCTTCCGGCACTAAATTTTTATTGTAGAACACGCCGTATGTTTCAACGACCATCGGCACGCCATACGTTTTCCCGTCATATGTTACCGCGTTGATGGCTGTCGGGCTGTACTCACCTTTTGCATCGCCAAGGTCGACCGGATCGGCCAGCCCCTGCAACACAATGTCGCCGATGCGATCATGCGGTTGATAGAACACGTCCGGCCCTTTGCCAGCCGGTCCGTCGAGTGCCAGTTTTTTCGTTTGGTCGAGCATGCTGACGGCTACCATTTCGATTTTGATTCCCGTTTTTTCTGTGTACTTTTGAAAAATATCCTTTAACGCTTGTTTTTGTTTTTCATCATCGTTCACCCATACGACGAGTTTCTCTGGCTTTTTGTCCTGTTCTGCCGTCTTTTGGTCGTTTCCTTTCGGCTGCTGGACATCGCGCTTAGGACCGCAGGCACCCAGCACGCCAATCAACAACACGGCCATAAGAAATAAAGATAACGCTTTTCTCATAATCCCCCTCCTGTCATCATGACGGAATCTTAGCGGTACAATCATAAGGCAAACGTTTGCACAAATAAATTTTAATCCTTCCTATGAAAACGATTGCACCACTCATCTCCATTATAACGCCTATTTTTCATTTTACAAGCCTTTTTTCTATAAAATTTGACTTTTCTTTTCTCTTAACGTACTTTTTATTATAGCGAAGCATTAATGCAAACGATTGCTTCAGATAACAAAGGAGGAAAAAGCGAATGAGGAAAGAAGCCATCCACCACCGCTCAACCGACAATTTCGCTTATGCTTATGACAGCGAGACGCTCCATCTCCGGCTTCAAACAAAGAAAAATGATGTCGACCACGTCGAGCTGCTTTTTGGCGACCCGTACGAATGGCACCCCGTACGAATGGCACGATGGCGCCTGGCAGTTTCAAACGATGCCGATGCGGAAAACGGGGAGCGACGGGTTGTTTGACTATTGGCTCGCCGAAGTCAAACCGCCATATCGACGGCTGCGCTATGGGTTTGTGCTTCGAGCTGGGGGCGAGAAACTGGTCTATACGGAAAAAGGATTTTACCATGAAGCTCCGAGCGACGACACCGCTTACTACTTTTGCTTCCCCTTTCTTCATCGGGTCGACCTATTCCAAGCGCCGGACTGGGTAAAAGACACAGTATGGTATCAAATTTTCCCCGAGCGGTTCGCCAACGGCAACCCGGCCATCAGTCCGAAAGGGGCGCGGCCGTGGGGAAGCGAGGACCCGACGCCGACGAGCTTTTTCGGCGGCGACTTGCAAGGAATCATCGATCACCTTGACTATTTGGCTGATCTCGGTATTACCGGCATTTACTTGACGCCGATTTTCCGCGCACCGTCCAATCATAAATACGACACCGCTGATTATTTTGAAATCGACCCGCACTTTGGGGACAAAGAGACGTTGAAAACACTTGTCAAGCGCTGCCATGAAAAAGGGATCCGCGTCATGCTCGATGCAGTCTTCAACCATTGCGGCTATGAGTTTGCCCCGTTTCAAGATGTGCTGAAAAACGGCGCAGCCTCTCGGTATAAAGATTGGTTCCATATTCGCGAGTTTCCGCTCCAAACCGAGCCGCGCCCGAACTACGACACGTTTGCGTTCGTGCCGCACATGCCGAAACTCAACACCGCTCATCCGGAAGTGAAGCGCTACTTGCTTGATGTCGCGACATACTGGATTCGCGAGTTTGATATTGACGGCTGGCGGCTCGATGTGGCGAACGAAATCGATCATCAATTTTGGCGCGAATTCCGGCAGGCAGTGAAGGCGCTAAAGCCCGATGTGTACATTCTCGGCGAGATTTGGCATGACGCCATGCCTTGGCTGCGCGGCGACCAGTTTGACGCCGTCATGAACTACCCGTTGGCGGACGCGGCGCTCCGCTTTTTCGCCAAAGAAGACATGAGCGCCAGCGAGTTTGCCGACCGATTGATGCATGTGCTTCATTCCTATCCAAAACAGGTCAACGAAGCGGCGTTTAACTTGCTTGGCAGCCATGATACACCAAGGCTGCTCACTGTTTGCGGCGGCGACGTCCGCAAAGTGAAGTTGTTGTTTTTGTTCCAGCTCACGTTCACTGGTTCGCCGTGTATTTACTATGGCGATGAGATCGGCATGACGGGTGGAAACGATCCGGAATGCCGGAAATGTATGGTGTGGGATCCAGAGAAGCAAAACAAAGAACTGTATGAACATGTCAAGCAACTGATCGCTCTTCGCAAGCAATATCGGGCGCTTCGACGCGGCGATGTCGCTTTTCTCACCGCCGATGATGAAGTGAACCATCTTGTTTATGCAAAAACGGATGGCAATGAAACGGTCATGATCATCATCAACCGGAGCAACGAAGCAGCAGAAATTCCCATGCCGATCGATGCGCGTGGAAAATGGCTGGTCAACCTTCTGACAGGGGAGCGGTTCGCTGCAGAGGCGGAAACACTTTGCGTCTCCTTGCCGCCGTACGGGTTTGTGCTTTACGCGGTCGAAAGCTGGTAAGGCGACTGAACGGGCGGTTACGGACAAACATATCATATCGGCTGCCGGTGCAGCGGACAAGCTGCACCGGTTTGATCTTTTGCCGGCCGTCTCGATCCCTATACCAACGACACAGAAGGTCAGGTGCGCCGCGCCATGCGCCGATATTCGGTCGGCGTGATTCCTTCCACCTTTTTAAACAGGCGCGAAAAGTAGGCGCCATCGTCAATGCCAACCCGCTTGGCGATCGCCTCGATCGTCTCGTTCGTCTCCGCCAACCATTGCTTTGCCTTTGACAGCCGATAATGCGCCAAGTAGCGGCTAAATCCCATGCCCATCGTTTTTTGCATGCAGCGGGTGATGTAGTCCGGGTGGAATCGGAGCTCCTGCGCGAGCATGTCCAGTGTAATGGGCTCGCTGAAATGTTTCTCGATATACGCAACCACCGCGGCGCTGATCTGTTCAGACGCGCTCGGGACGGAAAGCTCTTGTTTTTGCAAATGCCAAAGGAATTCGATGAACAGCAGCAGCTGCCGGAGCGGCTGATCGATATCCCGCCGAATGTTTTGTTCCACGATTTGACTTAGCAGCTGTTCCACCCGCTCGCGCTGCTTTACTTCGCCATATTGACGGATGGAGAGTCGGTATTGGATCGGCTCGGTGTATGTCGCCTCCTTTTCGATCACTATCTGCCGGCTGACACCGCAATCGGAAACGACCGCAAAGTCTGGCAGCAAAAAATGAAGCCAAACCAGCTCCGTCCGTTCTTCGCATGGGCGGTGTCCGTAATGCTCCCTCCCCGGGATCAACAACAAATAGTGGCCACTGCCAACCGCAAACTCGCGCCCGTTTTCTGTTATATATAAGCATCCTTGTTTCACATAAAGCAAATCGAAGACCGAAAACGTTCGACGAACATGTCGCTTTCCGGCTGAAAACACACTTTCCGCCCCTTTGATGAACACCGGCAGCGGCGGCATGGAAAATGTGACCGTATCCATCGGCCTCTCCCCTCTTTTGTCGGAAATGTGCAAGCAAAATCGCTTCTTTCTCTTTCCATTATGCAACAAACTAGCTAAACTGAATATATCGTTCAAGTCGGAATAAGAAAAAGGAGTTGTCTCAACATGAGCCGTGAGGCCAAAACGCGGTCACTGTTTTCCTTGACGTGGCCAATTTTTATTGAAACGCTGCTCTATATGGTGATGGGCAACGCCGATACACTGATGCTCAGCCAGTATTCAGATCACGCGGTTGCTGCCGTCGGGGTGGCGAACCAAATCATCGCTTTAACGATCGTGCTGTTCAACTTCGTCGCTTTAGCGACAGCAGTGCTTGTTGCTCAATATTTAGGCGCCCGCCGAGAGCAAGAAGCCGTTGACGTATCGCTTGTATCCCTCGTGGCCAATTTGTTGTTCGGATTGTTGTTAAGCGCCATTCTCGCCACATTCAGCGAGCCGATTTTGCGAATGATGGATTTGCCCGCCGAGCTGCTCTATGAAGGAACCCATTATTTGGCGATTGTCGGTGGATTTTTGTTCATCCAAGCCCTGATGATGACGGTCGGTGCCATTTTGAAAAGCTATGGCTTCACCCGTGACACGATGTATGTGGCGGTTGGCATGAACGTTTTGCACGTCATCAGCAACGCGGCCCTCATTTTTGGCTTGTTTGGCCTGCCCGCCCTCGGCATCCAAGGAGCTGCTATATCGACCGCCGCCAGCCGCGGCATGGCCTTTCTCGCACTTCTTGCTTTGTTGCGCAAACGAACAAACATTCCGCTCGCACCAAGGGCGTTTCGCCGCCTTCCATTTCACTATTTGCGCTCACTGCTGAAAATCGGTGTTCCGGCAGCCGGGGAACATCTTTCGTACAATACGGCGCAAATGGTCATTACGTATTTCATTACATGGCTTGGCGCTGAGGCATTGACCGTCCGTGTATACACGCAAAACATTATGATGTTTGTGTTTTTATTCGGCATCGCCGTCAGCCAAGGAACGCAAATTCTCGTCGGCCACTTCGTCGGCGCCGGGCGGTATGAGGAAGCGTACGCCCGTTGTTTAAAAAGTTTGTACAGCGCCATTGGCATGTCCGTGTTGCTTGCTACAGCCGCCTATTGGTTCGCCGAACCGCTGCTCTCCTTCTTTACTGATGACGCGTCGATGATTGGGCTTGGGCGCAAACTGTTGCTTTTAACCATCATCCTTGAGCCGGGGCGGTCGTTTAATCTCGTCATCATCGGCTCGTTGCGGGCAGCCGGAGATGTGCAATTTCCGGTCTATATGGGCATTTTGTCGATGTGGGGCGTCGGGGTCACAGTGGCATACATCTTCGGCATTGCCCTTGGGTTTGGCCTTGTCGGCATTTGGCTGTCGTTCATCGCCGACGAATGGTTGCGCGGACTGTTGATGCTTCGGCGCTGGCGGTCGCGCGTCTGGATGAAAAAGACGGTGGCGCCGCAAGCGAAAATGGCATGAAGCCTCCCGCCACGAAAATAAGAGCTGCGCATCAGCGCAGCTCTTATTCTTTAATATGAATGCCGTAATGGTCAAACCAAACGTGCACTTGGCCAAGGTAGGCAAGCAGTTGCGGACCGGTCATCAGCTGTCCAAACCAAGGCACTTGGAACGACTTCCCTTCTGTTTCAATGAGCGCCAGCAATTTTTCCCGGTCGAAAAACTCGTGCAAAACCGAAGAGCGGTCATAGAGCAACTGCTCAAGCCATTGCTTGACAAGTTTCGTATATAGAGGATGGTGCGTTTTCGGATATGGGCTTTTTTTCCGGTAGAGCACCTCTTCGGGAAGCAAGCCCTCGAGTGCTTTTCGCAAAAGGCCTTTTTCTCGGCCGCCGTACATTTTCATATCCCACGGAATGTTCCAAACGTATTCGACAATGCGATGGTCAGCGAACGGCACACGCACTTCCAAGCTCGCTCCCATGCTCATCCGGTCTTTTCGGTCAAGGAGCGTCGTCATAAACCAAATCATATTTAAATAAAACAGCTCGCGCCGCTTCGCTGCTTCCGCACTTTCCCCTTCCAGGCGCGGCACTTCGGCAATCGTCTGTTCATAGCGCATTTGCACGTAATCGTCGAGGCGGAGCTTTTGCCGCCACTCATCTTTTAATAGACCCATGCGCGCGTCGACCGAACGCATCCACGGAAATCCTTTCCGAGACAAATCGTCCGGCCGATGAAACCATGGATAGCCGCCGAAAATTTCATCGGCGCACTCCCCTGATAAGCTGACGACAAACCGTTTGCGAATTTGTTTGCAAAACCAAAGAAGCGAAGAATCGACATCGGCCATGCCTGGAACGTCGCGGACGATGACGGCTTCATGCAAATGGCGGAACAGTTCTTCTTGCGTGATCACGCAGCGATGATGAACCGTTTGAAATTTGTTTGACACCTGTTCGATAAATGGCGCATCCGTGTTTGGTTGAAAATCGTTGGCTTTGAAATACTGGTCGTTTCCTTCATAATCGATCGAGTAGGTGTGCAGCGGCCCTTTTCCATCTGCCGCGAAAGCATTGGCGGCAATCCCTGTAATGGCGCTTGAATCGACTCCACCGGATAGAAATGTGCAGACCGGCACATCGGAAACGAGTTGGCGCGTGACCGCATCCGTCAATAGAAAGCGCAGCTTTTCGACCGTTTCCTCGAACGAATCGCGGTGGACGTCGCTTTCGACATTCCAATACCGCCAAATGCGAAGCCCGCTGCGAGAGAACGTGAGCGCATGTGCCGGGCGCAGCTCTCGAATGCCGTCAAACACACCGTGCCCCGGTGTGCGCGACGGTCCGAGGCCGAACACTTCGGCGAGTCCTTCATAATTGACTTCTGCCTTTACATCGGGATGGGCCAAAATGGCTTTCACTTCCGAGCCGAACAGCAGCCCCCCGCCATCTTCTCGATAAAACAAAGGTTTTACTCCGAGACGGTCGCGCGCCATAAATAACAGCTCGCGCTCCCCATCCCAAACGGCGAAGGCAAAAATGCCGTTGAGCCAATCGACGCATTTCTCCTTCCATTCCATATATGCGGCAAGCAACACTTCTGTATCGGAATGACCATCAAATCGATAGCCTTGGCGCAACAGTTCCTTGCGAATGTCTTCCGTATTATACAGCTCGCCGTTATAGACGATCGTATAACGATGTCCGTTTTTTTGCCGGACCATCGGTTGTTTGCCGCCAGCCGGATCCACGACGACAAGCCGTTTATGGCCGAAGGCGACATGAGTGTCCAGCCACGTATTTGTATCATCCGGTCCACGTTTGGCGAGCGTCTCTGTCATGCTGTCAATGACCGTCCGCTCGCGGCGCAAATTGCGCCCGAAATGGACCCAGCCAGTAATGCCACACATACAAACCAATCCTTTCTTTTTATCAAAGATGGCAAGTTCTCACCCGTTTCCATCATTTCGTCCGTTCTTTTTTCACGATCGTTTCCAGCGATCGCTCCTTTGATTCACGATGGTTCTCCACGTCGGCATGATTCCATTTTATGCACCCCCCGTCATTTCGATGAATTGTCCGACGTCGGTCGCCGCATGAATAAATCAGCAAAAAAATGGAAAAATAGAGGAGTACAAGGAGGATGAGAGATATTGAACATCGAGGAACGGCTGCAATGCATTGTGGAACAGCCGCGGGCGTATGTGTATGGAACAGTGGAGTTCGTCAACGATGAATGGATCTTCTTCGACGAAGAAGAAGAGGAAGCCTCTTTAGTAGAAGAAATTGCCGAGCAAGGCATCGAATGGTTTCACTGCGGACATTGGCTGTCCGGGCAATGGCAGGATCAGGGCGCGGTCGCCACGGATCTTGGCGTCTTTCCCCTCGAAAACGGCGATCGCATCCGTTTCCGCAAACGGCTGACTTATGCCTATCAACAATGGCTCGCCGCGCTTCCTGATTCAACCTTTTTCCAGTTTGTTCAATGGCTGAACAGCCTCGGATTTTCGCTGTATGACTGCTTATATTGCTACAACGGCCTATTGTTTGCCAAATCGTCTGGCGTGAATTTCATCATTTATGACAACACCGAACAAATTGGAAGCATCCACCATTATTACGAGCGCGGACGGGCGTCAAGCGACCGTTTTGAAATCACATTAAACAGCGGTGAGCGAGCCATTTGCGCCCAAATCGGCTGAATCGCCTGTTGATCCTCACGTCGTCGAAGTCCAACGGCGAGCTGTCAATGTTTTTTTAACGGCCATCCTTCCGCCCGAAGCGAAGCCTAGCAGCCGTTTTGCTTCAGGCGGAGTGCCGACGGGCGACAGCTGTCAACCGACGCGGGCGGGGGATCACTTTTGCTTTTCCGTCACATACTGCATCACTTCTTCAGCGAGAAGCGGCGGACAAAACACGTATCCTTGCGCATACGTGCATTGCAAATCGCGAAGCCGGTTGAGCTGTTCCGGCGTTTCCACCCCTTCGGCGATCGTCTCAAGCCCCAACCCGTGTCCCATCGTAATCATCGCCTTGACAATGGCCTCATCGGAAGCGTTGGCATGCAATTGTTCAATAAAGGCACGGTCAATTTTCAATATTGTCGCTGGCAACCGCTTTAAATAATGGAACGAGGAATATCCGCTGCCGAAATCATCGACGGCGATGCCGACGCCAAGCTTCCTCAACTCGTCCATTGTCCGCATCGTGCTGGACAGATAACGGAGCATCGAATGTTCGGTCAATTCGAGATGCAAACAGGACGGAGACAAGCGTGACTGCTTAAGCGCTTGTTTTACATTGTCTACAAACCGCTCGTGTTGAAACTGGACAGGGGAGACGTTGACAAAAATGGCAAGCCGGTTATTTCCCATCATTTCCTGCCATTGTTTCGTCTGTCTGCAGGCGGTTTTCAGCACCCAGCGCCCAATCTCATGAATCAACCCGGTCTCTTCCGCCAAAGGGATGAATTCATCCGGCCGCACAAGCCCAAGCTTCGGGTGGCGCCAGCGAATCAGCGCCTCCGTCGCCTTCACCGCACCCGTATGTACGTCTACAATTGGTTGGTAGCAAAGAAATAATTCATTCTCTTCGATCGCCCTGCGCAAATGTCCGCCCATTTCCAATCGGTGCATTGCTTCTTCGTTCATTTGCGCGCAGTAGCGCTCCACTCGGTTGCCGCCGCCTTTTTTAGCCATGTTGACAGCCATATCGGCGTGCCTAAGGAGCGCATGTTCGTCCTCTCCGTCATCTGGAAACATCGCTAGACCAACGCTTGCTGTAACGAAAAATTCCTTTCCATCGTACACAATCGGCCGCGCCACTTCGCGCACGATGCGGAGCGCCGCTTCCGTCGCCGCCTGGACCTCTGTTTTGAGCGGAAAAAGCAAACAAAACTTGTCGCCATGAAATCGGCCAAGCTCCGCACTAGGCGGCAAGACGCGGCGAATGCGCTCGACAAGCTGGCGCAAAATGTCATCTCCGGCGTAATGGCCGACGCTGTCGTTAATCCATTTAAACCGGTCCAAATCGATCAAAGCAACTGCCATCTTTCGTCGCGAGTCAGTCAAGACTTTGTAAATATTTTACTCACACTTTCGTCGCTTCTGCTTGGCTTTGTCCAGCTGTTCGGAAAACAATTCCATCCACTTTGTCCGGTTGGGCAAGTTCGTATCGATGTCGTAATATGCTAAATAAGAGATTTTCTCTTCCGCCTTTTTTTGCTCGGTAATGTTGCGTCCGATTCCGTAAATGCCGACCTTTTTGCCATCCACAATGATGGGAATGTTTTTCATTTGAAACAAAAGCCGTTCTCCCGACTTCGTCGGAATTTCCAAGTTATACGTTTGGATATTCCCCCGCAGCGCTCGGTAAAAATAGCGGGTGACGCGGGGAATATCATTGGGATGAATATACTTGAGCGAATTCGTATACAAAATCTCTTCTTTCTTGTAACCGAGCACTTGCTCAAAAGCAGGGTTGACGCTTGTCAAACGGCCGTGCAAATCTGTGGAATAGACAATGTCCGTGTTATGCTCAAACAACGATTTGTAGCGTTGCTCCGACATTTGCAGGCGGACGTGCAGCCGCTCCATGTCGCGGGACGATGTTGACATGAGCTGCGCCAATGTCATCATCCCTTCTGGCGGCGATGACCACGGTGACAGTAGGCCGCTCTCCGCCGAGGCCGCTGTTTCCGCCAGCGAAATGGCCGCAAATGCGGCCGGCCGCACCGCCGTATACGCATCTTTCACCAACACCTCGACGGCCGGAAACAGCGCTGCCTGTCCAAACACCGCAGCCACACCGTCAAACAGCGGGCGCGTATACCCACTCAGCGCCGCACTGTAGTAAAGCAGCATTCCTTCTGCTGGTTGCTTGGCTGTTTGCATCGCCACATCACGCGCGCTCCAGTAAAGGGACGCGGCATGAATATAAGCAAATCGCACCTTTTCTCCGTTATGGACATGGCCCCTTACGGCAACCGAGCCATCCTGGTTGACAGCGACAATCGGCAGGCAGACATCGCGTCCGTTCCGTTCGATAAGAAACGGAAACTCCATCCCAGAAAATGGAAGGCGTTCGATAAACTCTTTTCCTAAATACCGTTCCAAATAGCTCGACGCTTTTTGCCCGTTTAGCTCGTCAATCTGCTGATCGCGGCTTTTCGTGATGGAAAACGCCAAGCCAATCGGCTCCCATAAAAACGGTGCGGCACAGTGGCCGCGAAGCGCTGTTCCACTGAAAGAGACGGCGATTCCTCCGCGCTCAAGCCGACCGTCGGGCGAAAATAACACGCTGCCCTCGGGAAGCGCGCAGCCGATGATAACCATTCGTTCGTTTGCAAGCGGCAAATGGCGAAGCAAGGGCGGCAAAGCCGAGCGGTGATTCGTAAACAACAAAAGCAACGTCGTATCGTGACGAACGACCGCCTCAGCGATCAACGCCGCCAATCCATCCGGGCGGTCAAACTCATCAGCTGGCAGCGCCAACGACGAAACGGTTGAAGACGTCATCGACGCGACGCCAACAGCGAGATTCGCCTCCCCGGCCATTGGCAGCGGCCCTGCCATCCCAACCATATGGGCGTGCGGCCAACGACGGGCTAACGCGGCGGCCGCATGGCGCACTGCTGCCTCATCATTGCCCGCGATTTGGACAAACAACGGCTCATCCAAGGAAGAACTATGCTCCCTGAGCAAATGATCCAGCTCCTCGGCGCGGCGGCAGCAGAACCAACGCATAAACGATCATGCCCCCCTCCGCTGACCAATCGGGTCAGAAAATTCAAAAAATGACATTTCTTTTACCATACCATATTTTCATCTTCAACAAAAGCGGCAACCAATAGAAGGCTGCCGCTTCGCTTTAGAATAAGTCAAAACCAAGCGGCAGCAGCAAACCAAGAAACAGCGTCACCGCAAGGGCAATGACCCATTGCGTCCATCTTGCCGCCGCGCTTTTCCCTTTTTTTTCAGCTGCTAAAACCATTTCCATCGCTCCGATCACCCACAGCCCGGCAAGCGCCTTTAGCCAATAAAGCGCAGATATCGAAGCAATGCTATGCAGCAAAAGCAGGCCCGTCACGATCGTGAGAATGTAAAACAGCCGCAACACCATTTGCACAATCTTGGCTTTGCCCGCCCCTTGCCGCTCCATCGACACCGCAAGGAAAAATAAAACAATCGTGATGAGCCAGCTCGTAATATGGGCATGCGTCAACGTCCATCCCTCCAACCATTCCTTGTTCCTTCCCATCATAGCACGGCGGGCGGACGGTTGACAAACTTCACGAAAACGAAAGACGCCCTTTCTTTCAAGAGGACGCCTTTCGAACATCAATGGGAGCTTCCTCACTTTCGCCGTTTACTCTCCCACTTTGTTGCGCAGCGTGCCGATGCCTTCCACCGTCACCTCAATGACATCACCCGTCTGCAAAAAGCGCGGCGGGTTCATCCCTTTGCCGACTCCAGCCGGCGTTCCTGTAGCGATGATGTCGCCCGGCTCAAGCGTAATGCCTTTTGAGATCGTCTCGATGATCGATTCAATGGAAAAAATCAATTGTTTCGTGTTCGCTTGCTGGCGCACTTCGCCGTTGACCCGTGTCTCGATGCGCAAATCGTTTGGATTTGGCACAAATTTGCTTGGCACGATCCATGGCCCCATCGGGCAAAATGTATCCAAGCTTTTGCCGAGAAAATATTGTTGGTGCCGCTCCTGCAAATCTCTTGCTGTCACATCGTTGATGATCGTGTATCCAAATACGTAATCAAGCGCGTCTTCGCGGCGGATCGCCCGCCCTTGTTTGCCGATGACCACCGCCAGCTCCCCTTCATAGTCCATTTCATCAGTGACATCGGCATGGCGCAAAATCGTTTCCTCATGACCGATGACCGTTGTCGGCGCTTTCGTGAAGACGATCAAATGCTCCGGCACATCGGCGCCGCCGAGCTCCAGCGCGTGATCAACATAGTTTTTGCCGATGCAAAAAATGTTTTTCGCCGGCCGTGGGATCGGGGCCAAAAGACGGACATCGTTGAGGCGATAAACGTACTCCCGCGTCGGATGGCCTAGCGCCCAGTCAATCACTTTTTGCGCCCGTACGAGAAACTCCTCCCCTTGGGCAATCGCCTCAAGCATAGTCGTCGGCATCGTCTCCGTCCCATCCATCGTCCGTTCGGCGCGGCGCAAATGAACCGCCCGGTCGTCTCCTTGCGGCACGGCTCCGACAAACGTTTCTCCATCGAAAAGTGCGGTGATCAGTTTCATCGTGTCTCTCTCCCTTTCTTTGTTATGCAGCGGACGCTTCGTGAGCTCTTCTCTCCCATCCGCCTTCGCCATTTTGGCGCGTTGAGGATGATATTCGCCATCGAGGCGAAAAAGTCCTGTTTTTGTAGAATTTTGTCTAAATTAGGAAATTTATCACTTATTTTCCCGAATCACTTTCTTTTTTCGTCGTGATATGTATAATAATGTTTAGTTTCCACTAGGGCGTCGATTGCGACTTTCGTCATGCAACAAACGTCTTGCATCGACGCGGCATGCCTCAACCAACATTTCAAACGAATTGATGGTGAAGGAAATGGTTCTGTTGCAAATTGAAGAAAAACGACAACAAATGATCGAATTGGCGCTCACTTATGGGTTCACGGCCAAAGAGACGATCGAATGCAGCCAAGAGCTTGACCAATTGATCAATCAATATTTGCAGCAAACGAGGATTTTTGAATCGCCTTCCCCGTCCGTTCAGTAAGCGGGGTTTTTATTGCCCCGGCCGGCGGCGAAACGGCGGCCGCGTTCCGTATGTCCCCCACCTCCACATCCACTCAACCGGGCCATAATGAAAACGCGCAAACCAAAAGCGGCTTATCCACACTTGAGTTGCATACAAGGCAAACGCAATCAACATCTCCTGCCATGCGCTTGTGCGTCCGTACCACCCAAGCCCATAACCGTAAAACAGCGACGTGCAAACGAGCGATTGCGCGAGGTAATGGGTGAGCGACATTTTCCCGACGTCTTGCCACCACCGCCAAGCGCGCTGCCAACTTGGTTTCCCGCAGATAAACACGGCTGCCGCCGCGTAGAACACCGCCAAAGCGGCGCCTCCGAAGCTGTCTTGGATGTACATTGTCAAGTCGTTGGCCGCAGCCCAATACGGAATGGTTTTCAGCGCTAAACCAAAACATAGCGCCCACCTCATCAGGCGGCGCAGCTTGGCGGGCGAGTGACGGTCGGGTTCAAGCCAACGTTTGCAAGAGGCATAGCCGCCGAGGAAACAAAAGGGCAATACGGTCAACACCGTAAACAGCAGCCCGCCATCGCTGTTGACATAGGCCCAGTCATGCCAACGTTGCCAAAACACATCACCAAACGTTCCGCTTTGATAATGACGAACCGCTGCGGCCGCCTCAGCCTCGTGGCCGCCAACTGGTTTCGTTCCTCCTGTCCACATGCTGAGGGCCATTAGCAGCACCATAAGGCCGTGAAAAAGAAGAAAGACAGCGACAGCCGCCGTCCGCCACCAATGCGGCGGGGCGGCGAACAAGAAAAACATGATGAATCCGGCGACCGCATAGGGGATTAAAATATCGCCAAACCAAAGGCCAAACGCATGAGCAATGCCGATCCCAAGCAAAAGAAAGAAGCGGCGCAACAGAATCGGAATCGGCCGCTTTCCGCGGCTTTGGAGCCGGCGGAACATCATCACGGCGCCAAAGCCGAATAAAAAGGCAAACAGCGGATAGGCGCTCGCTTCAAACAACACATCCACGACGGCAACGAAAACTCGGTCAAAATCACTGCCCTTGACGCCGTCGTCGTATAACGCCGGCGAGGAAAAATAACGCATGTTGACAAGCAAAATGCCGAGCAAGGCGAATCCACGCAACACATCCGCCGCGGCGATTCGCTCGGTCGATCTGATCATCGCTTTCTCCCTTCTTTCTACCGCCTAGCCGTCTGCGCAATCGGCGACGCCTTACGACCTTGCCGGCACGCCCGCCGCCTTATCCATTTCATTCGATGCGCTCTCCTCTGCCCGTCTGAAGGCGCATGCCTGTATCATCAGTTGACATAGCGGCCCGATTTTCCAATTGCATCCCAATATTGGCGGCGCAAGTGTACTTTCTGAATTTTTCCGGAGGCTGTTTTCGGCAGCTCATCCACAAACGTTACACCCGTGATCGCTTTGAAGTGGGCCAACTTTTCCCGCGAAAAGGCGATCAGCTCCTCTTCGCTCACCGTATGCCCCGGTCGAACGACGACGAACGCATGCGGCGTTTCCCCCCATTTTTCATGTGGCACGGCGATGACGGCCGCTTCAAGCACAGCCGGATGCTCATAAAGCGCTCCTTCGACTTCAATCGACGAAATATTTTCCCCTCCGCTAATAATAATATCCTTTTTCCGGTCGACGATATCAATATGCCCGTATTCATCGACGGTCGCCATATCGCCGGTATACAGCCAGCCGTCGCGGATCGTTGCGGCGGTCGCTTCTTCGTTTTTCCAATATCCTTTCATGACGCCATGGCTGCGGACAATCACCTCACCGATCGCCCGTCCATTCTTCGGCACTTCCTCTCCATTCTCGTCGACGACTTTCACCTCGCAGCCGATCATCGGATAGCCGGCTTTTGCCTTGATCCGCTGCTTTTGCTCCACAGGCAGTCCGTCAAGCTGTGGACGAATGAGCGAAATCGTGCTGAGCGGAGACGATTCGGTCATGCCGTACACCTGGATAAACTCCCAGCCGAGCTTTTCCTCAACGCGTGCGACAAACGCCGGCGGCGGCGCAGAACCGGCGATGACGACCCGCACGCCTTCCGGGACATCTGGTTGATATTGCTCATAATATTGCAGCAACATATTGAGCACAGTCGGAGCCATATGCATAACCGTCACCTGATGTTCCTTGACAAGATCAAAAATGACTTTCGGATCGACTTTACGCAAACCGATTTGCGTTGCCCCGTTGGCGGTGTAATAAAACGGAGCCCCCCAGCCGTTGACGTGGAACATCNGCAACACATGCAAATACGTATCGCGGTCGGACACACGCAAATGGTGCATCGTCACAAGCGCATGCAAATAGTTGTTCCGATGCGTCAGCATGACTCCTTTTGGATTGCCTGTCGTCCCGCTTGTATATAGCAAGCTGCATATATCGTTCTCATCGATCATCGGGCGCGGAACCGGCGCTGACGACTGGGCGGCGAGCCATTCTTCGTAAGCGGTTTCATCAATCGCCGCCTCTGTTTTATGGTGGACAATGATCTCCTCGACCGTTTCAAGCTTGTTTTTGACCGGTGCAATCAGCCCGTACAGCTCCTGATCCACAAACAACACTTTCGTTTCGCTGTGATTCAAAATAAAAACGTAATCATCCGGTTTCAGCCGCGTATTCAGCGGCACCATCACCCCTCCCACTTCAAACACACCGTAAAACCCTTCGAGCATCTCGAGCGTGTTGGGCGCCAAGTACGCCACGCGGTCGCCTTTGCGAACGCCAAGCCCCCGCAGCCCGTTGGCAAGCCTCGACACTCGTTCGCCAAGCTCACGATACGTCACCGTCCGCCCCGAACAAATCATGGCTGTCTTGTCCCCATAGAGAGCCACGGCGCGATCGAAAAAGTGATGGAGCACGAGCGGCGCATTCATTCTCCCATCCCCCTGTTTTATGTTTTAGAAAATTCACAATTGTATTATATNACAAAGATGGCATAAAGAAAAAGAGGGCCGTCCCAAAAGTCGTAAAATGACTTTTGAAGTCAGCCCTCTTTCTTGGATAGTCCACTCCATTGCGCCAAAAAAGAACCTGGTTTCTTCTTTTTTCCAAAAACGAACGCTAGGGGAGTCGTCTCGACAATAGCTAGTTATTTCCTTTCACCCCGGCGTCCAAGACATCCGGATCGACCGTATTCGTGACGCTGCAAAACGTATTCGTTTGCAAGAAATCGCCAGTATTGCCGCCGCCGGCACCTGAGTTTGACTTCGTGGTGCTTTTCGGAGCGATTTGCAGCACATCGCCCATGTTGACAGTGCCATTGCCGCTTACGTTCGTCACTTTGATCCCACCAATGACGATTGCTGGCATCCCCTTTCCCCTTCCTTTCTGCCCGTTCCCTTTCTTTATCATACGCGGGAGCTGCTTTCCTCAATTGGACTCTCACCCCGCATTGAACCGTTTTTTCTCCGTTTTCATACAATAACGATAGCGACACGACGAAAAAGGAGGGGGCTCTTCATGCCTTCATTTATCAGCGGTCCAATTAAAATCACCCATGTCAGCGGCGACGGCACGGTGAATTTCGGCGACGTCTTGCAAATCACACCAAAGAGCACGTTGAAATCCAATACCGGCTCAGGCGGCGGCAACAACGGGGACTTCCTGCAGACGAATACGTTCGTCAGCTTTACAAACACCGGCGATCCGGATGTGTTCGACTCAAATAATGCCGCCAACAATTAAAGCGAACGTTTCGCAGCTTGCGCCCATACACTAGTATCAACGAAGAAAACAAGGAAGGGAGCATGCCCACATGCCGGCTTTTGTCGGAGTCGTCAAACTGAACAGCATCGGAAGCAGCGGCGTGTTCCATATTGGCGATGTGTTTGCGATTTCCCCGCAAAGCGTGACGAAAACGTTCGCTGGCGCCGGTTCGTTTAACACCGGCGACGGGCTTCATATCTATAACTATTACAGCAATACCAATACGAATGACGCCGATGTCGCCGATGAAAATATCGTCGGAAACGTTTGAAGGAGGAGAAGGAGGGTGCACGTTTACATCAGCCAAAGCATCTGCATCCACCAGTTGCGGATCGGCTCGGTCACCAATTCATCTGTTTTGCAAATCGGCAGCGCCGGAAGCATTCAAGCGCTCTCAACGCTTGCCAACACCGGCGGATTCACCGGTCCGGCCCCACAGGCGACCGTGCCGCCCGGTGCATCCGCTCCTCTCGTTCCTCTCCATTCAGCCACCCGCTAAATTCAGCGAAAAAAAGTGATGAGAGCGAAAGGCCGTCCATATATTGAAGTAAGAGGGCTCTTTGGAGAGGATGATGGTGCACAATGAGCATTTACGAGTATTTCGTCAAGCTGCACCGCTATTTATTATGGCAAACAAAAAAAATACGGGATCTGGAACGCCGTCTCCACGCACTCGAAGCCCGGCTTCGGGAAATGGAGGCTCAGCCGCGCACATCGATCGAACGAATTGAATATAAATTTGACCAGCTCAAAGTGGAAACGCTCGAAGGAACGCTAAACATCGGGATCGCTCCGCCCGGAGCCGGCGGTACAATTGAAGACTTTGCCGTCGAACCGGTCAAAACCGTAATTCCAAAGCCGGAACCGGTGCTGTTGCGCCCGATTCAAGAAAAAGTGGCCGCCTATCTCAACGGGGAAGCGTCGGAAACGTTAAAACGCCTTGAGCAGCAATACGGCCGCCGCCTCGACGATACGTACCGCCAGTTCATTTTGCAAGACATCGCCCGGCAAACAGACGAACGCATCCGCTTCTATTTGCAAGAGAAAGCCAACCATGGCTACGTTCCGTCCGGCGACCGCGATGAAGCAGTCGAAAATGAAATTTTTCAAAAAGTGAAAGCCGATATCGAACAATCGCTCGATGCGTTTTTGAAACATTTGCCTTCAAAGGAGGGATAGACGTGAATTATACAGTGATCAATCGTCATCTGCATGTTGGCGACATCCGCCTCGTGGCCGTCGCCAGCGCCTCGCTGTTTTTAATCGGCGACGCCGATGCGATTCACTTGTCATCAGCGTTTGACACACCGCCTGAATCACTTATCATCGGCCCGTTCGTCCCGCTTGTGCCGGCCCGAGGGGATACGCCGTGAAACGAACGTCAGTAGTGCAGGCATTTCATGCGGAAACGCTGATCATTGGCTCCGTACTGCAAATCGGCGACTCAGAGCGAATTTCCGCCCGCACGCGCTCCTTTGCCGTTCAGCGGCAATATGAACTGTTTTTTGGCCCAGAAGGAGAACAAATATTCCCTGTTTTTGCGAAGCCGATCCCGCGCTGGATTTCTCCACCGCCGGCAGCCGCACGCCAAACGCTCCATGAGTCCCCGGTCATTTCCGTTCAGTCTGTGCGCGTGCTCGCCATTTCTTCGTCCGCCATCGTCCATATCGGCTCGACCTCGACAGCGGAGGCAGAGGCAAGAATTAAACATATCCGCCAGCTGGCCGGCTCTGAGTCGAGCGCGCCAACAAGAGGGAGGGATTTATAATGCCTTCGTTTGTCGGCCCAATTAAAATCAACAACGTCAGCAGCGGAGCTGTCGTCCAAATGGGCGACTGTCTGTACATCGCGCCGAAAGTCGCCACGAAAACGCAAGCCGGATCCGGCGGGTTCAACACCGGCGATTTTGTGATGACGAACAACGCGATCAGCTTTACAAACGCGTTTGATCCAGATGTATCCGACCAAAACGTGGCCGCCAACAACTGAACGTTGCAGAAAACGAATCCCCTCACCTTTCACTTGCCAACATCAACCTTATCAGCCGAACGCTGCCGAAACCAAAAAGAGAAGGTGTCCCAAAAGGATCCGGACACCTTTGCTTATTTACCTCTATCTAAAAAACCATACATT
>NZ_LDPD01000008.1:132023-140466 GCF_001026865.1 Geobacillus sp. ZGt-1 | reverse complement strand
TTAGGCGTGCGGAGTGTCAAATCATTTCCAGCCAGACGCGCGTGCCACGTCCGGACGGTTCAGCCGGTTCGACGATGAGCCGTCGCGGCAGACGGTTGCGAATTTCTTGAACATGACTGATGACGCCGACCGCTAGTTGCTCGGTATGTAGCTTTTCCAAGGCGGAAATGACCGTCTCAAGCAGCTCAGCGTCGAGGGTGCCAAACCCTTCGTCCAAGAAGAAAAAGCGGAGCGGATACTCGCCGCGCAGCTGAATTTGCGCCGATAACGCCAACGCCAACGACAGTGACGTCAAAAATGTCTCCCCACCCGAGAGCGTCGATACCGGCCGTCTGACGCCGCCATTGGCATCATCGCGGATCAGAAACCCGCCTTGCGAATCCAATTCGAGCGAATACCGGTGCCGTGTCAGCCGCTGCAGCCGTTCCGAAGCCATGGCGGTTACTTGCTCGAGCTGCTCTTCAGCCATAAATTCGACAAAGCTGTTGCCGCGAAGCAGCGCCTGCAGCTGTTTATACCGCTCGATGCGCCGGCTGAGCTCCGCCTGCTTCTCCTCCAGTTCAACAAAGCGGCTATGTTTTTTTCTCAACTCTTCTACCTTCGCTTGAGCTGCCCCAAGCTGCTGCGTCATCGCCTCCACTTGCTCCTTCAACTCGGCGTATACACGCTGCATCGTCTCCCATTGTTCAGCGCTCACCGCCGCCCCCCCGATGGCGGCGGCCAGCTGGGCGAGGCGATGTTCGGCTTGCTCGATTTGGCGCCAATAGCGGCGGATTGCCTCATCCCATTCATCTCGCTGCGCTTTTTCCGCCTTCGCTTGCTTGACTTGTTCGGCATCGGCAAACATGGTGTCCAAAAGCGCGCCGCGCCAGCGAGCGAGCGCCTCTTCTTCGCGGCGGACGCCTTCTTCCCACGCCTGCTTGGCTGCTTTTGTTTCGCTTTCAAGCATTTGATATTCCCGCTGGGCTCGCTGCCAAGCCTCATACGCCTGTTGCTCGCCGTTTTGCAGCTGGCGCCATTCGTCCTCCGCCTTCTGAAGCTGCACGGCCGCAGGACCTTCCCCCGCCTTCTCGCCCCGTTGCCGCTCATATTCGTTCCATTGCTGCTGTTTGGCGCTAATCAGCGAGTCAAGACGCACCCGCTCCGTCTCAAGCCGGCTCCGCTCTTTGGCCGCTTCCTCTTTCGCCCTCTGTTTTTCCTCTAAAAACAGCACGCTGTCCTCCAGCCGTTTTTGCACGTCGCGCCGCACGTTTTCCCGTTCACGCAGCTGTTCATACACCGCATCGATCGTCTCAAGCGAAAGGAAAGGATACATCTGCCGCCATTGCTGTTCAAGTTGCCGCCGCTCTTCCTCCAGCCGCTGCTTTTCAACTTGCAGCGCTTCGATGTCCGCCGCTATCCATTGGCACGCTTTCTCCGCTTCGCGCCGCGCTGACTCGGCTTCATTCCATTGGGCAAGCACCCGGTAGACCGCTTCTTTCAATTCAATGACATCTTGCGCAAGCGCCCGCACTTCCACAGTGAGGTCGACGGCCTCCTCCACCGAGCGGCTTTCGGCAAACACAGGCGGCGCTTCATGGCCTACCGCCAGCTCGGCAAGCTGCTCGAGCTGCGCCTTGAACGAAATGATCGTTTGCCAATCTTGTTCATACCGCTGCCGCTCTGCCTCAAGCTCGGACAGACGCTCAAGTTGGACATCGTGCGGTGCGGCGGCCGGATGCGGATGCTCGCGCGATCCGCACACTGGACACGGCTCGCCGGGACGGAGCCGCTCAGCCAAGGCGGAGGCGAGTTGCGCCGTCCGCGCTTCTTCGGCTCGCTGTCGCTCCGCCTCCATGGTTTTCTGCAAAGTATACAATTGTTTTTCAGCATCCTGCTGCCGCCAGCAGACGAAACGATACGTCCGCTCCACACGCCGGAACAGCTCTTGAAGCCGGGAGCCGACAGCGGCTGATCGGCGTTCCCGCTCCAACTTTTCCTCTTTCGCCCGACGCCAAACGGCCTCCTTTTGCTGAAGTTGGGCATCGACGCGAGCGATGGCTGACGCCGCTTGCTCAATATGCTGCTTCTGCCTGTACGCCCGCTCTGCCTCATCTTTTCCATCCAGCGCCTCTTCATGCTGTTTCAGTTCTTCTTTCAACTCCCGCTGCCGCTTCGCGCCGCGCTCATACCAGACCGACGCCTCTTCAAACCGGCGTGCAGCTGCCTTCTCCTGGGCAATGAGTCGCTTCCTCTCTTCACTAAGAGCTGCGAGCTCCTGTCCAAGCACTTCCATTTGCTGCTCAAGCTGCGCCGCCTGCCGCAGCCGTTCCATCTGGACGAGCAATTCCGGTTCGCGCTGCGCCTTTTCTTGGCGCGCCCGTTCATAACGCCGCGCCGCTTCTTCATAGCTCAATTGGGCTTCCTCTAACCGACGCGCCAGTCCTTCATACCGACGAAACGCCTCTGCCCGCAAGCGACATGCCTGCTCGCACTGCTCCCAATACGGCCATATGCGCTCTGCTTGCTCGGCGCGCTCCTTTTTCGCCTCAAGCTCGCGGATGACGGATTCATGTTGGCGCAGCGCGGCGAGCTCTTGTTCGACCGCTTCTTTTTCTTGCTGCCACGCCCATCGTTGTTTTGTTCGTTCCACATCTGCTTCGACTTCCTCAAGCTCTTTTTTTCGCTTGGCAAACAGCCCCGCGAGCTCCCGCACATCCGCCTCTGCCTGCTCGAGCGCTGCTTTTGAAGCATCGCCGAGCCCCGCTTTTTCCGCTTCGATTTTTTCCCATTCTTGCTCAGCGGCGGCAAGCCGGTCTTTCAACTTTTTATTCAACTGATCGCCATACCGCTCAAGATGGAAGAGGCGCTGCAGCATTTGCCGCCGCTCCGACCCTTTGAGCGATAAAAACTCGGCAAATTTTCCTTGCGGCAAGACGACCGCCCGGGTGAAATCCTCCATCGTCAAGCCGAGCAATTGCTCGATCGCCTTGTCCACCTCCGATAGTTTATCGGCGAGCACGACCGGCTCGGACCGATGCTCGATCAGGCGGCAAACGGCGCTGCGCGTCCGCCATTCGTCCACTTTTTTTAAGCTTCGTTCGACTGTATACCGTTTCGCTCCTGCCGCATTTTCCAGCTCAAACGTAAACGAGACAAACAACTCTTGCTCCGCGTGGTTGATGATCGCCTGCGTGCGGTTGGCCGCCCGCTCGACGCTGCCGAACAAGGCGAGCGTCATGGCGTCTAAAATCGTTGATTTGCCGCTTCCAGTCGGCCCGAAAATGCCGAACACACCGCCCTCACACAGTGCGGTGAAATCAATCGTCTGCTTTTCACGAAAGCTATGAAGCCCGGCGATCGTCAGCGAGATCGGCTTCATTCTCCCTCCCCTTCCTTCTCTTCTTCCGCCGCCAGCTCCAAAAAGAGGCGGACAAGCTCTTCATCCGGCGTTTGTCCCCCAGTCTGACGTTCGTAAAAGCGGTGAAACATTTCTTCAAGTGAAAGCGGCTCGCGGCTCATTTCCATCATCTCTTCCACCCGATTGGGAAACACCGGGCGAATGTGGACAAATCCGGGATGAAGCTTACGCAGCCGATCAATTTCTTCCATTGTCAACGACTCGGTCACATGGATCTCCAAATCGATCCAGCTTGATCGGTCTCTTCCTTCCTCACACCAGCGGTATACTTGAGCGAGCCCCTCTGTCGCCTTCCAACGGATGAGCGGTTTGCCAGCAGCGAGCGGTATCTCCGCCACCTTGGCCGCCCCGCCTGGATGCACGTCAACGACCGTGACCGATTTGGCTTGACCGGCTTCGGAAAAGCTGTACGCCAACGGCGAGCCGGAATAGCGCGCGGCCGTCTTTGCCTGCTTGACATCCTGCGGCCGGTGCAGATGGCCAAGCGCCACATATTGCGCGGCTTTCGGCAGGCTCTCAGCCGCCACCGTATAAGCGCCGCCGACTTCAATCGGCCGCTCGGAATCGGACGTACGTCCGCCAGCAACGTAAAGATGGCTCATCGCGATATTGACGGTCTCCGCCGTGAACGAGGCGGCCATCGCCGCTAATAGGGCGCGGATGCGGTCATCGTACCGATCGCGCATCGTCGTCTCCTTACAGTCGGATGACAACAGCTCGGCGAGGCGCGATTCGGACGGATAGGCCAACGGAGCAAGCATCATCGTTTCGCCGCACGATGGAACGTCAATCCGGCAAACAGCCGCTTGCGGGCGGCCGAAAAGAAAAATGTTGTGCGCACACATCAACGTCCGGGCAGCGCTGATCCGGTCGGGGTGGTCGTGGTTGCCGCTGATGACTGCCACCGGGCGGCGTCCTTTGTCGGACAGGCGGGCGAGGCTTTCATAAAACAGTTGTTCCGCAGCCGCCGGCGGATTGACGGAGTCGAATACGTCGCCGGCCACAAGGATGATGTCGATTTGTTCTTTCTTGACAATCTCCACAAGCTCATCAACAAATGCCTCTTGCTCGGCCATCCGACTCCGCCCCTCGAGCGTTCTCCCAAAATGCCAGTCCGCGGTATGCAAAATCCGCATTCTCTCTTNCCCCCCTTGCATCACTCAACAGCCACAACAAACCCGCCGTCAAACGAATACAAATAGCATTCCGCCACCGGCGCACGCCAAATTTGCTCGATGGCCCGCCGGTACAAGCGCATTTGCGTCCCGTAGCGGCCGAGCAGAAAACGAGCCGCTTCTTCCTTTTGCCCAGCAAAACGGTGGACGACTTCATCCGTTTTATAGTCAATCATCACATAGCCGCATTCGTCGACAAACACGCAGTCGATCACCCCTTGCACGAGGACGCGCCGGCCGCTTTCCGTCCCTTCGCCGCCGTACAGTTCAGCCGCTTTAAGCCCCAAGCTGAACGGCACTTCACGGTGCACTTCGCGGGCGGCGCAAAGGCGGCGGCCAAGATCTGCAGTGAAAAAGGCAGCGATGGCCGCTGGATCGACCACCTCTGCTTGTTCTGCCGACAGCAGCTCTTTTTCGACAAGGCGGACGATCTGACTGCGGATCGACGATTCATCAAGCGGCGCCTGCAAATCAAGATGGCGCATGACGATATGGAGCGCCGTCCCTTTTTCGGCCGGCGTCAATGTTTTCTCCTGCATGAAACGCGGTCGAGAAAACACCGGAGCCGTCCCTTGTCGCGGCCGCCATTCGTCCGCTTGCTCGCCAAAGAGCACGCGATGTTCTTTCAGTTCTGACACCGATTGCTTGGCGCGCACGGCCGTTTCTTTCTCATACGAATACCGCCACAACAAGCGGCGTTTGACCTCCTTCCGCCACCCTCCTTCTACGGGAACGGGTCGTCCTTGTTCGAGGGCAAGAAGCACGCCGCCATCCATCTCCTCCCTCGCAGCCTCTGCGCCGCGCAAATCGGCGGCCGGCACGATGGAGACACGCCATACAGACGGGTGGGAGGCGACCTCTTCAGGCGCCTTCATTCCCGCAAGCGCCCCCCCATCACGATGACGGATGAGCGCCCGGCCGATCCAATCCAAGTAGGAGCGGGCCGAAGCCCGCACATCGTCGGGGAGAAGCCAGCCGCGTTCCGAAGCAGCGCTTTTCCATTTTTCAATCTCCTTGGCCGCATCGTTGACCGACGCCAACAAATACAGCTTCTCTTTTGCCCTTGTGAGCGCGACATACAAAATGCGCATCTCCTCAGCGAGCAGTTCAAGCCGCTTTTTCGTTTGGATGGCCAACAGCGGCAGCGTGGGATAACTGATGCGCAGCCGCGGGTGGACAAAGCGGGCGGCAAAACCCAGCTCTTTATCAAGCAAATACGGGTGATGCAAATCGCGCGTATGAAACGAACGCGCAAGCCCGGCGAGAAACACGATCGGAAATTCCAATCCTTTGCTGCTGTGAATCGTCATGATGCGCACGACGTCTTCCTGCTCGCCGAGCGGCCGGGCCGCCCCTAAATCGTCGCCGCGCTCTTGCAGCCGCTCGATGAAGCGAAGAAAGCGAAACAAGCCGCGAAACGACGTCGACTCGTACTGCCGCGCGCGGTCGTACAAAGCGCGCAAGTTCGCCTGCCGTTGCCTGCCGCCCGGCAGTGCGCCGACAAAATCGTAAAATTGCGTATCGCGGTACAGCAGCCAAATGAGATCAGCTAATGAGCGGCGGCGCGCCATCGTACGCCAGCCCTCGAGCCGCTCTAAGAAAGCCGCCGCTTTCCTTTGGGCGTTGGCCTCCTCTTCCGTTTCCGCCGGCTTTTGCCGAAACGAACAGAGCGCTTCATAAAACGTGCCTTTTGGATCGGCGAGGCGAATCATGGCGAGCTCATTCTCGTCAAAACGAAAGAGCGGCGACCGGAGCACCGCGGCGAGCGGAATGTCTTGGTACGGGTTGTCGATCACTTTTAACAGTGAGAGCATGATCGAAATTTCCGTCGCCTGAAAATAGCCGGATGACAAATCCGCGGCCGCCGGGATGCCTTGCGCCTGCAGCTGCTCGATCATCTGCGGCGCATGCGTCATCGAGCGGACAAGGATGACGATGTCACGGTACATGGCGCGCCGCGGCTGCCCGCTCGGACGATCGTATACATAAAACGGAGCGGAAACGATCTCTTTGATTTTTTTCGCCATCAGCCGCGCCTCGAGCTCCGCCGCTTCCCATTCAGCCGCTTCCTCTTCGTCCTCTTCCGCCGCACGCTGCCGGTTGATGATCATAACTTCCGGCGCCGCATCCTCCCCTTCCGGGTAATCAGCGCCGTATTTCAACTGCGCCGCTTCGTCGTAAACCATTTCGCCGACGGTTTCCCCCATGAGTTGCGCAAACAGAAAATTCGTCCCGTCAAGCACTTCGCGGCGGCTGCGGAAGTTGCTCGCAAGATCGATTTTCATCCCCCCTTCTTCTCCGTCTGCGGTGAATCGTTTGTATTTGTCCAGAAACAGCATCGGCTCGGCAAGGCGGAATCGGTAAATCGACTGTTTCACGTCGCCGACCATAAACAAATTGCCTGTTCGTTCGCTCCCTTTTTTCACCAGCTGCAAAATCGCTTCTTGAACGAGGTTCGTATCTTGATACTCGTCAACAAGCACTTCATCAAACTGCGCCTGGTATTCCAAGGCGGCGGGGGAAGGCTGCCATTCGCCCGTTTCCGGATCGCGCCGCCGCAAAATATGCAAACAATAATGTTCCAAGTCAGAAAAATCAACGATTCCTTTTTCCCGTTTCGCCGCTTGGAACATGACGGCAAAACGGCGGACAAGGTTAGCGATCGTTTCAACGATCGGCTTCATTTCCCGCATATGGCGGAGCCAAACGGATGGATCGAGCGAAAACACATTGTCGCGCAGCGCCTCCACTTTCTTTTTCGCCTGATCACGCAACGATTTGGCTTCGTCGATCAGCCGCTCGTCATAGTCCTTGCCGCGGCAGGCCGGCAGCCGCCCAAACGACAGCGCCTTTAGCGCGCGATGCAGCTCGGCCCACGGTCCAGAAAGACGCGTTTCCAAATCAGCGATCATATCTCGATCTTCGCGCAGCCGCTCCGCGTACGGACGCGGTCCGCCCGGCTCTTCAGCAAGCTCAAGCGCCCTTCGGATCAGCCGTCTGGCCGCCGCCAGCTCCATCGCAGCATGTTGCGCGATATAGCGGGCTGCTGGCAGCGTCTTTATATCTGTTCGTTCATCGACATCATACATCGAGGTCAAACCGGCCAACCATTCATCTGGTTCCGGATGGGAGCGGGAAAATTCATAAAGGGCGACAATCATCTCCTGCAGCTCCGCATCGCTCCGGTCGCCCGTATAGGCATCCACGACAGCGAAAAACCGCTCGTTGTCCGGCTTTCCATATTCCTCCTCAAGCAGCTCTTCAAGGACATCCTCTTTCAACAGCTCGATTTCCGTTTCATCCGCGATGCGAAACGACGGATCCAAATCAAGCAAATAGTAATATTTGCGAATGACATCCAAGCAAAAGGAATGGAGCGTCGAGATCGCGGCGCGGGGAAGCAGGCTGAGTTGACGTCGCAAATGGAGCGAATGCGGACGCTTGGCCAATTCCCGCTCGAGCGCCTCGCCGATTCTTGCTTTCATCTCCGCGGCTGCCGCATTGGTAAAGGTAACGACAAGCAGCCGATCGATATCGACCGCTCCTTCTTCCGCCGTCACTTTTTGAATGATCCGCTCGACAAGAACGGCCGTTTTCCCGGATCCGGCCGCCGCGGCGACAAGAATGTCTCGGCCGCCCGCGGCGATCGCCTTCCATTGTTCATCCGTCCATCGGCTCCCAGCCGGCTTCGGGCGAATCGTGGCGTTCATTTATCCTTCCTTCCCTTCCGCTAGTTTTTCGATGACCGCTTCCTTCGTTTGCGGGGCAAGCTTCCGGTATTCGTTGCCGGAGAGTGCCTCATCAAATTGGCAGACCGGTTTGAAAACGCAAAACTCGCACGCTGTTTTATCTTTCAACTTGTACGGGG
>NZ_LDPD01000008.1:119515-132001 GCF_001026865.1 Geobacillus sp. ZGt-1 | reverse complement strand
GATTTGCCCGCCGATGTCGATGAACAAACGGCGGACATGCTGGCGGAGCGCGGCAAAGTCGGATGGACTCGCCACCGACGAACGCGAATGGATCGACCCGCTTTTCGTAAGCTGAGCGGGCACAATCAGCGACCATTGTCCGTCTTCCGTTCGGCCGTCCATCAACCGGATCGCCTCGACGTCAGCGAGCAACAGCCCGCGCATCCGAAACGGTTCAAGCAACTTTTTCGCCATTTCCACCTCATCATCCACCCATTGCTTCGCTTGAACGATCGGATTGTGGATGTGAAAATAAAGCACCCCGGCTGGCAAGGCCGGCTGTCCGACGAGCTGTTCGGCATACGTCAGCACGATGTCCAGGTAGGTGAGCATTTGCAGGGCCAAGCCGTAATATACTTCCGTCAAATCGAGCGTTTTCGCGCTCGATTTGTAATCGATAATGCGAAGAAGCACTCCTTGGCTGCTTTCCGCCTTATCGACGCGGTCGATCCGCCCAACAAGCTCCATCACTGTTCCGTCGGGCAGTCGAAACCGAAGCGGCGGCAGGTCGCCATTGGGGCCGAATGACAGCTCAAGTCCGATCGGAACGAAACCGCTCGCCCGCGCATGCTCACTTAACACATGGGTTGTACGGGCAACGACGTGTTTCAATTTTCGTTTCATATATTCATAGCGATGAGAGCTTGAAAGCACTTGCTGCTGGATGAGCGGGGCGATTCGCTCGACCGCCTCGGCCGACAGCCGTTCACAGTCTGGTCTTGACAGTTCGCGCCAATCAAGATGCTGTTCGCGCAACCGGTCGGCGATTTGCTTGATGGCGGCATGGAACAATTGCCCAACATCCGGCGCCTCAAGTCGGAAAACGTTGCGCTCTTTCAACCGCAGCCCGTGCGATGCGAAATGGGCGTACGGGCATTTTTGAAACTGCTCCATGCGCGAGACGCTCGCCTGAATTTTTTTGCCGTACAGCCGCTGGCTCCACTGTTTTTTGAGCGGCGTCGCTCCGTTTGTATAAAAGAGCGCGGAGACGGCATGCCGCACCTGCTCCTTCCAGTCCCGATGGCCGATGAACGTGTTATACACATCCCACCAAAGCGGATCGATGCCGTAGTTGCGCTTCCACGCTCGGAGCTGGCTGATCAAATACGTTTGCGTCGCCCGCGGCGCGGTCACGAACGCCTCTGCTTTTTCTGCCGGGGCGTCGAACGGGTCGTTGCCGCACAGATGCACCGGCGCATGCGGAAACAGTTCCGTAAGCTGCTTGATGAGCGGCGACGGCATCAACGCTTTCCCTTCCCCATCAGCAAGCGGATATGTAACATACAGCCGCCGGCTCGGACAAACAAGTGCCAAGTAGACAAAAAACGGGTCATAAAACAGCTGCTCCCGCCCCCCTGGGGCGAGCGCCACTCCCAACTCACGCAGCTGCTCGCGCTCCACTTCCGCCATCAGCCCGTCTTCCTTCACTTTTGCTGGAATAACGCCATCGTTGGCGCCGATGACGAACGCATACTTGATGTCAATTAAACGAGAGCGATCAAGCTGAGCGACGATCACCTGGTCCATCGCCGGCGGCACAAGGGAGAACTCCAACCGATCGAGCCCAGCCTCGATAATCTTGACAAACTCAGCGAGCGGCAGTGATTCTGTCCCGAGCATTTCTACATATTGGTCAAGCAAATCGACGACGGCGTTCCACGCCTGTTCATGCTGGCGCGCTTCAACGAGGCGGCCGTCCGCTTCCGCTTGTGCGCTCATTTTCTCTAGTTTTTTTGGAATCTGCAATTCTTCCAAAAACAGATATAATGCCATACAAAACCCGCGTCCGTCCTCCGCCCGGCGCAGACGGCGCTCCAACCGGCGAAGCGGAGCGGCCAACGCCTCGCGCCATTCATTGAGCATGTCCTCAAACTGCCGCTCTTCGTCCGTTTGTGGTACGTTCAAACCGTCAAGCGCCTGATAGCGCCGATACGCCCAGCGCTCATTGTTTGTCCACTTATCCCCTTTGATTCCGTAAGCAAGCACATAGTTTTCGAGCTTGTCGGCCGCCTCGCGCCACATGTGCAGATCGCCGTCCGTTGGAAAAAGCAAATCCGTTTTCACCGCCCGAAACACCGCTTCATATCGCCAACGCGTCACGACCGTCTCTAAGGCAGCGCGCACGAGTTCAATGAGCGGGTGGTGGTGCATCGGTTCTTTTTCATCCATAAAATACGGGATCCCAAAATCAAAAAACACCGTTTTCACCAGATCGCGGTACGCCTCCGTCTGGCGGATGATCAGCGCAATGTCGCGATAGCGCGCCCCTTCATCGCGGACAAGGCGTATGATTTCGCGTGCGACCGCTTCGATTTCCGCTCGGCGATTGGACGCCTCATAAAGATGGACGGCATCGGTCTTTGCACCATATGGAAGCAACGGGCGTCGGTGAAATTGCGCCTCAAGATGAACGAGCGCCCTGTCTTCATGGCGTCGGTTGGCCGAAAGCACGATCGGCTCTTCGATCGCAATGTCATTGCTTAGCGCCAACTCCCTCAGCTGGCGGTACGTTTGCGCCGGCAAATAAAAGAGATGAAGTTCGTCCGGCATTCCGTCGTCATACGGGCGGTCGATCGTCAAACAAACGGTGACGCGCCGGCAATGGCGAAGAAGCTGTTCGATGATCATATATTCTTGCGGCGCAAAATGATGAAAGCCGTCGATGTAAATATCGGCATCCCGCAAATAACTTGAGCGCGGAATATGCTCAGCGAGCAAGCGCAAATAATCTTCCGAATCAAGATAGTGGCCGATAAGACTCCGCTCAAGTTCCTCATACACAAGCGCGACATCGCTCAACTTGTCAGCGAGCAAGCGGCGACCCGGCTGGCTTGGCCCATCCTCGAACGCCTTGGCATGTCGGCGGAGTTCGCCCGGCGTCAGGCAATACCGTTTGCATTCGGTGATCATTTCGTTCAGCTGCTCGATAAACCCATGTTTGTCCGCCGCGCGGCCAAACAGTTTCAGCTCTTGTTTGCGTTGCTCAATAATTTTGCGGATCATCATCTGCACACCAACATCATGAATATGGTACCGGGTCATGCCGCCTGTTTCCTGCAACACGCGCCAAGCGAGACGGGTGAAGCTGAACACTTGGGCGCGAATCATCCCGCCCACTCCCTCGGTATGTATCAACGCGTATTCGCATTGAAATGTCATTTGCTCCGGAACGAGATAGACGATCGCCCTTCCTTTTGGATCCTCTTGCAACTGGCGGCGAATTTCTTCGAGGCAGACAGCCGTTTTCCCACTTCCTGACCGTCCGAGCAAAAACCGCAGCGACATTGTATCCACCACCATTCGTTTCCTTTATTTGTTTTATTTTAGCACGTATGTTCGCTTTTGGGAAGAAAAAACGCCCTTCGGCTGCGGGTTATATAGAGGCAATCTGAAACGTTAACGTTTGTTTCTTTTTGTGGAGCCAGCCGACATGTCAGCGACTGTCGGACGACTGAACAACCTCGCTTCGAAGGATCCATTTATTGGTCTGCGAAGCTTCACTTCGTTATAGAAGCGGAAGACTCCTTTCGAGATTAAGGTTAAAACTGAAAGGCGAACTGTTTAAACGGCCAGTAGCGAAAGTCCACCTTGCCGACAATTTGGTTGATTTTGACAAATCCAAAATGGCGGCTGTCCCAGCTGCTAAGCCGGTTGTCGCCAAGAACGAAAATGCAGCCGGGAGGCACCCGTGTTTTCCCGGTCACCTCCTCAAGTGTAAAATCCCCGGTCAGCCTGCCGTCAAGCAGCTTTTGTTTATACGGGCGCAAATACGGTTCGTCAACTTTTTTTCCGTTGACATACAAGATGTCATTTTTGTACGCGATCCGATCGCCAGGCAGGCCGATAACCCGCTTGACGTAATCTTCCTTTTTGTTGGCGTGAAAAACGATAATGTCGAACCGGCGAATAGGCCCGATGTCGTAGGAAAGCTTATTGACGATCAACAAATTGCCGCTCTCTAGCGTCGGCATCATCGATTTTCCTTCCACCACGTAATTGCTGAACACGAACAACCGAAGCGTGGCGACAACGCAAACGGCAACAAACCATGGCCATCGGCGGCCTCGTTTTTCTTTTTGCTTCGTCACTCCCCGCCCTCCTCGCCGCCTTGTTCTTCCGTCAACGAAAATCGCGCTTCCACCCGTTTTCCGGCGTACCAAAGCAACAGAACGACTGCGGCGATCATCGCCGTGCGCAGCGGCTGACGGATGAGCGCCTTCAAGTCATAGCCGATAAAACTGATGGTAAACACCATGATCATCTTTCCTAGCAGCACCGCCAATACAAACTGCTGGCGGCTGATGCGCGACAGTCCGGCAACAATATTGACAAGCGCCGATGGGGTGAACGGAAAGCAATACAACAAAAACAGCGGACCAAATCCGTGTCGCTCAATCCAATGCATAAACTGCCGCACTTTCGGGTGGCGGCGGACAAAGTGAAAAAAACGCTTCTGCCCCACTTTCCGCGTCAGCCAAAACACGATGAGCGAGCCAAGTGAAGCGCCTAGCCAAGAGATCAGAAACCCTTTCCATAGTCCAAACGCCGCTGCGTTCGCCATCACGAAGACGAACATGGGCAAAATGGGAAAAAACGACTCAAGCAACGTCGCTGCGATGCCGGGAAGCACGCCGAAAGAGCGGTATTGTTCGAGCAGGGAAAGGATGCTGTCGAGCGTGAACCATTGTTTGATTGTTTCCATATCCATGTCTATTCCCCATTCAAATGCCGTTTATATCTTTATTTTACACGTCCAGGCGCCTAATTTGAACTCATCTTTAGGAAAAACCATTTTTATCAATTTGTTCAGCTAACTCTGTTTTTCTTGCTGCATGCGAAATATGTATTGGAGTTTGCGCTCCCTCGCTTCCATCCGCTCGGATAATTTCGTTCGAAGTTGAGCCGTTCGGTATAACTGGTTGATGAACGATTTGCAGGAAACATCGAGGGATATGCTTTTTCCGTTGCGGAAATAAACGATGGTCCGCTCATATTTGGCAGGCTCATACCGATAGACGTGCATGTGCGAGAGCCAAACGCAGCGGGAGTCACGCGGAGAGGCGGTTGGAAATACGTAAATTTCATTGGACGGTTCAATGGCGATCGGCGCTTTATGAGTGATGCCAATGACGGCTTTCGTTCCTTCTTTCCTTCCTTGAAAGCTGCTTCCGTAGTAATCGCAACTATGTTTAATAATGTCAATCGGCGTTTGTTTGATGATATATTCGCCGTCCTCTTCAATGACTTTCGCATACACATCGCTGTTTAAAAAGTATGGGAGAACCGCCATCGTATAACGGCTTACGATGAATTGTTCCAATACAATGAATTCATTGACTTTCATCCGTTCGTCTCCTCCCTTAATCAACTCGCTCACTACTCCTATCATACCATCAGTAGTTATTTTTTTCTATATTTTGCAAAAAATCTAATAAAAAAACCCATGACAATCGTCATGGGTGTTCTAGGAGTTTTCGAACGTTTGGCCGATTTCTTTGGACGCTAAATATTCATTCGCCTGTTCCAACGCGGTATGCTCGCCGACCGAGTCGCCAGCATACGTCTCTTCATTCATCGACCATTGCTCAACATGAAGATCCGTACTGACGCGAAACTCGGCAGGCATCAGCTCCGGCAGATCGCCTTGATTCTTTTCCATTACATCGCCTCCTTGTACTCCATAGGATGCGTCATTTTTTTCCTTATTATGCGATGGAAGCAAGGAGGCTCTTCGTCTCAAACAAAAAACGCCCGGCCAAGCCGGGCGTCTCTTTGCTGGTGATCGGCATTAGATGGCTGTAAACTGTTCTTCTTCGGTCGATCCTTTCAAAGCGACTGTTGACGATTGGCCGCCGGAGATCACTTGGGCGACTTCGTCGAAATAGCCCGTGCCGACTTCGCGCTGATGGCGCGTCGCCGTGTATCCGTACTTCTCGGCGGCAAATTCCGCTTGCTGCAGCTCGGCGTACGCCGCCATGCCGCGTTCTTTGTAGCCGCGCGCCAGTTCGAACATGCTGTAATTGAGCGCATGGAAGCCAGCCAAAGTGACAAATTGGAACTTGTATCCCATTTTGCCGAGCTCTTGCTGGAATTTGGCGATCGTTTCATCGTCCAATTTTTTCTTCCAGTTGAACGACGGCGAGCAGTTGTACGCCAGCAGCTTGCCGGGGAATTTCTCATGGATCGCTTCGGCAAACCGGCGCGCCTCATCCAAATTCGGCTCGCTCGTCTCACACCAAATGAGGTCGGCATACGGCGCATAGGCAAGCCCGCGGGCGATCGCTTGATCCAAACCGGCTCTTGTGCGATAGAAGCCTTCCGGTGTCCGTTCTCCAGTGATAAACGCTTGATCGCGCGGGTCGATGTCGCTTGTGATCAAGTCAGCAGCGTTCGCGTCGGTGCGTGCGATGAGCACCGTCGGAACCCCCATGACATCGGCGGCCAACCGCGCCGCAATCAAGTTGCGAATCGCCGTTTGCGTCGGCAAAAGCACTTTGCCGCCTAAATGGCCGCATTTTTTCTCCGATGACAGCTGGTCTTCAAAATGGACGCCAGCCGCTCCGGCTTCAATCATTGCCTTCATGAGCTCAAAGACGTTCAGTTGGCCTCCGAACCCCGCCTCAGCGTCAGCGACGATCGGCACAAAGTAGTCCACGTCCCCGCTGCCTTCTAAGTATTGAATTTGATCCGCGCGCTGCAACGCTTGATTGATTCGCTTGACGACATGCGGAACGCTGTTGGACGGATACAGGCTTTGGTCCGGATACATCTGTCCGGCGAGGTTGGCGTCGGCCGCCACTTGCCAGCCGCTTAAATAAATCGCCTTCAAGCCTGCTTTCACTTGCTGCACCGCCTGATTTCCGGTCAGCGCGCCAAGGGCCGCGACGTAATCCTCTGTATGAAGCAGCTTCCATAATTTTTCCGCCCCGCGTCGAGCGAGCGTATACTCGATGTCAAGCGAGCCGCGCAGTTTAATGACATCCTCAGCGCTGTACGGACGAACGATCCCTTTCCAGCGCTCCTCATTTTTCCAACTTTCTTCTAATTGCCGGACACGTTCAGCAAATGACGCCATTTTTCCTTCCCCCATCTCTCTTTGTTATATTACATTGTTTTTATTTACGTTTTTATTATATAACAGAAAAACGAAAGTGCAAGCCTTTTTTTGAAACTTTTTTTAATTAGGAAAATAGTCGCATATTGTTCATAAACATCGCGATTTTTTCGCTAATTTTTTTGATATGATCATATTGAGGAGTGATGAATGGTGAAAAAATGGTATACGTTAGCTGCCTCTCTTGTCATCATCGGCATCAGCGTCGGCATCCTGTACTTTGCTGTCTACCAGCCATCAACGATGCGGCTTCCAAATGACGTGACGATGGAAACAGCATGGGGAAAATCATACGAGTTTGGCGACCTTCCGCCGAAAGTGAGGCTTGTCGAGTTTATTTATACAAACTGTCCGGATGTTTGTCCGAATACGACAGCGCAAATGGCAAAACTGCGCGATCGCCTAAAACAAGCCGGGGTATTTGGAAGCAAGGTGGAATTCATCACGATCACGATCGACCCGGCGCGCGATACGAATGAAAAGCTGCAGACATATGCCAATGCGTTTGGAGTCATGAGCGACGGACAAGGTTGGGTGTTTTTGCGCGGCAGTGAAGCGGACACGAAAAAAGTAGCGGACGCCTTCCACTTTCAATACCGCGACCCGGGCAACGGCATGATCGTACACACGACGCTCGCCTACTTGCTTGGCCGCAACGGTCGTGTCGTCAAACAAATCGGCATGGGGACATCTCGATTTCATGTCGATGAGGTATACGAGGCGATTATGGAGGAATTGTCATAACCATGCAGCAAGTTTGCATACCTGTCGCAAAAGGAAAAGAGGAAGCGATGTCCGCTTCCCTTTTTAAACAAATAACGAATACAGGCTGAGCGCTGCAACCGCCGCAAGCACGACGATCATGACGTTGGCCCCAAGCCAAGCTGTGATGACGGCCGCCGCAAAACCGATGACACCGAACCAAAAATCATCTTGGATGAAAAAAACGTCAGGAATAATGAGCGCCCCGAGCACCGCATACGGCACATTTTTCAGCACTCCTTGCCAAAACGACGGCAGCTCGACGCCGCCGAGCAACACAAACGGCAACAGGCGCGGCAAATACGTCACGACCCCCATGCCGATGATCATCCATACGATTGTGCTATTCACCGCCGTTTCCCCCTTCCTTCGTCAGCCATTGAACGATGATGGCCGACAACAATGTAGCCAAAACGATCGACCAGCCTTTCGACAAGTGAAGAGCAAACGTGCCGATCGAGTTGAATAAAGCCGACAGCCCCGCCAGCCAGACGATTTTCCGCTGCTTTTTCAACGCTGGAACGAGCAGGCCGATAAACATGGCATACAAGGCAATGGACATACTTTCTTGCAAACTTTCCGGCAAACCGGCCCCAGCGGCATAACCAATGCCCGAGTTGACGACCCAACTGCCATACGCCATGGCAATGAGCCCAAACATATACGAGGCGTTGATCGTTCCTTCTTTCATCGCCGCCACCGAAAACGTTTCATCTGTAATGCCAAAGGCGTACAACGCTTTTTTCCAAAGCGCGTCCGGCTCAGCCTTTTCATTAAGGGACGCCGACATTAAAAAATGGCGAATGTTTAATATGAATGTCGTCAACACGATTTCAAACACCCCAGTGCCAGCGGTAAGCAGACTTAACGCGATATATTGCGAGGCGCCGGCGAAGACGACGATGCTCATGAGCACAGTCTCAGCGAACGTCAGTCCGGTTGTTTTGGCGAGCAGCCCAAACGCCAGCGCGATCGGCATATAGCCGATGGCGATCGCTACTCCTGCTTGCACCCCTTGGCGAAACGGCGCCATCTTGCCGGCTGCCCATGTCGTTTCCATCCATTCATCCCCTCCATTTGACTAGATTGATAACTTTATTGTCTAAAAATTCCTTTCGTTTCGCAACCCGAACGTCCATTCATTGTTTCCGCTCACGCCAAACACGAGACAAACGCAGAAAGAGGCCAATCTATGATATAATCAAACTGATTCATGATTGATGGCAACAGAAAAGGAGTGCACGTCCATGTCAGTGAAACCGTATGTATTAACCGACCGCGGCATTTTCCGTTATGAACAAGTCACGTACCCGATGGAAGAGCGCGGCTTGCAATTCGGTGATGGCGTCTACGAAGTCGTCCGCTTATATAACGGGATATACGTTTGGCTTCGCGAGCATCTTGACCGGCTGTACCGTTCAGCGGCCGCCATTCGCCTATCCGTTCCGTTTGGCTGCGAAGAGCTCATCGAACAGCTTGAGGAGCTTCGCCGCCTCAACGATGTGCAGGAAGATGCGATTTTGTATTTGCAAATGACGCGCGGCAGCTTCCCGCGCAACCATGCGTTTCCGGCGGAAAACCGGCCGAACTTGTACGCCTACATCCAGCCGATGGCGCGGAAAACCGAGGAAATGACACATGGGGTGCGCACGATTTTGACGAAAGATGTCCGCTGGGAATACTGTTACATTAAAAGCTTGAACTTATTGCCCAACGTATTGGCTAAACAAGAAGCGGTTGAGCGCGGAGCGTTTGAAGCGATTTTGCATCGCGACGGCGTCGTAACCGAAGGCAGCTCGTCAAACATTTTCCTTGTCAAAAATGAAACGGTGTACACCCATCCGGCCACCGCACGGATTTTAAACGGCATCGTCCGCACGAAAGTGAAGCAGTTTTGCGCTGAGCTTGGCATTCCATTTGTCGAAGAAGCGTTTTCCACCAACGACCTTGCGGAGGCGGACGAACTGTTTTTAACGAGCACGACGTCAGCGATTATCCCGATTATTCAAGTCGACGAAACGGTGATCCGAAGCGGCGCGCCAGGGGCGGTGACGAAGGCGCTGCAAGCCGCCTACCGACAAGCGACGCAGCGAGAAACCCAAAATATCTGACCGGCCGGCCGAACAGAAGAGGTGTCCCCTAGCCAAAGAAGGACACCTCATTTCGTTTATGAGCTGAGCACGGCGCGGTCGCTCGCAAACTGGCTGCCGCGGATGCGTTGGAATGCCTCAAGCAGCCGCTCGACCGTCAGCTCCTCTTTCTCCTTTCCTTCTGCGGCAAAAATGATTTGCCCGCCATCCATCATGATCAACCGGTTGCCAAGGCGAATCGCCTGCTCCATGTTGTGCGTCACCATGAGCGTCGTCAGGCGGTGCTGCTCAACAATTTGCTTCGTCAACTCCGTGACCAACTCCGCCCGCGCCGGATCAAGGGCGGCGGTATGTTCATCGAGCAACAGCACATCCGGTTTTGTAAACGTCGCCATCAACAAGGAAAGCGCCTGCCGCTCCCCGCCGGAAAGAAGTCCGACTTTGGCGGCGAGCCGGTCTTCAAGCCCTAAATGAAGCGTTCGCAACGTTTCCCGAAACCACTCGCGCTTTTGCTTCGTGACGCCAAGACTTAACGTGCGCCGCTTCGTCCGGTTGTAGGCGAGCGCCAAATTTTCCTCAATCGTCATATGCGGGGCGGTGCCGGCCATCGGGTCTTGAAAGACGCGGCCGATGTAGCGGGCGCGCGCATGCTCCTTGAGCGCGGTTACATCGCAGCCGTTGATCCACACTTCGCCGGTATCAGGAGACAGCCGTCCGGAAATGATGTTCATGAGCGTAGACTTGCCGGCGCCGTTGCTGCCGATGACGGTGACGAAATCGCCGGGGGCAAGCGTCAGATCAATGCCGCGCAAAGCGATTTTCTCGTCAGCCGTTCCTTCGTTAAACACTTTTGTAATTCGTTTCAGCTCCAGCAACGGTTTCCCCCCTCTCCAACTGCCGCACCCTCCGCTTTTTCCGCTGCCGTTCTTTTTGCGCCGCCAACGTGTTGGGCACGACGAGCGCCAGCATGACAATGAGCGCGGTAATCAATTTCACATCGCCCGTCTCCAAAAACTCGACGCGCAAAGCGAGCGCCAAAATAAGACGGTAGACGATGGCGCCGCCGATGACCGCCCACGTCGCGCGTGCGACCGAACGGGCGCCAAACAACGCCTCCCCGATGATGACGGAAGCGAGCCCAATGACGATCATCCCGATTCCCATCCCGACGTCGCTGAATCCGCCATACTGGGCGACGAGCGCTCCGGAAAGCGCCACGAGCGCGTTCGACAGCCCAAGGCCAAACACGATCAACCAATCGGTGTTGGCGGAAAAGCTCGCCACCATCGGCTTGTTGTCTCCAGTTGCCCGCAAGGCGATCCCCACTTCTGTTTTCAGCAGCCAATCCAACAGCCCTTTGACCATTAGCGCGACAATCGCCATTGACACAAGCACCGCCCATGTCCGCGGCGCAAAACCGGTGAAGGAAACGAGTCGGTTGAGCGCCGCATCCAATCCGGCTTGCCGCCAGGCGGCTGTGATTTTTGTGATGACCGTTTCCTGCTGCAACAGCGGAACGTTCGATTTGCCCATAATGCGCAAATTGACCGAATACAAAGCGATCATCATTAAAATGCCGGATAACAGTGGATTGATTTTCCCTTTCGTATGCAAAAGCCCAGTCAACACCCCGGCGGCAAAGCCGGCCAAAAGCGCCGCGGCTGAGGCGGCAAACGGATTGGCTCCATTGACAATCAGCACGGCGGCGACGGACGCGCCGGTGACGAAGCTGCCGTCAACCGTCAGATCGGGAAAATCCAAAATGCGAAACGATAAATAGACGCCGAGCGCCATCACGGCGTAAATCAAGCCGGCTTCGACGGAACTGAACATCGCTGTCCACACAACTTTTCACCTACCTTTTCGGAAACACACCAAAGGCGCATGTGACACGTTGAGTGCCAAAACGCACTTTTCCCTACTTTTTTGGCCCCCCTCCTTCATCGAAGGAGGGACGGCCGCTTATTCAATATATTCCGCAATGGAATCCCATTCCGGATTGAGCTTGATGCCCATTTCTTGCGCTGCTTTTTTGTTGATGACAAGCTTCAATTTTTGTGGATATTGCACCGGCAAATCGGCTGGCTTTTTGCCGTCTTGCAAAATTTGCGCCGCCATTTCCCCCGCTTCGTAGCCGATGTCATAATAGTCGAACCCGTACGCCGCAAAACCGCCGCGCTTGACGGAATCCAGTTCACCAACAAAAAGCGGAATGTCGTGTTCATTCGCCACCTGGATCACCGACTCGAGCGCCGAGACGACCGTGTTGTCGGTGATGATGTACAGACAATCGACTTTGCCGACGAGCGACTCGGTCGCCTGCTTCACCTCTGCTGATGTCGATACTGATGCAGGAACGATTTGCAAGTCCGTTCCTTGCATCGCCTTTTTCACCTGTTCGATTTGAGCGACTGAGTTTTGTTCGCCGGCGTTATATACCATGCCGACACGGTTGCCTTTGATATATTTGTCAATAAACTG
>NZ_LDPD01000008.1:117064-119493 GCF_001026865.1 Geobacillus sp. ZGt-1 | reverse complement strand
GGGTGCGTATCGGTCGTTCCCGTCACATTGCCGCCCGGTTTTTCCATTGATTGGACAAGCTGTGCGCCGACTGGGTCAGTCACCGAAGTGAACACGATTGGAATGTCTTTTGTCGCATTGAGCGCCGCCTGCGCGCTTGGCGTTGAGTTGGCAAAAATCAAGTCGACGCCGTCCGAAACAAAATTATTGGCGATCGTTTGGTTGTTGCTTTGGTCGCCTTGGGCGATTTGCACGTCATACTCAACGGACAGCCCTTTGTCTTTTAACGCCTGCTGGAATCCCTTGCGCGCCGCATCGAGCGATGGATGCTCGACAATTTGCGTCACGCCGATTTTGTACGTCTTTTCTTTCCCGCTCTTCCCGCCGCTTCCCTGGCTGCTTCCCGTCTCTTTCGCGCCGCCGCAGCCGCCAAGCAACAACAAGCCGGCTGCACACACCGCGGCGAACCGCCGAATCGATTGGCCCATGATCCCATCCCCCTATGTAGAGAAGTTTAGTCCTTTTAAACTTTTATGTGTTAAATTATATAAATTTATCTACTTGTTTTCAATATACTATTCAAAAAAAAGAAAAGGTGCTGAAAATTCAGCACCATCAAGCATGGGAAGACGCGAGCCGCTCTTTTAACGCTCTTCGCAAAATTTTTCCTGTCGCATTTTTCGGCAGCTCGTCCAAAAAGTCAATCGCGCTCGGCACTTTATATTTTGCCAACCGCTCACGGCAGTAAGCAATGAGCTCTGCTTCCGTCAACTCCGGATTTTTCGCGACGACATACGCCCGCACCGCCTCTCCGTAATCCGGGTCCGGCACGCCGATCACCGCGGCTTCAACGACATCCGGATGGCTGTACAGCACTTCTTCGACTTCGCGTGGATACACGTTGTAGCCGCCGACGATAATCATCTCTTTCTTTCGGTCGACGATGTAGAAATAGCCGTCCTCGTCCATGCGCGCCAAATCACCGGTGTGCAGCCAGCCGTCGCGCAAGGCGGCCGAGGTCTCTTCAGGCATTTTGTAGTACCCTTTCATGACGTTCGGCCCGCGAACGACAAGCTCGCCAACTTCGCCGACGGGCACTTCTTCTCCGTATTCGTTGACGACCTTATTTTCAACGTTTTTAATGTTCGTTCCAATCGAACCAGGCTTGCGCGGCCGATCGAGCGGATTAAAGCAGGTGACAGGGGACGCCTCCGAAAGCCCATATCCTTCCGAAATGATGACGTTGAACTTTTTCTCAAAGTTTTCAAGCAAAGCGACCGGCATTGAAGCGCCTCCTGAGATGCAAAGGCGGAGCGTCCGCAAATCGTCCGCGCTTCCACCTTCGTACTGATAAAGGAAATTGTACATCGTCGGCACGCCGGCAAAAATCGTCGCTTTTTCCTCTCGGGCCAGCTGAAACAACTTTGCTGGGCTGAACTTTGGCATGATGAGCACCGTTCCGCCGTTCATCAGCGGGGCATTGAGCGCCACGGTCAAGCAAAAGACATGAAACATCGGCAACGCGGCGATGACGCGATCGTTTTCATTGATGCCTAAATAATCAGCCGTATCTTGCGCATTGCTGTATATGTTTTTATGAGTGAGCATCGCCCCTTTCGGCTTGCCGGTCGTCCCCGATGTGTACAAAATGACGGCGACATCGTCATCACCCAGTTCAGGTCCGGTAAAGTCCGGGCTGCCGTCCGCCAACACTTCTGCAAACGATTTCATCCCTTCCGACAGCGAAACACCTTTCTCCTTCCCTTCCGGCGTTTCACAAACGATCGCATGCTCGAGCAGCGGAAGCCGCTTCTTCGCCTCCACAAACAACGGAGCGAGCAAGTCGAGGCCGATCACCGCCTTGACGTCGCCGTTGTGCAAAATATAAGAAATTTCCTCGGGCGTGTAAATGGGATTGATCGGAATGACGGTCGCCCCAAGCCGCAACGCCCCGTACAAGCCGATGACAAACTGCGGCGAGTTGCCAAGCAACAAGGCGATATGGTCGCCTCGGCGAACGCCAAGCCGCGCCAACCCGTCGGCAAATCGGGAAATGGCTTCGTCCAATTGTTGATACGTGCACCGCTCTTTCATGAACACATACGCTTCCTTGTCCGGCAACTGCTTAGCGATTTGCGCCAACCGCGTCGTTACGTTCATATACGCTCCTCCCCCAAAATGAATGAATGACCATTCATTTTATAAGTAAAAAAATTCGAACTATATTTATTATAAAAAAAAGAACAGCAAAGGGCAAGGGAAAGCGTTTCCTTTGCTGTTCTCTCTTATTTTGGCCTATTGCGCCCATATTAGGCCGGTGTGGGCGAGGCGGATGACACCGCGGAACGTCCGGCCAGCCTCCTCAACCAGCTGCTCGTGCCGGCCAACGTGTGGCAAATGCGTCAACCATAATTCTCCGACACGTGCTCCCTCCGCGATGGCCGCCGCCT
>NZ_LDPD01000008.1:101479-116844 GCF_001026865.1 Geobacillus sp. ZGt-1 | reverse complement strand
TCCGCGATGGCCGCCGCCTCCTCGCTCGTCATATGCCCAGCCGGCGCCGCGTTTTGCCCAGCGTAAAAGTTGCACTCGCAAATGAGCAAGTCGGCTCCTTTGGCAAACGGAAGAAACTCCGGTATATAGCTTGAATCGGCCGTATAAACAACCGTCTTGCCGCCGGCAGTAATGCGCATCGCGTAGCATGGCACCGGATGGACTGTTTTCATAAATGTGATCGAAAACGGCCCGACAGCCAGCGTCCCATTCGGGTCATAGGCAATTCCTTCCGTAATGCCGCTGTGCGTCAAGCGGGAAAACGCCGCCTCGTCTTCCACATGGCCGTAAATCGGCAAGACGGGAAGGTCAGCTCCCAAATTTTTATGAATGAGACGCGCGTATTGGAGCGGGCCGATGTCGGCGATATGGTCGTAATGATAATGGGAGATGATGACCGCATCTAAGTTTTCCACAGCCGTATAGTTTTGCAGCTTGGCAAGCGCCCCGCTGCCGCAATCAACGAGCAGGCAAAATCCATCATGCTCGAACAAATACGCCGATGTCGCTTCATTGGCGGCAGGGAATCCTCCCCAATAGCCGATGACCGTCACTTTCATTTTCGGTTCTCTCCTTCCATTCGTTTTGTCTTCATCATACACAACCGCGCCTATTTTTTCATCTTTGTTGATTTTTGTTTTAAAACACCTATTGACATTTTGTTGTGTGTTATAATACAATAAAATTACCAAGACAACGGAGGGGATCGGAATGTTGATGAAAGTGTTGGAATTTTTCAGAAACTTACCGCCAAAAAAATGTCTGCACTGCGGCAAAGAGATTGACGAGCAGCATGAATGCTACGGCAACACGTGCTCTGATTGCCTTGGCGCCGCTTACCGCCAATAGGTGAGCGGACGCTGCCCTTGCGTCACGTTCGCCGGCTGCCCCGCCGGCGTTTGGCTGTTCCCCAATGCAGCCTGCCTTTTCTCTTGACTGCCTCCAGCTAAGAGGCATTTTTTTTTGCCAATCTCAGGGGCGCCATCACACACAACGTTCTAATGGCGGCCCATCCGCAAAAAGCAATCCCTCGTCCTAGAAAATGGTTTTAATTCCATCTGTTGTTTGATTCCGATATTGGCCAATGCAAAAAGGCGTCCCAATCTTTTTAGGACGCCTTCGAGACGGCATGGTTCAATCATCACGTTTGAGCCGCTGTTTCCGTCCATACCGCATAACGGCGGCGATACCGAAGGAGAAAATACACGAGCGTCGCCAAGGCAAAGACCGCGGCTGTCGCAAGCAATATCGCAGCTTCCTTCCACATGACCAAGAAATCGCCGCTTGAAATGACTGCTCGCAACCCACGGATCGCATGGGTCATCGGCAGCCACGGATGAAGCGACTGCAACGCACCCGGAACGAGCTCAATCGGATACGTGCCGGCGCTTCCAACTAGCTGGGCAATCAATAGCAAAATGGCAAGAAACCGGCCTGGGTTGTCAAACACGGTGACAAGGAATTGAACAATCATCATAAACGTTATGCTGATGATCCAAGTGAACAAATGCCAAGCAAATTCGGGCGGAGCACGATGGCCCGCATCTCTTTTCGCAGCATATGGCGCTCCCTCCTTTGTACAGATGACCAAATTGTCCGTATGGTCAATTTCCAACAAAAAAAGAGGATCATCTATCTCGACAATCCTTGCAAAAAATAGAGCGTAAACAATTCAGCAATTTGTTCTTTTGTCAACGGTTCATGATCTTTTTCCCAATCGACGATCAAGGCGATGTACGTCTTGAGCATCAAAAATGCCGTAATTTCCGAATTGCACGGACGAATCTCCCCTTTTTCCACCGCCGCATCAATTTTTTGCCGAATGAACTCGACCATTGCCCGGTCCAGTTTGGCAAGCACTTCTTGCACCGCCGCCGTACCGATATTGCGCACTTCTTGAAGCAGCTTCGCCGTCAGCTGATGGCGCTGGCGAAATTCCAAAATGCGGTACAAGGCGCGGTGGACGTTTTCGGAAAACGGCAGTGACGAGTCCATCGCCAGCTCCGCTTCCGCCTTGATTTCTATAATCAATCCGGAGACGATTTCATCAAGCAGTTCCTCTTTGCTTTTAAAAAACGTATAGATCGTCCCCTTGCCGACGTTGGCGAGCTTGGCGATCTGCTCCATCGTCGTCGCCTTGTAGCCAAAGGCAGCAAACGATTGGGCCGCCGCTTCGATGATTTGCCGTTTGCGGTCGCTTGCCATACTCCTCATCCTTCAAATTGACTAAATGAACAATTTGGTCAACCAGTATCCATTATACTATCAAACAACATGGATGTAAAGGGCCGTCGCATTGGGGACGGAATTTCTTCCTGCTCCCTCATCCTTTCCAAGCAAATGGGTAGAAGCGCCGTTGAAGCTTCTCCCACGTTCTTTTCACATCCCTTTTGCAGCGGAAACCACTTCCACGAGCCAAAAGAGACAAACAGCCATCCGCTTCTTTTCGCTTCAACCGGCTGGCGGCCGCACCGACGTCCAAATGTGAGCGGCGAACGGACCAGGGCGTTGGAAAACCGTCGATTAACGGACGCTGCTGTACAGATCGGACGTCTGTTGAACTGGCGCTTGCTGCAAATACAGAAGCACGTCACGCACCGCTTTTTCGCCTTGGTCAATGCAATCCGGCAATCCGAGCCCTTCGTATGAGCTGCCGGCCAAAAACACCCCCGGCAGCGCATCGCCCATCTGCCGTTTAATGTGCGCCAGCCGCTCGCGGTGCCCGACCGTGTATTGCGGCATGGCCCGCTTCCAGCGCGAGATGACGGCGAACTCCGGTTGGCCGGCAATATTCATCACTTTATTTAAATCATCCAATACAACGCGGACGATCTCATCATCAGGTTGGTCGACGATCTCCTCATCGCCCGGGCGCCCGACGTAGCAGCGCAAGAGCGCCTTGCCAGGCGGCGCGGTGTGCGGCCATTTTTTATGCGTCCATGTGCACGCTGTCATCGTGTAATCGCTGCGGCGCGAAACGACAAACCCGGTGCCGTCAATGTCTTGGCGGATCGCCTCCTCCGGAAATGCGAGCGCCACCGTCGCCACCGACGTCAGCGGCACTGAACGGAACGGGGCGAAAAACGGATAGTCAGCGAACATGTCGGGCACAACATGATGCGGCGTTGTCACGATGATGCCGTCTGCCCCCCACACCTCTCCTGTGCTCAGTTGCAGCCGATACGCCGAATCGGTGCGAACGATCCGCTCGACACGCACCCCTTTGATAACGCTGCCCGGCTCAAGCCGTTTTTCCACTTCATCAACGAGCGACTGCAAGCCCGTTTTTAACGTCTGGAACGCCCCTTTCCGCTCTTTTTGCTCTTTCGGCGTCGTTCGTCTCGCTCCACGGACAAGGCTTCCGTATTTTTGCTCAAGCTGAAAAAACTGTGGAAACGTCGCCATTAGGCTCATCTCATCAATGTCGCCGGCGTAAATGCCGGAAAGCAGCGGTTCAATGAGATTGTCCACCACCTCATCGCCGAGGCGGCGGCGGAAGAAGCGGCCAAGCGGCATATCACCATCGACTTTCACCGGCGGCAACACAAAGTCAAGCGCCGCCCGCAGCTTGCCGGCCGGGGAAAACAGTCCGGTCGTTAAAAACGGGGCGATGCGCGTCGGAATGCCCATCACCGCTCCGCCCGGAATTGGATAGAGTTTGCCGTTGACCAAAATGTACGATGTTCCGGTCGCGTTATGAACGATCTCATGTTCAAGGCCGACTTCCTTCACAAGGCGAAACGCGCTCGTTTTCCGCGCCAAAAACGAGTCTGGACCGCGTTCAATGACAAAACCGTCGCGGACGACCGTCTGCACTTTTCCGCCGAGCCGGTGCGTCGCCTCGACAAGTTTGCATGCAAGTGGGAGGCGTTGCTCTCGAATCGCTTTTTGCAAGTAGTAAGCAGCCGTCAAGCCGGTAATGCCGCCGCCAATGATGACGACCGTCCGTTGCCCTTCATTCATGTCGATCGCCTTCTTCCGCCCACCGCTTTAACACAACCGACGCCAATGCATCAATAAACAATGGATTCGTGTTGGGCATCTCCGGTCGGTAATAGCGGGCGCCGATCTCTTCCGTCACCTGTTTGCACTCAATGTCGTTGTCATACAACACTTCCAAATGGTCGGCGACAAAACCGACCGGCGCGTAAACGAACGACGTATAGCCGCGCTCTTCGTAAAGCTGGCGCGTCAAGTCTTGCACGTCCGGCCCAAGCCATGGTTCCGGCGTCTGACCGGCGCTTTGCCAGCCGACGGCATAGTGGGCGACGCCGGCTTGATCAGCAATTCGTTTCGCTGTATCTTCGAGCTGCGTTGGATACGGGTCACCGGCTTGAATAATTTTTTCCGGCAAACTATGTGCGGATACGATCAGCACAGCTCGCTCCCGCTCACGTTCCGGCATGGCGGCAAAAATCGCCCGCACTTGTTCTGCCCAATATTGCAAAAACTTCGGCTCGTCATACCATTGATCAATCGTGTAAATGGTCGGTCCGCCGAGCTTTTTTGCTGCCGCTTTCGCCCGCTCATTGTACGAGCGAATGCTGAATGTGGAATAATGAGGGGCTAGGACGATCCCAACCGCTTCTTTGATGCCGTCATCATGCATGCGCTCGACGGCATCCTCAATGAACGGCTCAATATGTTTGAGCCCTAAATACATGCGAAACTCGACTTCATCTTGCACTTCGTTCAGCCGCTCCTCGAGCCGTTTCGCCTGCTCTTCCGTAATTTTCGCAAGCGGCGACAACCCGCCGATCGCCCGGTAGCGCGCTTTTAAATCCTCGATTTGTTCTTGCGGCGGCTTGCGCCCATGGCGAATGTGCGTATAATACCGTTCAATATCATCTTCCCGGTACGGCGTTCCGTACGCCATCACGAGCAGCCCCGCTGTTTTTTTCACCATTGTGCCACCCCCTCGTTTAGTTCGTTGACGTATATTCGTGGATAAAAGCGGTCAGACGCTTCAGTGTCGCCGGCTGAACATCCGGAAAAATGCCGTGGCCTAAGTTGAAGATGTAGCCCGGCCGTTCCATCCCTTCGTCCAAAATGCGCTTCACCCGTTCTTCGATCACGTCCCACGGCGCAAGAAGCACCGCCGGATCCAAGTTGCCTTGAATCGCTTTCGCAATGCCTTGGCGGCGCGCTTCGCGAATCGACAGCCGCCAGTCAAGGCCGATGACATCAAGCGGCAAATCGTTCCACTCATGCACTAAGTGGCTGGCGCCGACGCCAAACATAATGAGCGGAGCCCCTTCTTCCCGCAAAGCGGCAAAAATGCGCGCCATCGCCGGCTTGATAAACGTCCGGTAATCGTCAGCACTAACGGCGCCAACCCAAGAATCAAAAATTTGCACAGCGCTTGCCCCTGCCCGAATTTGCGCCCGCACATAACGGATCGTCATCTCAGCGAGCTTGTCCATTAAGGCGAACCACGCTTTCGGTTCAGCATACATGAACGCTTTCGTCTTATGATAATTTTTTGACGGACCGCCTTCAATCATGTAGCTCGCCAACGTAAACGGCGCCCCGGCAAACCCGATGAGCGGCACATCCAACTGTTCGTTGACAAGGAGCCGAATCGTTTCAAACACATACGGCACATCATGTTCTGGATCAATCTCCCCAAGCCGCTCGACGTCTTGAAGCGAGCGAATCGGATTTGCGATCACCGGCCCGATGCCGCCCTGAATCTCGACGTTCACGCCAATGGCCGGCAGCGGTGTCATAATGTCTTTATATAAAATGGCGGCATCGACGCCATATTGCTCAACGGGAAGTCTGGTGACGTACGCGCAAAGCTCCGGTTGATGCGTAATTTCAAACAGCGAATATTTTTCTTTCAGCGCCCGATACTCCGGCTGCGACCGTCCGGCTTGCCGCATATACCAAACCGGCACGTACGATGTTTGTTCGCCGCGGCAGGCGCGCAAAAATGTATCATTGATCTGTCTAGCCATCTCCATCCGCCTTTCTTTCCTCACAATCCCGTCAATGGTTTCGCCTTTTCTTGCCTTCAAACATTGCCTATCTCCTTTTCACTATACAGCTTTCCGTACCCAATGTATAGAGAAGAAGGCGAACTGTCAAAAAATCGACCGATTTTTAAGTCCATGCCCATTATAGCAAAAAAGCTGCCCCGGCCGCACGGGACAGCTTTCTGTTCAGATGAGAAACATGGCGACAACGGTCGTAACCACCAAGCCGACAGCAACAGGAATGAGGTTGCGGCGCGCCAGCTCAAACGGGTCAACCCCGCAGATCGCTGCGGCTGGAATGAGCGCCCACGGAACGAGCGTGCCGCCGCCGACCCAAATGGCGGCGATTTGGCCGAGCGCCGTCAACGTTGCCGTTCCGCCGCCGATCGCTACAGAAAACAAATGAGCGATCGAACCGGCGAGCGAGATGCCGGAAAACCCGGAGCCGTCAAGACCAGTAATCGCCCCGACGATCGTGAGCGTAACCGCCCCCACCTCATTGTTCAGCGGCACCGCATGAGCCAAGGCAACCCCTAAATCGTTGACGATGCCTTGCGATGCCTGTGGCAAATAGTCGCCGATGATTTTCACAAACCCCGCATNGCCAAGATAGAAAAACGCGGCGATCGGAATAACAGGGCCGAACACTTTAAACCCGAACTGAAACCCTTCAATAAAGTAATTTGTCACTTCCGCAAAACTTTCTTGCCGATGGGCGAGAACGGAGATGAGAATCAAAATGAAAATCGCTGTCCCACCAACCAAGGCGGTCGCTTCCCCGCCTTGCAACCGCAAATAAAACATCGCGATGACATCAAGGGCGAACAAAATCGGAATCAACAGCGCAAGCCATTTTTTCGTTTGTCCCGTCAGTAAATGACTTGTTTTCTCCAGCGTCGAATCGACCGTTGCAGCCATTTCCTCCTCCCCGCTTGCCAGTCGCCCTCGCTTCATGTCACGGCGCAGCAAGTAAAACGCCGTGACCGTTGTGACGGCCCCCATTACAAAAACAAGCGGCACACTGGCAGCGATGACATCGCCGACCGGCAGCCCGGCGGCATCGGCCGTTAATTTCGGCGCCCCTTGGATGATAAAATCGCCGGAAAGCGCGATGCCATGCCCGAACAAGTTCATCGCCATCGCCACTCCCAACGCCGGCAAGCCCACTCGGACCGCTGCCGGCAACAGAACTGCCCCCATGAGAGCAACAGCCGGAGACGGCCAGAAAAACCAAGAAATGATCATCATCAAAATTCCGATCGTCCAATACGCCCAAGCCGGCGTACGGATGAAACGGACAAACGGCGAAACCATGACATCATTGATGCCGGTGGCCGACAACACTTTGCTCATCGCCACAATAATAGAGATGACTAAAATCGTCGGCAATAGCTCCGTAATCGCGTAAATAAAGCTGTTAAACACTCCGCTGACCGCCGCGCTCAACGAATGGGTAGCGACCGCCGCCAATAAAAAGATGCCGGCAATGCAAATGAGCGATGTATCTTTGCGGGCGACCATAAACCCAATAATGAGCACGATGAACAGCAAGTAAATCCAGTGCAGCGCTACAAGCTCTACACCCATGAATCATTCCCCTTTCTTCCCAACTTCCAGCCCGACCCGCTGGACATGCGCCCAGGCCGGTGTACTACAGCATATGAAGCGGGAAAAAAGGTGTGAAAGCTTCGGCCATCCATTGAAAATGAAAAACGCCGGCGCCAGCACAAACAGCACTAGCGTCCGGCTTTCTGCCCACGTTGCAGGCGCACGTACCGCCCTGCCATCCAAAGCCCCCATATGTTTCCGCCAAGCCAAGTGGCGAGCCAAAGAAGGCGCGGGGAAACAGCCAACAGTACGAGATGGAATACCGTATTTTGCCCAATCAGCAGAATGGAAAGCAACCGAACCGCCGCAGCATCCGGTTGCGCCTGCGGCAACGGGTACAGCCGCGGCCATAGCGAATAGCGATGATGGGAAGGCAGCGCGGCCAATTGAACAGCGGTCGCGTAAAGAAACAAAAATGCGATGGCCGCCCGCCCGTATTGGTGATCGATCACAGCCAACATGAAGCCTCCAATCGCAGTGAGACGGACATACAGACCAGCATACCCGCCGGCGCGCAAAAACGTGCGGGCATACAAATGAAAAAACACATGCCGCTTGTCGTACGGAATCAAAGCGAGCAGCGAATCAAGCCAGCGCCGCCGCTTTGCCGCCTCCCGCCATTCCGGAACGTCGGTAAACAAGTTGGCCAGCCGGTAAAACGCCGTGGCCGCTCGCTGTTCTTCCGCGATGATCCGTTCCCATTTCCATGTTTTTCCTCTCGTCAACCGTGACAAACAGATGGACAGAACGGCCATCAAACCGACCAAAACGACAAAAAATGGCCATGGGGCCGCAACCAGCACCAAATAAACGAACACCGCCGCTAGGATGAAACGCGTAAATGCGCCAAAGCGATGAAAAGACGGATCGGCGATGTAGCTTCCTTGCCAACTGGCCCATAAGCTCCATCCTTTGAAGCAGAAAAGACCGAACAAAAAAAGCGGCCATGACACCGGGGAAAAGCGAGCATGCAGTGGACCCACCAACAGCAAAAGCAAAGAAAGGCCGTACGCCTGCCATAACCATGAGACGAAAAACGCCCGCTGAATATACGGACCGAGCCGTTCTTCCGCCGGCAATAAAAACACCGTATCCGCCTCGCGGAACAAGGTGCGCACCGATCCAGCGGCCGCCGCCCAGCCGAACACGACCGCCGCAATAGCCGGATACGGAAACGAGTCAGGAAGCGCCGCCGCCCAGCGCTCGTACATCACCGCTATGCCGCCAAGCACAATGATCAAACCGACGAGCAAATGGTCGTTGAACATATAGCGCAAGTAGCGGATCCGTTTTCGCCATTCCAATTGGAAACGCTGCTTCCAAAGACGGCGGGCGTCAATCATGGCGCATCGTCCTTTGTCAATTCGACGTACAGTTCATCAAGCGACGCCCCCCGCAGCCCGAACTGGCGGCGAATGTCATCGAGCGTCCCTTTGGCCTTGACGCGGCCGTTGTGCAAAATAACGAATGAGTCGCAATACCGCTCTGCCGTCGCTAAAATGTGCGTCGACAGCAAAATGCCCGCCCCCTTCGCTTTCTGTTCATTCATTCGCTCAAGCAGGGCGTGAATGGCAAGCGGATCGAGGCCGAGAAACGGCTCATCGATGATATAAAGCGGCGGTTCAAGCAAAAAGGCGCATACAATCATGACTTTTTGCTTCATTCCTTTCGAAAAATGAGCCGGAAACGAGGAAAGCCGCCGCTCCAATCGAAACTCGCGAAGCAGCGGCGGAAGGCGGCGTTCATACTCTGCTTCGCTCAACCCGTACGCCATCGCTGCTAGACGCAAATGTTCCTCAAGCGTCAATTCTTCATACAACACCGGCGTTTCCGGGATATAAGCAAACTGCCTTCGATACGTTTCCGGCCCGTCCGCAAGCCGATAGCCGTTAATGGAAATCGCGCCGCGGCGCGGTTCCATCAAGCCGATAATATGTTTGATCGTCGTGCTTTTGCCGGCTCCATTTAGGCCGATCAAGGCGACCATTTCGCCGCGGTCGACCACAAACGTCACGTCTTCAAGCACGTTTTGCGCCGTGTAGCCTCCGGATAGATCCTTCACTTCTAAAAGCGTCATCGTCCGCTCCCTTTCCGTTCTGGCCTTTGTCCCCATTGTACCAAACTATAGCCTCGCTTACCAAAAAAGATCACACCGTTCTTTTGCATAAACTCACTCAAGCCGGGCATGATAAATAGCGAAGAGGGGATGAGGAATCAAAAAGTTGATGAACGATCCATCCGAAATGGGGTGTTCGTCAAAGACACCGTTGTGAGCCGCAAAACGTTGTAAACGTTCCTAGGAAGCGACCATCGCATTCGTTGCTGGGAAGCAACGAGCCTGTCCAAAGGGGATGGTCACGTTGAACAAAGGAAGCGCTCACGCCGAACCAATTTTTGCTGCAAATGGGGTGTTCATCAAACGCACATTTGCTTGAATCATCCTCTCCCCTTTTCACCAACCGGGATGTAACCTGCGTTGCGGGATTACATCCCGGTTTTTTTATGGTAAAATGAAGAAAATAGGAAGGAAAGGGTGACCACAGTGAGCGATTGCATTTTTTGCAAAATCATTAACGGCGAATTGCCCGCGGCGAAAGTGTACGAAGACGACCATGTGCTCGCGTTTTTGGACATCAGCCAAGTGACAAAAGGGCATACGCTTGTCATCCCGAAAGTACATACGGAAAACATTTTCACCCTCACGTCGGAGGCGGCCGGCCAACTGTTTCGCGCAGTGCCGACGATTGCCAATGCACTCAGGCGAGCATTTTCCCCGGTCGGGCTCAACTTATTGAACAACAATGGCGAGCAAGCGGGGCAGACGGTGTTCCATTACCATCTTCACCTCATTCCACGCTACGGCAAAGGGGATGGGTTTGGCGCGGTCTGGAAGTCGCATGCAAGCGACTATACGCCCGCTGACCTGCAGGCGATCGCGGCCGCCATTCGCGAGCAGCTCGGCTGATCTCCCGTTGTTGAACAGCAGAAAGGTCAAGCCCACAAATAAAAAAACGGAAGCAGGGATGTTCTGCTTCCGTTTTTTTACTGTTTTCCTTGCTGCTCGATCACATCTTGCAAATCTTTGTCTTTGATCTCAACACCGGCATCTTTCACCAATTTGTCCACTTTTGACTGCATCGTCGCAGGATCAAGCTTGTTCCGTTTGACTTCAAACGCAATTTCGTCTTTCATTTCGTTGAACGACTTTTTCTTTTCTTTGTCCGTCACTTTAATGATATGGTAGCCGTAATCCGTTTTCACCGGATCGCTCACTTCGCCGACTTTCAGCTTATAGGCGGCTTCTTCAAACTCCTTGACCATTTTCCCTGGGCCAAACCAGCCTAAATCGCCGCCGTTGGACGCCGAGCCTGGATCTTGGGAGTATTCTTTGGCCAACTTGGAGAAATCCTCGCCTTTATCAAGCTTCGCCTTTACTTCTTTTGCTGTTTTTTCATCTTTGACCAAAATATGGCTGGCGCGAATTTTCGGCTTGTAGTTGTCATAATACTCCTTCAGCTCTTTCTCCGTCACTTTTATGTCTTCAACGGCCGCTTTCGTCCGCAGCAAATCGAGCTTGACCATTTCGCGGATCACTTTTTCTCCGTTCTGCTGCACGGCCAAATCATATTGCGTTCCATACGCTTCCTTGATTCGTTCGATTTCGCGGTCGATCTCTTCATCGGTTACCTTGTATTTTTTGCTCAACACTTTTTCGTCAATCAAATCACGAAGGACGGATTTGCCGACGCGCTCTTTCATCTCATTATAAAATTCGTCTTTCGTAATATTGCCGTTTTTCGTTTCCACAATCGCTTCCGAACCGTCGTTGCTGCAGGCCGACAAAGCCATGAGCGAAACGACGGCAGCGGCCATCATCCATTTTTTCATTCGCTTCACAACTCCTACATCTTTTTTCGATTGAATGTTCCCACGCTTTCAAGCGGCGCAGATCGAATGGCGCCCAAGAAACAACATGCTCGCCTCTTCAGCCACGACAATAACTATACCATATTTCCAATGAAAAAAAAACCTCTTTCCGCTTTAGTCATCCGCCCATAACATGCACGCTTGCCATACATATGATGAGGATGAAGCGCTCGACAGGCTTCTTCTTGCCGAAAGGGGGTGTTACGATGAGCGCACCTTATTCCGGAGGCTTTGCGTTGATTGTTGTGCTGTTTATTTTGCTAATCATTGTCGGCTGCGCCTGCGTCATCTACTAAACGAAAGAGGGTGCTCCCGCAAAAGGAGCACCCTTTTTTGCCGCCTTCCTTGAAACGAAGGGAGAGGCAACGACAATGGAACTCACTCCATCAAAAGAAAAACATAACAATCCCCGCATCAACCGTCAGAGCAGGGAAAAGTCATGTAAACAACACTTCAAAGTAAGAAGAGATTAATAAAATCGTAATAAGGACATTAATCGTGCGAAAAACCGCCGGCTGCTGCTCCTCCGGGATGTCACGCTGCGCGCAAAGCGAGTGTGTGAGCTGGTTGATAAAAAATAAGACCGTAACCGCCAGGAGGATGAAATAAAGCACCAAAACTGTTCCCCTCCTCTTTGATCTTCACCAAACGCCGCCCATGGCTTTAACTTTACATCGTTCATGGCTGGAAATCAATCATTTTTCTTTTTCCGGACACAAACCGATTTTTCTATTGGTGAATGCGCACAAATTCGGTAAAATATACGTAAAAACGGTCACATTTTCGTCACCAAAAGGAGCACGATATATGGAATCGTTGGAAAAGCGAGTGGCCAAGCTGGAATTTCACCAGTCTCTGCTGATGGAAATGATCGACGAAACGAAAAAACCATTTTATTCCCTCATCATCCGCGCGGATTTGACCAAAGAAGAAGTCGACGCCTTCTTGGCGTTTTGCCAAGAGCTTGCCGACCAATACGAACAGCAAAAAGCGGAAGGGTTGACGATTTTCACTCCCCTGCTCGTGCAGTTTGCTGGGATGCTTCATCCGAACCTTCCGCTGGAACAGACAGTTGACGCTCTTTTGGCCCAACAAATGTTTGTCCCGCTGATGACCGAGCTGAAAACGCTCATTCGCACCATCAGTTAGCCTGGCTGGCCAATTCTTTCTCGTGCTCTTCCGTTTTCGGCTTTCGCTTGACAAGTTTGCCGTCCTGCTCGATAAAATCTTCTTTAATGTTTTCAAACGACCGCTCAAAAATTTCCATGAAATCATCGCCATAAATGTTGCGGACGATGCACATCATTTCTAAAATTTCTGGAAACTTTCCGTACAACTCGCGCAACGGCAACGCCCCATTGAAAACGGCATTTTTCGTCGGGTCATACGTCTCCATCAGCTTCATCAACACTTCTTCTCCTTTTTCCGTCAACTCAATGTACGTATTGCGCTTGTCATCCTGTTTTTTGGAAAACGAAAGCAATCCTTTTTCTTCTAATTTCTTTGAGAAGTTGAACGCCGTCGACACATGCATCACACCGAACTTGGCGATTTCCGAAATCGAGGCTCCTTTGAAGTGGTAGGCGATCCATAAAATGTGATGTTCGTTAATGTTCAAGTCAAACGGCTTGATCCACCGCTGCCAATCTTTTTCAATCGATTTCCATAGCGCTTTGCTCAGCTGGGCAATTCGTTGGCTGAATAACATCGCCTCTTTGATGGAATAATGCTGTTCTGTCGCTTTCATCGTTCCACCCACTCTTCCCTCACCGTATTTTTTACTTTCCATTATATCAATAAAACAAAAAGGAATAAAGACAAAAGTATTTATTTTTATGATTTTTTTTGCATATTCATAGTAGTAAGCATAAGGCGCTTGGCGCATACAGGAGGAGAATGCCATGGTGTATATACAATGGCTGCTTATCGCTGTCGGATTCTTATTTTTCTGTCTTTTTATAAACGCATTTTTCGCCTTATGGAAAGCGCGGGCGTACCCGCCGAAAGCATTGCTGAAAGAACGGACTTTGCGCTATATTGGAATAGCGTTCATTTGCTTGCTCACCGCTTGGCTTCTCAGCTATGTCTAATACGCGTTAAAAACAAATGGAGCATAAGTATTTTTTTCCTACTCTCTCTTTGATAGCAAAAAACCCGACCAGCAATGATCGGGTTTTTCGCCGTCTACACGTGCGCTGTAACGTTCATCCGTCGGAAAATCGACGATGCGATCGGATAGATGATGGCCATCGCCACTGCGTTCAACGCCGCTGTCGGCAGCACGATGGTGACAAACAGCGCCGAAAACGTCGCTCCGCCCGGCAACCCGACAAGCAAGAGCGCCGCAGCCAAAAACACCCCGCCGGAAATGACCGTGCCGACTGCCGCCAGCACTGAAGCCCCAATGACCGTTTGGCTGTATGCTTTCATCAAAGTCGCTAGGGCAAACACGACAAAGGCGGTGATGATCTTATCGATCATATTCGGCAGCTGTCCGCCCGGGAACGTCGTCGTCATGGCTGAGATCAAGCCAGTGACGACGCCGACAAGGCCGACCGCTTTGACGTTTGGAAAAAGCAAAATCGCCAAAAACATCATCGCCAGCATCATATCCGGCTTCATTCCGAAAAACAACCCCGGAATGACCGCGTGCAACACGGCTCCGATTCCGACTAACAGCGCCATCGATACTAATGCTCTCACATTCATGCTCATCTCTCCTCATCTCTCCTCGTCTATATCTTTTGCTCGAGAATTTTTCTATCATTATATCACTTTGCAGTGTAAAAGTGAAGAAGAAATTTTCAGGCAAAACGGCGGCGGAACTCGTTCATAAACGACGCGAGCGCTTCGCACGCCTCAAGCGGCACCGCGTTGTAAATCGACGCCCGGCAGCCGCCAACCGATCGGTGCCCGCCGAGCCCGACAAACCCGCGTTCTTTCGCCTCGGCGAGGAACGTTTTCGTCAGCTCCTCATTTGGAAGCGTAAAGGTGACGTTCATGAGCGAACGGCTCCCCTTTTCGGCGTGCGGTTTGTAAAAGCCGCCGCTTTCATCAATCGCCTCATACAGCACGGCCGCCTTTTGCTGGTTGCGCTCTTCCATCGCCGCCACACCGCCTTGCTCTTCGACCCATTCGAGCACGAGCGACAGCATGTAAATCGCAAACGTCGGCGGCGTGTTGTACAGCGAATTGCTCTTCTGGTGCGTCCGGTAATCAAGCATCGTCGGCAGCCCGTCCGGAATGCGCTCAAGCAAATCGTTGCGGAGAATGACAACCGTGACTCCTGACGGGCCGAGATTTTTCTGCGCCCCGGCGTAAATGAGGGCAAATTGACTGACATCGAACGGACGGCTTAAAATATCGCTCGACATATCCGCGACCAAGTCAACCGGCGTGTTTGGAAATTCCTTCCATTGAGTGCCGAAGATCGTGTTGTTTGACGTAATATGGACATAGGCGGCGTTTTTCGGCCATTGGACGTCATCAAGCGGCGGAATGTATGTGTAGTTCGCTTCTTTGCTCGAAGCGACGACCGTTGTCAAACCGATTTTTTGCGCTTCTTTCAGCGCTTTCTCCGACCATGCCCCGGTCAGCACATAACAGCCGATTTTCCCTTCCGTGAGGAGGTTCATCGGCACCATTGAAAACTGCAGGCTCGCCCCGCCTTGCAAAAATAAAATGTCATATCCGTCCGGCACATTTAGAAGCCGCTTGAGCCGCTCTTTCGCCGCATGATGGACAGCCTCGTATTCCTTGCTTCGGTGGCTTAATTCCATAACCGACATGCCGGTGTTTTGAAAATTAAGCAGC
>NZ_LDPD01000008.1:93091-100484 GCF_001026865.1 Geobacillus sp. ZGt-1 | reverse complement strand
TGTTTTGAAAATTAAGCAGCTCTTTTTGCGCCCGTTCAAGCACCGGAAGCGGCAGCGCTGACGGGCCGGCGTTGAAGTTGTACGCGCGTTTCATTGTCATCCCTCACTTTGCCTCCTGGTAGTCCATTGATATTATTATCCTAGCACGATTCGCAAAAAAAGAAAGAGAATTTTTCAAAAAAAACGCTTTCAAACGAAATCTTCCAAAAAAAGAAAGCCCCTGCTATTGCAAGGACTTCGCTTGTTTCCGCCGCTCGCGCTCCTTTCGGATGCGCTCCATGTAAATCTCCCCTTCTTTTTCAATGAATGCTTCGTCGATTTCCCGCTCACGCGCCGCCGTTTTTACGGTCATATAGCCGCTGAAAATAATGCCGGCAACAACCAAATACACCCACCAAGGCAAACTGAGCATCGCCATTCCCCCTTGTATGCTTGTCTTGTACTTAGTACACTATACGCGCAACAAGGGGGCAGTATGCATGGAGAAAGAGGCGGGAAAGCCGCCTCTTTCTTAGGGACAACGCTTATGCTTCGTTTCGCTTCTTCTTTGTTTTCTTCTTCGCTTTCTTCCACTGTCGGCGCAGCTCGTTCAACTCTTCTTTCGCCTGTTCATACTGAGTCGTCGGGACGATTTCAATGATCGGTTCGATCATGATCATCCCCCCCTTTTTCCGCCCCTACTCTTTACTACCCGGATTTTTTGGCTTTGAAACAGACAAAAACGCTGGTTTGTAAAACGAGCGGTTGTCAAGGGCAAAAACGCGTTCCGTAAACTCACCCGGCTTCACCTTCTCGAGCGCGCGGTCGATCATCGTAATTTTCGCATCCAAATTGTCAATGTAATGAAGCACCTCAGCTTCTTTGACGAGCGGCGGCTTCGGGCTGCCCCACTCCGCCTTGCCATGATGCGCGAGCACAAGATGCTGCAAAATGACAACTTCTTCACCTTGAATGCCGAGCTGTTCCGCCGCCTTGCTGATCTCGCTCACCATGATCGAAATGTGTCCGAGCAAATTTCCTTCAAGCGTATACGCCGCCGATACCGGACCGGATAGTTCAATCACTTTGCCAAGGTCATGCAAAATGACGCCGGCATAAAGCAAATCTTTATTGAGCGACGGATAGAGATGGATGAGCGCCTTGGCGAGCTCGAGCATCGACACGACGTGGTACGCCAGTCCGGAGATAAATTCATGATGGTTTTTCGTCGCCGCTGGATACTCAAAAAACGCCTTTTCGTATTTTTTCAACAAATAGCGGGTAATGCGCTGGATGTTTGGATTTTCCATCGCAAATATGTATTCCATGACTTTCGCCTTCATTTCCTCGCGGCCGAGCGGAGCCTTCTCCAAAAAGTCATCGATGCGCACGGCATCGCCCGGATGAGCAGGACGGATCGAACGGATGCGCAGCTGCAATTTGCCGCGGTAGTTATGGATGTCTCCCGCCACTTTGACGATGCACTCCGGCACATACCGCTCTTCGTCATCCGGCGAGACATCCCACAGTTTGGCTTCAATGTCGCCGCTTTTATCTTGCAAAATCAAAGTTAAGAACGGCTTGCCGTTGCTGGCGATGCCTTTCGTTGCTGATTTGATGAGCAAAAAGAGATCAACTTGTTCCCCAACCTCATAATGGATGATGCCTTTCGCCACTTCGTTCTCCTCCGTTTCTCTGTACGTACTTTCTAGTATATCATAACGGTTAGAGGTCAAAAAGAAAGCCTTGCCGAAACGGCAAGGAAACATTGGCCCAAACGCCCCGTCACGCTGTTTATTTTTTTGTTAGCTGAATGGCCCGTTTTATATCCTTGAAAATGTTCATTCGCCCATACATCAGCACACCGCCTCGATACACTTTGGCGCCAAAATAGATCAGCAAGGCAATCGTCGCCGCTAAAAGCACAAGGCAAAGCGCCACTTCCCACCCCGGCACGGAAACGAGGCCGATGCGCAAAAACATGAGCATCGGAGCGAAAAAGGGAACAAACGAGGCGCCGGTCACGAACGCCGACTCTGGCGCATTCAAGCCAAACATCGCGATCATAAATGCAGCGACAACCAACATCATGACCGGCGTAATCGCCGGCTGCACATCTTCGACCCGGCTGACGAGCGAACCGAGCACGGCAAATAGCACCGCATACAAGAGGTAACCGAGCAAGAAAAAAACGAGTGCATACACAAATATCGATGCCGGCAGGTGGTCAAATCCGAGGAAACGCCACACTTCCTGCCCGCTCGTTTTTAACGCGGCGAAAGCGACGGCGAAAAAAACGAAAAATTGCGTCAAGCTCACAAGAGCAACGCCGATGATTTTGCCAAACAGCTGTTGGACCGGCGGGACGCTTGACACTAAAATTTCCATCACGCGCGACGATTTTTCCGTCGCCACCTCCGTCGCAATCATTCCTCCATACATCAAAACAAACATATACATCGCGAAAAGAAGGACATAAACTGGATTTTTTGCTGGTTGCCTTTCGACAGCTCCTCCACCCGCTTGTTGGCATAATCGCGGATATGGAAGCGCTCAAGCCAGCGGTCGATTTCTGGAAGAATATCCGTCTTCTTCATTCCACGCAACCGCCCTAAATACAGAAGCTGCTCTTGCACTTTCAGCTTCGGGTACAACCCGCGCTCTTCCGGCAAATAGCCGATCAGATGGCCTTTCGAGTAATCAATCGGTTCGCCTTGCCAACGGATCACCCCTTCCGTCGGGAGCAGAAGGCCTAAAATCATGCGAAAGGTCGTCGTTTTTCCCGCTCCGTTCGCCCCAAGCAATCCGAACATCTCCCCTTCTGGAACCGTCAACGTCAAATGGTCGACGGCCGTCGCCTGACCAAACCGTTTCGTCACCTCAATGATCTCTAAACTCATCCACATTCCCCCAACGTAAAACAAATTTTCCATCCACATTATTAAAACGTGCAGTCTCAAAAAAAGTTTCAGACAGAAGCAGGAATTTGCCTATCAAACCTCTAAATGAAAGAGAAATGAATGATGATTCAGCGAAAGGAGATGGTGACATGCCGATGTATACGTTGACCGCTTTTGAGCGCGACGGAGAAAAATTGCTCGATGAAACGTTTGAAGCAGCCAATGATGAAGAAGCGAAAAAAATCGGTGAACAAAAGCTGCGCGAGCGCGGCTGTTGGGACAAAACACACCGTTGCGTCAATGCCAGCGGCAAGCTCATTTTATTTCACCGCTAATCAAAACACCCCGGGGTTGTTCCCGGGGTGTTGTTATTTATCCAAATATTTCCTTTAATATATTGATTTTCTCTTCCGTATATTCGGCGAAATGCTCGTTGTACACTTTCGGCTCTTTGGGGTTCGCCTGGCGGGTGATTTTCCGCGTTTTCGGATCGACAAACTTGCTTGATGCCCCGCAGCCAAGGCCGATGATCGACTGCTGCTCTTCCATGATCATAATGTTGTATATGCTCTCTTGACCTGGCAGCGCGTAGCCGACGTTTTCAAGGTTGCCGAGAATGTTTTTTTGTCGATACAAATAGTAAGGGACATAACCGTGTTCCTTTGTCCATTCTTGGGCAGCCTTCATCATCGCCTGCACTTCCTCGCGGCTGGCGACTTTGTACTTTTGTTTGTTCTTTGTCATTTCCGACGCCCGTTTAAATGACAGCGTGTGGATGGTGAGCGATTCCGGCATGAGCCGCTCCGTCTCGGCGAGCGTATGCGTAAATTCCGCCAGACCCTCGCCGGGCAGTCCGATGATTAAATCCATATTAATGTTGTTCATACCCATTTGCCTTGCTAAATGAAACTTGTTGATCGTCTCTTCGACCGTATGATGGCGCCCGATCGCTTTTAACGTCTCCTGAATGTAGGATTGCGGGTTAATGCTGATGCGGTCGATCCGCCACTTTTTCAACACTTCGAGCTTCTCCGGCGTAATCGTATCCGGACGCCCGGCTTCGACCGTGATTTCGCGGACGCGGTCGACGTCTGGAAATACGTCATACATATGAGCGTACAGCCGGTCCATCTCGTCGGCCGTAATGCTCGTCGGCGTCCCGCCGCCATAGTAAATCGTTGTGATGCGGATGCCGCGCTCGCGCAAAAAGCGGCCGACCGCCTCCATTTCGTAATGAAGGCCGGCCAAAAAGGCGTCGACCGACCCTTGGCGGCCGTTGATGGCGTACGCCGGAAATGTGCAATAGGCGCATTTCGTTGGGCAAAATGGAATGCCGATATAGATGCTCACTTCGTGGGCCAAATCGTATAAATCCGGAACGACCGTGAGCTGACGATCCACGATCGCTTGCATTAATTCGATTTTTTCGTTTGTCACTAAATACTCTTCAGCCAGCTTCCGGTGCGCCTCTTCTTTCGAAAGGCCTGAGCGCAAAAGCTGATGAAGCAGCTTGACCGGACGAACGCCGGTCAGCACGCCCCACGGCTGAATGAGGCCGGTAGAACGCTCAAGCAACGTCAAATAGACATGCAAAACGGCGTTTTTCAGCTGTTTTTCGTACGTTTTCCCGTCAGCATCCGCCGGCGTGCTGCATTCATGACTCGCTTCCTCAACGCGCCCGGACGTCTTGTCGAGAAGCGTCCCAGAAACAGCGATGCACCCGTCTTTCTTGACGGAAAACATAACGGCCATATCGGCCTCGGGAAGCGGCGCGAGCGACAGCTCCGGCGCTTCGAAGAACAGCTCGGTCATCACTTCGAGCGGGCGCTGAAACCGTTCCGGATGCGGCAGTCCTTGAATTTCGATCCGCACGTTCATCACCTTTTCTTTCAAACTTCTTTCAGTGTACTGAACGGCTGTTTCCTTCGTCAAGCGGAAGAATGCACCTTTGCCGCCGACTTTATGGAAATGACTCTCGCCCGGCCAACTAGATTAAAAAAGCCGGGCATTCGCTCCGGCCTCATTTTTATGATTTTCGTGAAAACGGCAAGCGCCAGTTGTCCGCTCACGGTTCGCTCCCCGCTCAAGCTGCTTACTGTTTCGTTTTGAGTTTTTGCAAAAACTCGATCCGTTGCTGTTTGCGGAAATGTTCTTTCACCATGTAGGCGACGCCGAGCTGTTCGTTCGAACGCGTCACCCAGTCGGCCGCCCGCTTCACCTCAAGCGGTGCGTTCCCCATGGCGACGCCGAGCCCAGCCGCTTCAATCGCCGGCAAATCGTCAAGGCCGTCACCGATCATCACCGTTTCTTTCAACGATACGCCGATATGTTGAGCCAGCCGGCGCAACCCCGCGAGTTTAGACACTCCTTGCGGGACAATTTCCATTTTTCCGTTTGGCTGCATAATCATATCAATGGACGGAATCGATTTCGTCAATAAAGCGGCCGCTGCATCCCTCTCTTCGTCTGTAGCAAAATATACATCAATTTTCGGCACAGCGATCGGTTCGTCGATCAGCACATCGCCAAGTGAATCGACAAATTGGGTCGGATAGAAAAACGGGTCGCTTGAGGAGAGAACCGTTTGCACGACAAGGTTTTTCTTCACTTTCTTCCGATTGCCGAGCGAATACCGCTCATGCATGAGGCGGATGTTGCAGTTGAAGTTTTCCAAAATTTGCACGATATTAAACGTCCGCTCCTCAGGGATCACGGCGTCAAACAGCCTATCATCAAGCGTTCTGGCAATCATCGCTCCTTGGAATGCAATGAGCATCCCATCAAGCCGCAGCGCTTTCGCCACTTTGCGGGCGGAAAGCAAATTGCGGCTCGTGATTAACGTAACATAAACTCCTTTTTTCTTCACATAGTCGACCGCCTCTTTTGTTTCGCGCGGCAGGCGGCCGTTGTTTTTTAAAATCGTTCCGTCAATGTTGAGCGCCAACAGCTTATACACGGCTGTCTCCCCCTTTTGTCCGTCTCAACCTCTCTTGCCGCCGTCAGCAAGCTGGCGGCCGCTTTGCATTCCTTATCATTTTCATGACTATGACGAAACGGACAAAAAAAGAACACCCGACCGGGTGTTTTTCCTATCTTCCTTCCATGAATGAACGGTGCAACTCCTCAAGCGGCTTCATGGCGATTTGCTGAACCTCGGCAATGGTCATGCTCATTTGCTGCTCGAGCGCCATCAGGCGGGCGAGTTTCTCGTTTTGCTGGGCGAGCGCCATCGCCTTTTGCGCCTGTTCGATTTCATCAGGCAAAATGGCCGCCCCGCGCATCTGTTTTTCATGGAGCTGAAGCTGGATGTCGCGGACATTCGCGAACATTCGATAGGCGGTTTCATCTCGGCGGACATCTTCGTATGCCCGTTTCAGCTGCTGAAACGGCTCGCTCGCCCGAATCGCCTGCTCAAGCTGTCTAGCGAGCGCATGAAGGGGTTCAGACATAAAAAGAGCCTCCTATACGAATATCGTTCACGTTCTAACGTATGCGCCATCTGGCGGCGATATGCCACAGCCTACAGCCATAAGCCAATGACGCCTTGAACGGCGCCGATCAGCCCGCCAAGCAAAGCGCCCAAATACGTAATCATCTTTAGTTCACGGCGGGCGATCGATAAAATGATCGCTTCCAATCGTCGTAATGAAAACGACTCCACTTGGTCGCGGACAATATCCGCCAACCCAAGCTGTGCAACAATCGCCTCGATTTTGTCGCTTAACAGGCAGCTGACCGTTGCCGCCGCCTGCGGGATGAGGCGGTCAAACAATGGTTGCTCGTACGGAGCGATCAGCTCATCAAGCGGGCGATGCAGCCAGCCGCCGCTTTGCACCAAGCGGCGGGCAGCCGACCGCACCGCTTCATCGATGCGCCGGCGGCCGATCATCTCTTCCACGGTTGCGAGCGGATAGTCCAACCATTTGTTCCACTCCGTCCAAAGAAGGCGGGAGAGCACCTCTCTTGTGCCAGCATGGCGCAAAAATTTACCGAGCTCCGCCTGCACCTTATCGACGAAATTGACATTGCCAAGCAACGTCTGCAGCATATTTCCAACCATCCCGCGCTCTTGGAAAAAACGCTCGATCATGCTGGAAATCTGCTGCTTTCCCTCCTCGCTGCGAAAGTAGTCAAGCGTCCTGTCGGCCAAATAACCCGCTAGACTTTCGACGCGCGCTTCCATCGTCTGCTTCAACTCCGCTGGCAATACATCGCGTATCGGCCGCAGACGCCACGTTTCGCTCCACCGTTCATACGCTCGCTCAGCTTGCTCGGCCGCCATCGCTTCGAGCCGCTCGGCGGGAGAGCGAATACCGAGGCGTTCAAGCAACTCAGCCGGCGTTTCTTTGCGCGCAAGCCACTTTCGAAGCCATTCCCGCCCCCACTCGGCCATCTCGGCCGTAAAGGACGGATCCATGAGTTTGCGCCGCAATCCTTCCGGCGTCACCAAATGCTCCACGACCGTTTTCCCGAGCTGTTCGGCCAGCTCCCGCCGCCGCTTTGGAATCAATCCC
>NZ_LDPD01000008.1:92183-93069 GCF_001026865.1 Geobacillus sp. ZGt-1 | reverse complement strand
CAAACACGTACATCGGCTCATATGGGCGAAACAGCATCACGATGGCGATAAAATTCGTCACCCCGCCAATGAGCGCCCCGACCGCCACCATAAACAGCAAATAAACGAACGTTTCCATCCTCTTCTCCTTCCGTCCCCGCCGCTGTCACCAAACGGCGTCCGTCATCATACGATGGCGATATAAACGTTTGCCTAATTGTTCATTATAGAGCTTGCCTGACGAATGCGCAAATGAGGGACTGCGATGAGCAAACAACGAACGATGGCTGTGCTGACGGAAATCAATGAAACAAGTGAACGGGCTGCCTTTGGATCCATCCATCATTTTTGCGAGGAATTGGCGGCATATGCTAGAAAGCGTGGTCTCTTTTTTTACGTGTCCTCGCCGGCGCTTTACTTAGAGGGAGTCGGCTATCAGTGGACCGAAAGCGGATGGGGCAAGCGGGACGTGCCTCCAGCCGATGTCGTTTACAATCGCCTTCACTCGCGCAAGCTCGAACGCTCCCCTTTGTTTGCCGAGCTGCTCGCTCGGCTTGCCGAAGAAAACGGGATGATGTTCAACCATCGCTTTTTGCATAAATGGGAAGTGCACTGCCATTTTGAGCGGCACGAGTACTTGCACCCGCACTTGCCGAAAACGGCGCTCTGGAGCGGTCAACATACGCTTGAGGCGTTCCTTGACGCTTTCCCATCCGTCTTTCTCAAGCCGATCTATGGCAGCCAAGGGCGAGGGATTTTCTGCCTCCAACATTCGGACGACGGAATTTGTCTTCGCCATTCCACTTCCGCTTCAACGGCCGTATATCGTTCGATGGACGCTTTAGCTTCCGCTTTGCGGCAACAAATCCGAACGCCGATGATCATCCAACAAGGGCTTGAGCTTCGC
>NZ_LDPD01000008.1:70662-92141 GCF_001026865.1 Geobacillus sp. ZGt-1 | reverse complement strand
CGCGCCCGCCACAATGATTGGCGCGTCACTTCCGCCGTCGCCCGCGTAGCGCCGCCCGATCAGTTTGTCGCTAACCTTGCCCGCGGCGGAGAACTGATGGCGGTCAATGATGTCTTGCGGAAGTGGTATACGAGAGCTGACGCGTTCCAGCAAAAACAGCTTCTGAAAGAAATCGCACTGGAATCCGCCGCCGTTCTCGCCTCGGAAGCGGAGGGACTGTATGGAGAGTTTGGCGTTGATCTTGCCATTGACATCCATGGCCAGCCGTGGATCATCGAGGTGAATACGAAGCCGTCGAAACAGACGGATATGGCCGCTTCCTACCAATCGGTCCGCCCGTCGGCGAAGGCGATCATCGACTATAGTTTGACATTGATGGAGGAAAAGGAGTGAACCGTTTTGCTTTCACTCGGTTTTGTCACCCTTGACGAACAGCAAGACCACACGTATTGCACTGAGGTGGCGAAATGCGCCAGACGCTACGGCATTTCCGTCTGCCGCTTTTCGCCGCTTGGCATCGATCCGCAGACGGAAAACGTCCGCGGCTTTCTCTTTCAAGAGGAAACGAACGAATGGACAAACGCCGTCTTTGCCATTCCGCCATTTTTATATGACCGCTGCTTTTACGGCAATGATGAGCGGTCCAAAAAAGCAAAACCGATTATGAACTGGTTGAAGCAGCGGCCTGACCTCACGTTTTTAGGCTATGGCCTGCCGGGCAAATGGGACGTATATGAAGCGCTCTCCTCTCACCCGCTCTTGTCCGCATACGTGCCTCCGACTGTCCGGCTTGAGCGCGCCGATGATGTGCTTGCGCTTCTCCGCCGCGAACAAGCCGCCATCGCCAAGCCGGTGCACGGCTCCGGAGGACGCGGTATTTGCATCTTTCAAAAGAAAGGGAAGGCGCTGTCCGTCCAAGACAGTCACGGTCAAGAACAGGCCGTCATTGCCCGCCGAAGCGAGCTGGAACAGCTCCTCGCCTCTTGGAGCCGCCGCGGCGAGTATGTCCTGCAGCCATTGCTTCAGCTATCGACCCCGGAGGGTGAACCGTTTGACCTCCGCATTCTTTTGCAAAAGGATGAAAACGGACGCTGGGTGGAGCGGGTGCGGGCCGTGCGAGTCGGCCGACCGGGGGTATGGGTGGCCAACGTCCGCGCCGGCGCGGACATTCGTCCGTTTTCCGAGTGGCTCGACCGCCTTTCCTCTTCAAAACGTCTCTTCGTGCTCGATGGCGTTGAGACGATCATCCGCACGCTGCCAGTTTATATGGATCACACGTTCGGTCCTTTGTTTGAAATCGGCTTGGATCTTGGTGCAACCGACAACGGGGCGGTGTGGATTTTGGATGTCAATTCCAAGCCGGGGAGAAAAGTGGCGCATCTTCTGCCCCCGGAGCAACAAAACGAACTGTACGAAGCGCCGCTTCGGTATTGCTTGTTTTTGGCCAGAGGAGGAAAAGCCAATGACCTACACGTTGATCATTGACGAACAACAAACAAATACGGTGATTCTTCCCGCCACGCTCCAAGCATCTAGGCAAACATCAGCCGCGTTCGGCAGCCTTGTCACCCCATGCCGGGTCATTTCTTCCCCCCGTCTTGTCGACCGTGTGATTGTGGCGCATGACGTTGCCCGATGCTTGTCGATCCCATTTGCCGCTGACGTTCATGTCTTTTTGACCGATGAAGCTGTTCACTTCGGGCCGCTTGTCGGCATTTTGACCGCCGGATTCACAAAGTCGCTCCACCGCCCGGTCGGCAGCCGGAGCTTCTTTTTTGCCAAGTTGCTGGCGCAAGAAAAGCAAGTCGGCGGATTTGCCTTTTTGTTTGGCGCGCCCCATATTGACTGGGAAAACGGCATGACGAACGGCTATTTTTACACAGAGCGCGGCTGGGAACGCCATACGGTGCCGTTGCCGAATGTCGTTTACAACCGGCTGCCAAACCGGCGCGTCGAAAAGGAGGAAACGTTTCAAACGATGACGAAGACGCTGCAAACCACCTACGGCATCCCGATCTTTAACGGGTGTTTTTTCAACAAATGGGACATTTACCGCCGGCTCGCTGCCCATCCGAAGGCGCAGCCGTATTTGCCGGCGACGTCCGCCCACGTGACGCAGCACACCATTGAGCAGTTTCTTGCCCGCTACCGTGAAGCGTACATCAAGCCGGCCGACGGCAGCCTCGGCCGCGGCATTTATCATTTAGCGAAAAAAAACGCCTATGAATGCCGGTTCCGCGATGAAAGCGGAGAAATACAAACAGTGCTGTTTCCCACCGCCATGGCGGTGTGGCATCATTTGCTCGCCCATGCGCCGCTTCACCGCTATGTCATCCAACAAGCGGTTCCGCTTCTTGCCGTCAACGGCCGACCGGCTGATTTCCGCGTTCACGTTAACAAAAACGAACACGGCATATGGCAAGTGAGCGCCATCGCCGCCAAAATCGCTGGAAAACAAAGCATCACGACCCATATGAACAGCGGAGGCATCGTCAAAACGCTGGAAGAAATTTTCCCGGATGCCGCCGAGCGCGAAATCATGCTCGCCCGTCTTTCTGACGCCGCCCTTACGCTCAGCCGTTGCCTTGATGAAGCATCAGAAACGTTGATCGGCGAAATCGGTTTTGACCTTGGTGTTGACCAACAAGGAAGGATTTGGATGTTTGAAGCCAATTCCAAACCCGGACGGTCGATTTTTAAGCATCCAAAATTAAAGGACGCAGACGAACGAACAGCGCGGTTGCCGCTCGCTTACGCCGTCCACCTCAGCAAAACAGCCATCACCGAACCCGAGGCGCTTTGGCCATGCTGACGATCGGCTACCGTCCTGACACCGGCGAGTGGGTGTGCAACAGTCCGGGCGGCCCTTATCGATTCGGCAGCGGCTGGGTTGCTCCCGCCGCTGTCCTTCCCGATCTCGTCTTTCCCGTCCGCGAGCAAGATGGACGGGTGGGACCGCTCGTCGGCGTGCTGATCAGCGCCTCGTCCCTTTCCGCTTTGCTGGCTGGGAAAAAGCCGTGGCTTGAAACCGTCATCCGCTCCATCCACAAAGCCGGCGGCATCTCCGTCGTCAGTGCGGCCGCCGGCATCGGAGAGAAAACGGTCTCCGGATATCTATTCGTTCCGACGCTTCATCGTTTCATCGAAGCGGCCGCTCCACTGCCCGATGTCGTCTACAATCGAGTAAAAAGCCGCGAAGAAGAAGAAAGCGAGCCGTTTCAAACGGCGGCTGCCCAGTTGAGCGCCCATGGCGTTCCACTTGTCAACCGCTCTTTTTTCCGCAAATCGGACGTTTATGACGCGCTGCGGTCCGACCGCCGGCTCTGGCCGCATCTATTGCCGACGGCGCCTGTCCAAACAGCGACCGATCTTCGCGCTTGGCTCCGCCAATACAGCTGCATTTACTTGAAGCGGGATGACGGCGCCAGAGGAATGGGGCTGTTTCGTCTCACCGCCTTGTCAGAGACGGAAGCCATTTGCGAATATCCGGGCGGCCAAAAACGGTTCTGCTCGCTCGATGCGCTCGCATCACTCATTCAGTCCGGCCGCTACATCGCCCAAGCATTGGCTGAAACGGACGAGTGGAATGGACGCCGCTACGATTTGCGCGTGCTCGCCCATTGGCACAACGGCCGCCATACGATCACCGGCATCGGTGTTCGTTCGGCCGACGTCGAGTCAGTGACGACCCATGTGTTTCATGGCGGAACCATCCTCCCGTACAAAGAAGTCAAGGAACGCATCGATGAAGCGGCGCTCGAGCGGCTTATTGCCTTGAGCGGCGCACGCCTTGGCGAACGGTTTGGCTTTGTCGGCGAGTTTTCCGCCGACATCGGCGTCGGAAGCGAACAGCAGCTTTACATTTATGAAATCAACGCCAAGCCGATGGTGTTTGATGAGCCGGAGATTGAGGCACGGCGGCTTGAGAGGCTCAATCAGCTGTTTGCCGAGCTCGCTCATCGTACGCCATAGCTAGAAACTGGCCGCTGTAGCGAAGCGCCTGGCGGAACACAGCATCAACCGCTTGTTTGGCGGCTCCATTTAAGCTTTGGCAGACGTTCTGGCATAACATCGCTTTTTCCCACTCAGCCGCCGCCATGGCTTGCAAGAGATCACAACGAGGTGCGCCTGCTTTGCTTTGCTCTCTTTCCGCTCGACCGTCGGCGTTAGCCCCAGCAACTAAATAATGCACGTATTGCCAAAGTTTACGCTGCCGCTCGGCTTCAGCCAAATAGACCGCCCATGCCTCATCCGTTTCCATCTCAGCGAGCTGCCGGGCTTTTTCTTCCGCCGCGGCGGTTGTTTCGAGCAATTTTTTGATCAGCATGATCATCGCGTGCCGCCCCTTTCTTCCCGCTTGTCCTCTTTCATCCATATGAATGGCATGGATAGCGTATGCCTCTTTTGGACAAACTTTAGGAAAAACGATGAGAGGAAGGAGCGAGATGATGGAACGAAATGAAGCCGAGCGCCGGGATTCATTGTACGAAGGACGCGATGAATACTATATGGACATCGACCGCATGATCAACGAAGGGATGGCCGGAGGTGCTGTGTACGGCCACGGCGATGACGTCAACATTGAGGAAGCGCGCGATCTTGTCAAAGAAGAGCCGCCGTACGAAGCCGGCCAGTAAACGGAGCCGATTTTCCCGCCTCGGGAAAGTCGGCCTTTTGTTTTATGAAGCCTCTCCGCTAATGCGTTAGGCAGGGATCGTTCGAAACGACCGCTGTTGGCCAAGCCGCCCGTTCATCCTGCGGCTTTCCCGCTTTCATCCATTGTCTTTCTTTCCATTCGCGGAGATTTGGTATAATGAAAACAACGCCGATTCCTCTTCGGCGTGACATCATCCTTGACGGAAAGTGGTGCGCCGCGATGCTAAAAGAGCTCGAATCGCTTTATGAAGGGGACATCGTCATCAACGGTCAGCCGGAACACCCCGAAGATTACGAATGGTTTTATACCGCCGATGGCGATGAGATCGGCATCGCCAAGCATCGATTGACAGAGCAGGAGCGGCGATTGCTGGCGCTTTTTTTCACCCCCGCCGAGCGCCGACGCGAACCGGAAAGCGAAGAGGAGCGGGCATGGAAACGATGGATGGCAACCGGCGACCCAGCCGCGCTCGCTCGGCTCGCTGCTCCGTATTGCCGGTTCATTCATTTTACAGCCAGCCGGCCGATCGCCAACAAAGAGGAGTTTGCTGACGCTGTTCGCGGCTTATTTTCCTCCCCGGTTGCCATCGTCTGGGAACAAGATCGGCGCGGGCTGATCGTCGAAGCGAAACAAAAGCGGACGACGGAGCCGCCTTCGTTAGCGGACATGGCTGAGGCGCTCGCCGCTGATTTTTATACTGCCATTCATTTATTGATCGGCCCAATCCGCTCCGTCGATGAACGGCTATATGAATCGTTTCTCCTTGAAAAAGAGTGTTTTTCCGCCGCTCGGCGCTTTTGGCCGAAACGAACGGTGTACGAATGGGAAGACGTCATTCCGCTTCCGCTCTTTGAAGAAGGAGCAGTCAGTGAGAAAGCCCGCCGGACCCTCTCGTTTCTTGACGGATTCGACGAGGAGGAAGTGCGGGCGATGGAGACGTTTTTGCAATGCAACTTAAACGTCTCGATGGCAGCGAAAAAGCTGTATATGCACCGCAATAGTTTGCAATATCGAATCGATAAATGGACGGAGCAAACTGGTGTTGACATCAAACGGTTCAAAGGGGCGGCAGCCGTCTATTTGGCTATCTTGCACCGGCGCCGTTCGTAATCCCCCGCTTTTTTGTCATGTCGCCGAAAATCGGCGGCATTTTTTGTGCACCTCGTCCATTTACGAATGTTCCTATTTTTCTATACACTAATGGCAAGAAAACGATTTCGGCGATGAGGAGGATGGTTATGGCAGAACTCATTCTTGATCATATTTACAAAATTTACGACAACAATGTGGTCGCCGTCAAAGACTTCAATTTACATATTCAAGACAAAGAGTTTATCGTATTTGTCGGCCCGTCCGGCTGCGGCAAATCCACCACGTTGCGGATGATCGCCGGCCTTGAGGAAATTTCCAAAGGCGATCTTTACATCGACGGCAAACGAATGAACGATGTGCCGCCGAAAGACCGCGACATCGCCATGGTGTTCCAAAACTACGCTCTGTATCCACATATGAGCGTCTATGACAACATGGCGTTCGGTTTAAAACTGCGCAAATTCCCGAAAGCGGAAATTGACAAACGCGTCCGCGAGGCGGCGCGCATTCTTGGGCTCGAGCAATATTTGGACCGCAAACCGAAAGCGCTCTCCGGCGGGCAGCGGCAGCGCGTGGCATTGGGACGGGCCATCGTCCGCGATGCAAAAGTGTTTTTAANGGACGAGCCGCTCTCGAACTTGGATGCGAAACTGCGGGTGCAAATGCGCTCAGAGATCGCGAAGCTCCATCAGCGCTTGGAAACGACGACCATTTACGTCACCCACGACCAAACGGAAGCCATGACAATGGCCACCCGTCTTGTCGTCATGAAAGACGGCGTCATCCAGCAAGTCGGGACGCCGCGCGAGGTATACGAAAAACCGGAAAACATTTTTGTCGGCGGCTTTATCGGTTCACCGGCCATGAACTTCCTTCGTGGAACGCTGCAAGACGGCAAGTTTGTCGTCGGCCAAACATCGTTTGGCATTCCGGAAGGAAAAATGAAAGTGTTGCGTGAGCAAGGGTATGTCGGCAAGGAAGTGATTTTAGGCATTCGTCCGGAAGACATTCACGACGAACCGCTCTTCCTTGAAGCATCTCCGGCGACGAAAGTTACCGCTCTCGTCGAAGTCGCCGAGCTGCTTGGCGCTGAATCGATGATCTATTTTAGCATCGACAACCAAGAATTGGTCGCTCGCATCGACGCCCGCACGGAAATCAAGCCGGGCCACCGGATTGACCTGGCGCTTGATATGAACAAAGCGCATTTCTTTGACGTTGAAACGGAACGGCGCATCCGGGCGGCGGATGAAAAGTAACCCCCCATTGTTGTTCATATAGATTCATTCGAAGGCGTTCCGAAAAAACGGAACGCCTTTCCTTTCCACTCCATCAACAGCCTTATTCCTTGATAAAACGCACTTCCTCCTCATGGCAAGTCGGACAGTAAAACAAATGAACACATTCATGATTCGTATACGTGCGCAAATAGCCGTCGACAAGCTTCATGACGTCCGCATCCATGTACGGGCTGTAGTCATCGAAATAATCTGTAACTTTCCCATGATCTTCCATTGGTTGCCGGCAGTAGCTGCAATACACCGTCACCCGGCGCAACCCGTTGCACAGCGGGCATACATTCATGCTGCTTCCTCCTCTAAGATGTTCCTTATCTTTACATATTCCCTAATGGTGACGGCGGTAAAACGTTAAAAATTCCCATATTCTCACCATGCATAACAGGCAAAAAACGTCCCAAACTATGAGTACCGCCAGCGAAATCACCCATCCGTTGCAACAGGGACGCTGGCGAAGCCAAAGGCGGGTGGGCCGGTGGGTTCAGCCAAGCTTGGCACACGCCTTGCAGCGTGAAGTGTTGGTGCAAATCCAACCACCCCAACCATCAAAAATTTTTAAGAGGAGATGATCAACGATGGCACGCAACAATAACAACAACCAACTGTTAGTCGCTGGTGCTCAACAAGCCATTGATCAAATGAAGTACGAAATCGCCCAAGAATTTGGTGTGAACCTCGGCGCTGACACGACTTCTCGCGCGAACGGTTCGGTCGGCGGCGAAATTACGAAACGTCTTGTCGCCATGGCTCAGCAACAACTTGGGGGCCAATTCGGAAACATTCAATAACCGCCTTAACGAACAACTTCATATAGATGGCAAACGCCCCGGGCAGTCAGCCCGGGGCGCTTTCATATGGGAACGGGGAGCGAATCAGGCGCCTCCCGCCTGCTCGGCAAGCGGTTGGCTCAATGAGACAAGCACTTTGCGAATGCGCCGATTGTCGACTTGGCGGACGGTGAACGTCAGCGATCCATATTGCAACGTTTCGCCGACTGCTGGAATACGCTCAAACATCTCAAAAATCCAACCACCCAACGTATGCGATTCGCTCCTTGGCACGTCGATGTTCATCACTTCGCAAAATTCATCCAGCGGCAGTTCGGCGCTGAACTCGAAGCTGTGCTCGTCGATTTGGCGCACCGTTTTCACCGCTTCATCATGCTCATCCCATATTTCGCCGACAATTTGCTCGAGAATATCTTCGAGCGTAATGAGTCCAGCGGTGCCGCCAAACTCGTCGACGACGATCGCCATATGCACTTTGCTTTTTTGCAGCTCCGGCAGAAGATCCGACACTTTCATGGACTCGACAACGAACAACGGCTGGCGCAACAAATCGCGGATGCGCACCTCCCGCTTTTGCACAAGCTCGCTGAAAAAGTCGCTTTCCGACAAAATGCCGATCACGTTGTCAATATCCCCTTCATAGACCGGGATGCGGGAATATTTCTCTTCCAAAAACACGTCGCGAATCTCTTCAATCGGCTGGTTCACTTCCACCGCCACCATATCAGCACGCGGCGTGAAAATTTCTCCGACCAAAATTTCATCAAAATCGAGCGAACGTTGGATCAATTCTTTTTCTTTGTTGTCGATGACCCCTTCTTCTTCACTCAGCTCAACCATCACTTTAATATCTTCCTCCGTCACAGCCGGCACAGCCACCCCATTGGCGAACCTCTTGGCGATTCGATCTTTTAAGGCTTGGAGCGACGCCGTAACCGGCGTCATCAACTTCATCAGCCCATAGGCAAGGCCGGCGTATCGGATGGCGAGCTGCTCCGCATGCTCTTTCGCCATCGATTTTGGCAAAATTTCACCGAAGACGACAAATAATACGGTCATCACCGCCAGCGTGGCAAACAAGCCCATCTGTTCCCCAAGCAACGAAACGGCAATGTCCGTAAAGAGCACGACCGTCACGACGCTGGTGAGGCGGTTGGCCACAGCAAGCGCCAACAACACGCGGTCAAGCTGACCGATCACCGCTTGGAGACGCTTATTGTGCAGATGCTCTTCCGCATAATGCCGCAACCGTGCCTTGCTTGCCGAAGAAAACGCGGCTTCTGCTGAAGCGAACAGTGCATTGGCGAGCAGGGAGAGGAAAAACCACCCGAACAACCTTAACGGCCACTCTTCCAATGAATCTTCACACTCCTATGGATGGTGACTATGTTATTCATATCCATTTTTCCGCCGAATCATGCTTTTGACACTCCACACGGCTAACTCGTTCGCGAATCTGTAAAAGCCACACTTGCCGCGCTAAGCGGAAACAAAGCGATGCGACCGGCAGCAGCCGTTTTCGCTCTTCCTATCTTAAATATAACAAATTTTTCGCCAACTGACTATAGCTGGCGAGTTGTCCTTCCATATAAATCCAGACAACCAAAAAGAAAAATGCGCCGGATGAACCGAGGCGCATCATGATTCAAGCCAACAGGAACCAATCAAATACACAAGAACAAGCAATGAGGCAATGTTGAATGTCACCGACCACTCGGCCATTCGTCTTCCCCTCCCTTTTCTTCCCCTCTTTCATCGTACCATATTGCCGGCGGGAAAAGCAGGGAGGAGAAGGGTGTCTTTTTGACAGTTTGATGAACAAAACAAGGGCGTCCTCCCATCAATGGACGCCCTTATTTCATTTTCCCTCGTTTCAACCTAAATAGCGGTAATAGATCGCCTTTGCCTCCTGCACGTCTTTCGTGCCGTGCACAAGCGCACGGCCGTCGCGAAAGACAACCAATCGCTTGTCGCCGAGCGAAACGGAGACAAGATACGGGTTCGCTTCCGCTTGAAGCCCTTGGCGGCGAAACAGCTCCGCCAATTCATTCAAGTCGTACTGGCGCGGGGCAGGCGGACGGATTTGCACAGAATCGCGCCCGCACAAGACGGCAGTCTTCGTCCGTTGTTCATAGGAAAGAAACGGATAAGATGGATGACGTCCGCACGTCGGGCAACCGTCCTTTTTCACCCCGTCAATGCGAATGGAGGCGTATTCGTTCGTCCAAAGGTCAAACGAAACGAGCTTGCCGCGGAGCGCCGACCAGTCCTCCACTAAAATTTTTAACGCCTCAGCCATCTGATAGCTGACAACCATTTGCACCGCTGGGCTGATAATGCCGGCCGTATCGCACGTCAATCCCCCTTGCGGCACCGTTTCAAGCAAGCAATACAAACAAGGCGTGCGGTTCGGAATGAAGGCGCAGCTTAAACCGTAACTGCCGACACAAGCGCCATAAATCCACGGAATGTTGTACTTGTAGGCAACGTCATTGATGACAAGGCGCGTATCAAAATTATCTGTCGCATCGATCCATAAGTCAGGGCGTTGCTTGAGGGCGATCGTTTCCAATTCTTCTGGGCCGGCGTCGCCGACAATGGCCTCGATCTCAACCTCGCTGTTGATTTGTTCAAGGCGCCGTTTGGCGGCGATCGCCTTTGGCAGCCGCTCCTTCGCATCCGCTTCGCTGTACAGTTGCTGGCGTTGCAAATTGCTCCATTCGACGTAATCGCGGTCAATGATTGTCAATTTGCCGATGCCGGCGCGAACGAGCGCTTCGGCGTTGCCTGTGCCGAGCGCTCCGGCGCCGACTAACACGACATGCTTTCCCCGTATTTTCTTTTGCCCTTCCTCGCCAATCGGTGCAAATAGTTGCTGCCGGGAATACCGTTCGTTCAAACAACACTCATTCCTTCCGTTGGACTGCTCGCTGACGCGTACCGTTTTTTCGGGATGCGTCCGGCTTCATAGCCGAGCCGGCCCGCTTCCACCGCCAGCTTCATCGCTTTCGCCATTTTCACTGGATCGGCCGCGCCGGAAACAGCGGTGTTCAAGAGCACCCCATCCGCGCCAAGCTCCATCGCCAGCGCCGCGTCCGCCGGTCCACCGATGCCGGCGTCGACAATGACCGGCACGTTCGCCTGCTCAATGATAAAGCTCAAATTGAGCGGATTGATGATGCCTTGCCCAGACCCGATCGGCGAGGCGCCCGGCATGATCGCATGGCAGCCAAGCTCCTCTAGCCGCTTCGCCAGCACGACATCATCGGATGTGTACGGCAACACGATAAACCCTTCCTCAAGCAGCATTTCCGCCGCTTTCAACGTCTCGATCGGGTCTGGGAGGAGCGTTTTGTCGCAGCCGATCACTTCTACTTTTATCATATCACACAATCCGGATGCCTTGGCGAGTCGGGCGATGCGCACCGCTTCTTCGGCCGTTTTCGCCCCGGCGGTGTTCGGCAAAAGCTTATATTTGCTTAAATCGAGCTGCTCTAAAAAGTTCGGCTGCTCCGGGGAAAAGATGTTCATCCGCCGGACGGCGAACGTTAAAATTTCCGCCCCTGATGCTTCCACCGCTTCTTTTTGCACGTCCAAGCTCGGATATTTGCCCGTGCCGAGCAACAGCCGCGAAGAAAATTCATATGGGCCAATTTTCAACATCATCAACCGCCTCCTACAAAATGAACGATTTCCACGCGATCACCATCGCATAGCACCGTCGTCCCATACTCATGTTTTTGGATGATGCGGACATTGACTTCGACGATGCAAAGCTTGTTCTCAAGCCGGAAATGGGCAAGCAAATCGCCCACCGTTTTCACCTCGTCGGGCACGGCGACCGTCTCCCCGTTAATCACTAACGTCATTCCACCCCCACCTTTCCGATATGGCGTGTCAACGAAAATGGCGCAAGATCAAACGCCGTCTCTTTCCGCTCCACTAAGTCGGCGACAAGCAGACCGGTCAATGGGCTGAGCAAAATGCCGTTCCGGTAATGTCCGGCAGCGACGAATAAGCCGCGCCGCTCCGGATGCTCGCCTAGATAAGGCAAGCCGTCTTCGGTCTGCGGCCGAATGCCGCTCCATGATGCCACCCATTCCGCCTGTTCGATGTCCGGAACAAGGTGGGCGGCGCGGTGAAGCAAGTTCATCACCCCACCGGCCGATACACGTCGATCGAACGTGCCGGGCGTGGACGTCGCTCCGATGAGCAGCCGGTTTCCTGATTTCGGAACGATGTAGCAGCCGTTTTTCGCAAATACAGTCGTTTGCAACAACGGAACCGGGGCGCGCACCATGACGCATTCTCCTTTGACCGGATAAACGGAAAGCGAAAGCCCGACCCGCGCGCCGAGCCGCGCCGCCCAAGCGCCGGAAGCGATGACGACCGCCTCGGCGGCAAACGTCCCGCCTGTTGTGTCTAACACATGCCCACTGCTGTCGGAACGGATGTCGAACACTTCCGTATACTCGTACAGACAAGCGCCGGCGGAGGCGGCGGCATAGGCAAGAGCGGCGGCCAAATCCGGAGCGCTCACTTGCCCATCGCCAGGGATGTACATCGCGCCGGCAAGCGCTTCCGCCGCAAGACGCGGCTCCATTTCAAGCGCCTCCCCTTTCGTGAGCCACTGCACCGGTTCGCCTATGCCCCGCCAAAATGTATAATGGCGATAGAGATCGTCTGCTTCCTCTTCCGTTGTCGCTAGTTTGATCAATCCTTTTTCGACAAGGCCGATATCGATGCCGGTCCTCTCCCTCAGCTCTTCAGCCAAGGCCGGCATGAGAGCTCGGCTTTGCAAGGCAAGCGGCACAAGCGGGCTTGACGTCGAAAACTCGGATTGCGCCCCAAGCATGCCGGCTGCCGCGCTTGACGCCCCGCTTCCCATCGTTCCTTTTTCAAAAATGGCGACGCGATGCCGCCGCTTGGCGAGCTCAAAACCGATGGCCGCCCCAATCACCCCGCCGCCGACGATCGCGACGTCATACCGATGCGTCATCCCCTATCCCCTCCCTTTCACGATGTCTGCCAGCCGTTTAGCCTCAGCAACGGGGTCAGCAGCGAAAAAAACAGCCGACAATACTGCCACCCCGGCTGCGCCCGCTTCCAGCACCCGACGAGCGTTGCCGGCGTGAATGCCGCCAATGGCGATGACTGGAATGGACACGGCGGCCGCGATTTCCGCAAGCGAGTCCAGACCGCGCGGCGGCAAACCGGGCTTGCTGTCCGTCGGAAAAATATGGCCATACAAACAAAAGTGAGCGCCATCCTGTTCGGCCTGTTTCGCCTCCTCCGACCCGTGCACCGAGCAACCAACCGTCAAGTCCGGAAACGAGCGGCGGACGGCGCGCACCGGCAGGCTGTGATAAGCAAGCTGCACACCTTTGACACCGTAGACAGCGGCGACATCAACCCGGTCATTGACGATGATTTTTTGCAGCGGCACCCCGACGCGAAGCAGTGCCGCGACAAACGCCGCCACTTCACGCGCCGTCTTCCCTTTTTCGCGAATATGAATCAGGTCGGCATACGGATGGGTGTGCGCACAAATCGCGGCAAATTCGTCAACCGTCTGACGCCCGGTGGAAACGAAATGGAGAACCCCCATCGCCATCCCTTTCTTTCTACCGTACATCGCTTATAGAAATATACGGATAATGAACACCGACATAGTAGGCGGCGAACATCAAAGCGGCAAACAAGGCGACAAGCCAAATATCATATTTGCCGAACCCGATTTCATAATAAAACGTGCGCCGCCCGCTGCCGGAAAATTGTTTCGCTTCCATCGCCACGGCGATGCGCTGGGCGCGGCGGATGCTTTGCGACAACAGCGGAATGGCGTAGCGCTTCACTTTGCTGAGGACGCCCTTATTCGGCACGCCGCGCACTGTTAACGCATAGCGGATCGCCTGAAACTCTTCAAGCATAATCGGCAATAGGCGAACGGCCGCCAAAAAACTGTACGCATACTTTGGCTTCAGTCTCAACTGCTGCATGAGCGAATAAAACAACGGAACCGGCCGGGTCGTCAGCGAAAAAATCAATCCGAGAAGCCCAAGCGCCAAAGCGCGAAACCCGATGTGCACCCCGCGCCAAAAACTTTCCGCTGTAACATGGATGAGCCCCCAGCGAACCCATGTCGTCGTTCCCTCGCCAAACATCATCATCGATGAAGCCGTCGAAACAAACACGAGGAAAAACGGCAAAAACAGCCAAAACAACACATTCGCCGGATAGCCGGTGCCAAAGCAAAACAAAACGAAGAGAGCGAGCGAAACGTTAATCAGCACGTTCGGGTTATGAATGAACAAGACAGCGAAAAAGAGCACGACAAGCACAATGAGCTTCAAACTCGGGTTCGTCTCATGAAGCCATGTCTCGCGGCAGCGAACCTCCCATTTCATCACCCTGCCCCACCTTCCGCCAACACCGGCTCTCGGATGTCAAGCCGTTCGTCCCGAACGAGCGCCCCATCTTCAATCACCCACTGTCTCGTCGCAAAGCGGCGGACGATTTGTTCGTCATGTGTAACCATCATGATCGCCGCCCCTTGTTCACGGTATGCTTCAAGCATTTCGAGCAACGCGAACGTATTTTTTGCATCTTGCCCAAATGTCGGCTCATCAAGCAAAAAGAGGCGCTGGCCGGCGACGATCGAAGCGGCGACGCTCAACCGCCGCTTTTGTCCGACCGACAGTTGGTACGGGTGCTGGTCTTGCTGCTCAACAAGGTCAAATTCACGCAACAGACGGTCGACGATTCCCTCAATTTCCTCTTTCGGCCGCCCCTCAAGCCGAAGCGAGTAGGCGAGCTCTTCGCGAACGGAATGGGCGACAAATTGCCATTCCGGATTTTGGAAAACAAACGCAATATGGCGGTAAAGCGGGTGTTGCCGCTTGATGTCGGCGCCTAGCAGCATATACTCTCCGTCCGTGCGGATGAGTTGCATAAGCGCGTGCAGCAACGTGCTTTTACCGGCGCCGTTTTTTCCGGTGACGGCAATCCATTCGCCGGCGTGCACCGTTGCTTCAGGAACATAGATTTTCGCCTCCCGGCCGCGGAACCCGCGAAAACGGGCGAGGCGAAGAAGCTCCTCGCCTCGATGGCGATTTCGCCGCCTTGCCGTCCGGTCATAGTCATCCCAGACGCCTGGATACCAAATCCCTTCAGCGGCAATGACGTCTTTATAGTCGGAAAACACCGCCTTCGCCTCGCCGTCGGCGATGATGCGCCCATCGCGGCCGAACAAGACAATGCGATCCACAAAGTCGAGCACATGGTCAATTTTATGCTCGACGATGATGACCGTTTTGCCGCGGCCCACCTGCTTCACCGTTTGCCATACCGCCTTCGTCCCTTCTTCATCAAGCAGCGCCGTCGGCTCATCCAAAAACAAGACATCCGGCTCAAGCGCCAGCACCGAAGCAAGAGCCAATCGCTGCTTCATTCCACCGGAAAGCGTATGAATATCCGTATGCGGAGCGATCTCCAAACCGACTTGGTTCAGCAGGGCACGGATGCGGACGGGCATCTCGTGGCGCGGCACGCTTCGATTTTCGAGGGCAAAAGCGATTTCCTCGTCCGCATACGGCATGCAAAATTGAGCATCAGGATCTTGGAAAACATAGCCCCACCGTTCCGGCCGCTTAAGGCGCTCCGCTTTCATCGGCACATCGATCGAGCGGGGAATGATGCCAGCCATCACTTGCAATAATGTCGACTTGCCGCATCCGGACGGACCAAGGAGGAGCACTTTCTCCCCCTCGGCAATCGAAAGCGACAAGTCGCGAAACAGCAGCCCGTCGCTCCCGGGAAATTTCAGGCGCAGCCGATCAATCGCAATTGCTTGTTTCATCGCCATTCGCCGCCTTACCGGTTCAATGCATCGTAATCGTCTTTCGAGGCCGGCCGCCACATTTGCGTCACTCCGGTTTTTTCGAGCGCTTTCGCCAATGAAACAGCAAGCACGCCGGAGATGAGGATGGCGCCGATAAAACGCGCCAGCAAAAAGAGCGCCATATTCCATGGGGCGAGCGCCTCAATATAGCCTTTGTAAAAGTCCATGATGAGCGAGCCAATCGTCGCCCCGACCGCGCCGAGCGATACAACGAACGTATCAAAGCGCCGATAGCGGAAGGCGGCAAAGACGAGCTCGGCCAACAGCCCTTGAACGACCCCGTAAATGAGCACTTCAAGCCCCCATTGCGATCCCATGATCAGCTCGCCGGACGAAGCCGCAATCTCCGCGAGCAACGCCACCCCTGGCTTGCGAATGAGCAAATAAGCGAGCGAGGAGGCGATAAACCACATGCCGTAAATGAATTGATCGAGATGAAACCCTACTGCTCCCACCGCGCTATATAGCGGTCCCCATAATTTGTAAATAACGCCAAACACAATCGCAATGACGATCGTCGTTAAAATATCCACCAATCTTAACCCTTTTGTCTTCACTTCCATCCTGTTCTCCTCCTTGTCTCACGTCAACGGCTCGCCGCCAATTCAGCCGACGGCCACTGCTCAAGCCGATACGCCATCTCCCAAAACTCGTACTCATATTCGCTGCTGATGAGGAAATGCCGCTTCATCCGATGGCGATCCTCTTCGGTGACCTCGTCAGCGATGTCGTCAAGCCGCGCGATTTGCTCTTCCACAAGCGAGCGGAACCAGTCCGAACTGTAGGTGCCGATCCATTTTTCATAAATCGGATCGTTCGGGCGGCACGTTTTCAAGCGCTCGCCAATTTCGTAATACAGCCAGTAGCACGGCAAAATGGCGGCGATAACATCACCGAGATGCCCTTCGTACGCCGCGCGGTACATGTGCGACGTATAGGCGTACGCCGTCGGCGCCGGAATGAACGCCGCCCTTTCCTCTTCTGTAATGCCCAAGAGCTCGGCGAACGTTTCATGCAGAGACAGCTCGGCTTCGCACGTGCTTTGTGCATGGTGCGCCAACCGGGCTGTCGTCGCCAAATCCGGCGATTTCGCCGCCCCGATCGCCTGCACGCGGGCAAAATGGCGCAAATAATAGGCATCTTGCATCACGTAATAGCGAAACTTCTCGCGCGCAAGCGTCCCTTGGCCAAGCTCCTGAACAAACGGATGGCGGAAACTCGCCTGCCAGATCGGATCGGCCGCTTGGCGCAATTGTTTGGCAAATGACATTCGTTTTCCCCCTTTTTGGCAAAATAAAAACGCCGCTTCCTTTGCCGATTGGCGTAAAGAAAGCGGCGTGGGCATGCGACGTTGGCAAGGCAAAGCCTAGCCTTGCTGTGCTGCTCCTCCACTTCCCTACGCTGGCATTACCCAGATCAGGTGCTAAGGGTCTCAAAGGCACACTTTGATCTCAGCCTTTCTAAAGGCCCCCCTAGTGGATGATGGTGCAATTTTCAGTTTTCTTTACACTTAATCATACCATGGCACGAACGATTGTCAATCTTTTTTTCTCCGACGTTGCGCTATGCGTTGCAATCCGCTATGATGGAAACGCAGCAATTGACGACGGAATGGGAGTGGAAACGATGGCGAAGGTCATCCTGAAAAGAGAACGGAAAAAACGGCTTGAGCAAGGGCATCCATGGATTTTTCAAAGTGAAGTTGACCGCATCGAAGGCGATGCTGCGCCGGGCGACTTCGTTGACGTTTACAATCATCAAGGGTATTGGCTGGCGAAAGGATATATCAACCCCGCTTCGCAAATCATCGTCCGCGTCTTGACGCAAAACCCAAACGATGAACTCGATGAGCGCTTTTTCATCGACCGCATCCGTCAGGCGTGGGCGTACCGTGAACGGATGATTCCCGGCGTTCGCTCCTGCCGCGCCGTCTATGGCGAAGCCGACTTTTTGCCCGGATTGATCGTCGACAAATATGAAGATGTGCTTGTTGTGCAAATTTTGGCGCTCGGCATGGAAAGGCGGAAAGACTGGATTTTGCGCGGCTTGCTTGACGTGTTTGCCCCAAGGGCCATTTATTTGCGCAACGATGTGTCCGTTCGGGAGCTTGAGGGTCTCAAACAAGAAAAAGGCTTTTGGTACGGGGAAGCGGAAACGGAAATCGAAATCGAGGAAAACGGCGTGAAATACATCGTCGATATTGAAAACGGACAAAAAACAGGCTTTTTCTTCGACCAACGGCAAAACCGCGCCGCTCTTCGTCCGCTCATCGGTCCGGAGACAACCGTGCTCGACTGCTTCACCCATACCGGCTCGTTTATGCTAAACGCTTGTCTGTATGGGGCAAAACATGCTACTGCCGTCGATATTTCTGAACATGCCATCGAAACAGCGAAACGGAACGCCGCGTTAAACGGATTCACGAACGTTGAATTTGTCGTCGCCAACGCCTTCGACTATTTGCGCGAATCGGTGCGCGCCGGCAAACAGTGGGATGTCGTCATCATCGACCCGCCGGCGTTCGCGAAATCGGCCCATGCCGTCCCGAAGGCGCTGCGCGGCTATAAAGACATTAACTTAAACGGATTGAAGCTTGTCAAAGACGGCGGCTTTTTCGTCACATCAAGCTGCTCGTACCACGTCCGCCCGCACCTATTTCAAGAGATGATCGCTGATGCGGCATTTGACGCGAAAAAAGTGCTGCGCCAAGTATATTGGAACGGCGCCGGCTACGACCACCCGAAACTCCTTGCCGCGGAAGAAGGCGACTACTTAAAATTCGCCATTTACGAAGTGCATTCCCGGCGGTGACGAGCCGCACTCAAAGGCCGTTTCGATGCGCCGCTGGGCAGAAAAAACGCCTAGGGGTTATCCCTAAGCGTTTTTTCGTTCCCTGGGGCGAAGCGATTGTTCTTTATGCAAGACCGACAGATAGACAAGCATCGAAAGGAGCACCGAACCGCTAGCAGCTAAATAAATGCTCGGATAGCCGAACCAATGGCTGATTTGGCCAAACACCATCGCCCCAACGCCAACGCCTAAATCAAAAAAGGAGAAAAATGTCGCGTTCGCCATTCCCTTGCGGTGGGCAGGGGCCCGCTCGACGGACCACGCCTGCAGCCCGGGCTGCACCATGCCAAAGCCGAAACCGTACAGCACCGCCGCCAAAAGCAACGCCCATTCTCCCGGCAGCCAAGCGAGAAGAAGCATCGCCAGCAAAATAAGCCCCGCACCAGGGAGAAAGACGGCCCGATGCCCTTTTCGGTCATACAACTGGCCAGCGAACGTTCGCGTCACCATCAAGGCAAGCGCATAAAGCAAAAAGTACAGCTGCAGGCCGCCGATCTGCTTTTGCGCCGTATATAGAGGCAAGAATGAGGCGATGCCGCCGAACGTCACCGTCAAGAAAAACAACAGCACCGACGGAGTTAAAGCGCTTTTTTCGTACAAATCCCATCTGTTCGCCCCTTTGCCATGCACGGCTTCCACTTTTTTATACGTGATCGCGGCGGCAAACAGCACCGAAGCGACTCCAAGCGCCGCACAAATGGCAAACAGATGGCTAAACGGAATCATAGCGGCAAGCACAAGTCCAAGCGACGGACCAAACGCCAAGGCGATATTTCCGGACAGCCCGTAATAGCCCATTCCTTCCCCGCGGCGGCTCGCTGGAATGATGTCCGTCGCCACCGTTCCGGAAGCGGTTGTTGAAAACCCCCAGCCGATTCCTTGGACGACCCGCATCAAAAAGAGAAGGAAAATGCTTGAGATCAAGCTGTAGGAACCGACAGAAATGACAAAAATGAGAAGACCCAATAAAAACACAAACCGGCGCCCTTTCGTCTCAAGCGCATGGCCGGCGAACGGACGGACGATGAGCGCCGAAAACGTAAACACACCAACGACAACGCCAATCAGCTGATCGTTGCCGCCCAAATGCTCGACAAACAGCGGAATGGTCGGCAGCGTCATTTGAAACCCAAGAAACACAAAAAAATTGGCCAAACAAATCAAAACGAAATCTTTCGTCCATATTTTTTCTTTTTGTTCTGCAATAAGCGGCTGCTGCTCCGCTCCCATACCGATCCCCCTTGCGAACTATGTATTTCGTGTCCCTTAATATTTGTTAGTATAACATAATCATATGCCGCCGTTTAAGCAAAATGTGATTTCACCGTTCTCCCGGCAGGATGACGCCAAAAAAGCCCCGCCCAGCCGGCGGTTTCCCGGGTGTTGTTTGCGCAGCATCATCCTTCTATTATGCATGAAGAAAAAAGCCGCCGAAGAATCGGCAGCCTTTACCATCCTTTCCGTATTCATTGATTCATTCAACACGGAAAGGCAAATTCCTCCTTATTCTTTCCAGATGTATACGCGCGCCTCGTACGGCTTCAGCTTAAAACGCGTCGCATTTTTATGCGGACGGACCGGGTAGTTCGAAAGCGCCAAATCGCTTGACTGAAGGCGGAAGCCGTCATAGCGGTAAAGCGAAGGCCGATCGGATACGTTGACAATGACAAGCGCCCGATCGCGGCCAAGCGTTCTTGTGTACGCGTAAATGGATGGGTGATTTTCCAAAAGCAGATCGTACGTTCCGTAAACAAACAGCTCGTTCGCTTTCCGAAGCTGAATCATTTGTCGATAAAACGACCATACTGAGTTCGGATCGCGCCGCTCGGCTTCAACATTAATCGTACGATAGTTTTCGTTCACCTTGATCCATGGCGTGCCAGTCGTAAACCCTGCGTTCGGGGCATCAGACCATTGCATCGGGGTGCGCGAGTTGTCGCGCCCGGTTTTCCAAATGATCTTCATCACTTCCTCATGCGTCCGGCCGTTCGCCCGTTCGAGCTCATACAGACGCAAGGCAGCGACATCGCGGTAGTCGCGAATGTCGGAGAATTGCACGTTCGTCATCCCGATCTCTTGCCCTTGGTAAATGAACGGCGTCCCTTGCATAAAAAAGTAGAGCGCGCCAAGCGCCTTCGCGCTCTCCGCCCAATACTCGCCGTCATTTCCCCATGTCGACACCGATCGAGGCAAGTCGTGGTTTTCCAAAAAGAGCGCGTTCCACCCACGGTTTTCCAATCCTTTTTGCCATTTCGTCAACGTCCGCTTCAGCCGGCGGACATCGATCGAACCATCGGCTTTCCTTTTCCAAAGCCCTAAATGCTCGAACTGAAAAATCATATGAAACACGCCGTTTTCTTCCCCGACCCATTGTTCAGCCTCATCAACCGTTACTCCGTTCGCCTCGCCGACCGTCATAATGTCATATCGTGCAAACGTTTGCTCTTTCAACTCTCGCAAATACTCCATAATCCCTGGCTGGTTCATGTGCGCAGCAAATGACGGCACGTACTTCAGCCCCTTCGGATTTGGCAAGTCGGGAAGACCCGGCTTTTTCTTAATGTGGGAAATCGCGTCGATGCGAAAGCCGTCGATGCCTTTATCCAACCACCAGTTGATCATGTCATACAGCGCTTGGCGCACCTCGCTGTTTTCCCAGTTCAAATCGGGCTGTTTCACATCGAAAAGATGCAAATAGTACTGCCCCGTCCGCTCGTCATACTGCCACGCCGAGCCGCCGAAAATGCTTTCCCAGTTGTTCGGTTCGCGCCCGTCTTTGCCATCGCGCCAAATGTACCAGTCGCGCTTCGGATTGTCCCGCGATGACCGCGATTCGATAAACCACGGATGCTCATCACTCGTATGATTGATGACCAAATCCAAAATGACTTTCA
>NZ_LDPD01000008.1:69236-70145 GCF_001026865.1 Geobacillus sp. ZGt-1 | reverse complement strand
CAAATCCAAAATGACTTTCAACCCGCGCCGATGCGCTTCAACAAGCAATTCATCGAAGTCATCCATCGTTCCAAACTCATCCATAATGGCATAATAGTCGCTGATGTCATATCCGTTATCAGCGTTCGGCGATCGGTAAATCGGGCAAATCCAGATGATATCGACCCCAAGCTCCACCAAATAGTCCAACTTTTCCATAATGCCGCGAAGATCACCGATGCCGTCGCCGTTGGCATCCATAAAGCTGCGAGGATAAATTTGGTAGGCAACGCCCTCTTTCCACCACACTTTTTTCACAGCAGCTCCTCCTCTGTGCACACGTTTTCACTACTAACTGTACACTACATCGCTGCAAGAAACAACTCTCTTTTGTTCACAAAAATAAGCCGGCGAGCGGTTGCCCATAGGCTCCCGCCGGCCGGCCAACACTTGTCCACCACTTATTCCGCGACAACGCGGCTTGACTCGTAAATTTTTAAATTGTGATACACCGTTTCGAGCATCGGAGCATGGATGCCATGCCGCTTCGCCAATGCTAGCAAATACCCTTGCAAATGATCGGCTTCAATGAGCTGTCCTTTTTCCATATCGCGCTGCATCGACGATTTCATCGTTGGGGCGATCTGCTCGAGCTGGGTGCGCTGCCGCTCAGCCATTTCATCGGTCAGCGGCGCCCCATGCGCCTGAATGATCGTTTTGATTTCCCGAAACAGCCGATCGATGATGACGCTCCCGTACTCCCCGGAACGGATCGGCCCGATCGGGGCGCGGAACAGCGTTGTCACGCCCGACATCGTCGCGATAAACAAATATTTGTTCCACATATCAGCTGCAATTTGTTCGCTTAGGCGAAAGCAGGCGTTGGCGCCGGCAAACAGCGATTCGAGCGCCTCCACCCGTTCAGTCCGT
>NZ_LDPD01000008.1:66677-69218 GCF_001026865.1 Geobacillus sp. ZGt-1 | reverse complement strand
AAACGTATCTCATGCGCCGGGCTCGTTTGGATGATCTCCCCTCTCTCGTTTAACGTCGTTTCGATAAAGCAAAGCCCGCCTAAGACATTCTCGCGGCCGAACGCCTCCCATAACGCATCCATATGGGCCATGCCATTTAACAACGGCAAAATCATCGTCGCCTCTCCAACATACGGTTTCGCGTCGGCGATGGCGCCGTCTAAATGGTACGCTTTGCTTGAGAACACGACAAGATCAAACGGCTCGGCCGGTTTGCCGGCAACAAGCAATTTCGGCGCCAATACCACATCGCCATGGACGCTGTGGATGACAAGCCCGCGTTCTTCGATCTCCCGTTTTCTTCGCTCGCGGACAAGAAACGTTACGTCCACCCCTTTTTCAAGAAGACGGCCGCCGAAATACCCGCCGACCGCTCCCGCTCCGACAAACAGAATGCGCATCGTATGTACAGCTCCTTTCTCCACTGAGGGTTGATCCAACGCTCCCAACGTCTTTCACAAAAACCATGCCGCCAACCGAACATTTTCTCAGCGATAATGAACAAGAAGAAAAAAGGAAGAAGGGAACGCGCCCCTCCTTCCTTCCCGTCCGCTAGCAGCAACGCGACACTTTGCCGCCTTTGGCATTGTAGCGCGCCTCTTGCGCCTCGCAGAAAAACTCTTTCCGCGACTTGATCGGCACGCCAGGGTGATGGGTTTTCATATGCTCGACATATTTTTCATAACTCGGCACACCGACAAGCAAGTCAAGAAACTGCCGGCGGTACGCCAACACCGTTTGCAGCCATTTAGGCATAATGCTTCGCTCCTTCTCCATCGCGCGGCACGTACGGCGCTTCCTTGAGCGGCACATGTTTGTTTTGCAACACTTTGATCCAGATGTTCAACGCCGAAATAAGCATTGCGATCACAACAAGCATGAAAATGGCGCACAGCGTAGCGTCAATGTAGTCGTTCATAATAATTTGCCGCATTTGCGCCTCATTCGTTGCCGGCGCCAAGATTTTTCCTTGGCTCAAGCTGTCCTGGAACATCTTCGCATGCGACAAGAAACCGATTTTGACATTTTCGTGGAACAGCTTTTGGTATCCCGCAGTCAACGTCACGACAAGCAGCCATGTCGTCGGCACGAGCGTGACCCAAACATACGCTTTTTTGCCCATTTTAAATAGAACCGTCGTCGCAAACAACAAGGCGATGCCGGCAAGCATTTGGTTGGCGATGCCAAATAGCGGCCATAGCGTGTTGATGCCGCCGAGCGGGTCGACAACGCCTTGGTACAGGAAGTAACCCCATGCCAATACGCAAAGGGTTGTTGCGATCAAGTTCGAGGCAAGCGAATCCGTTTTGCCGAGCGGTTTGTAGAACGTGCCCATAATGTCTTGGATCATGAAGCGGCCGACGCGCGTGCCCGCATCAATCGTCGTCAAGATAAACAGCGCTTCAAACAGGATGGCAAAGTGATACCAGAACGCCATAAGCGCCTTGCCGCCGATGACGCTCGATAAAATGTGCGCCATCCCGATCGCCAGCGTCGGCGCCCCGCCCGTGCGCGACAATACTGTTTGCTCGCCGACGTCTTTGGCCAGCTGAGCAAGCATATCCGGCGTGACGGTGAAGCCCCATGACGATACCACTTTTGCCGCCTGCGCCACATCNGTTCCGATGACAGCAGCCGGGCTGTTGATGGCAAAATACGCCCCTGGCGTCAAGACGCAAGCCGCCACCATCGCCATGACAGCGACGAACGACTCCATCAGCATCGCGCNGTAACCGATCGGCCGCGCATGGCTTTCAAGCTCAATCATCTTCGGCGTTGTACCGGACGAAACGAGCGCGTGGAAACCGGACACCGCTCCGCAAGCGATCGTAATGAACAAGAACGGGAACAAGTCGCCTGCGAACACCGGCCCCGTGCCATCGATAAATTTCGTCACTGCCGGCATTTGCAAGTCCGGCGTCACGACGAAAATGCCGAGCGCCAATCCGACGATCGTGCCGATTTTCAAGAACGTGCTCAAATAGTCGCGCGGCGCCAACAACAGCCATACCGGCAACGCCGAAGCGACGAAGCCGTAAATGATCATTAAGATGGCGATCGTTTCCCCTTTTAGCGTAAACATCGCCGAAAGCGTCGGATGCTCGGCCACGTATTGCCCGGCCACAATCGATAAAATCAACAGCACAAATCCTCCAAGCGACGCCTCAGCGACGCGCCCTGGACGGATGAAGCGCATGTAAATGCCCATCAAAATCGCAATCGGAATCGTCGCGGCGATCGTAAACATCCCCCACGGGCTTCCGACAAGCGCTTTCACGACAACGAGCGCCAATACGGCCAATAAAATAATCATAATGCCCAAAATGCCAAGCGCTGCGATAAAGCCCGTCACCGGACCCATTTCTTCCTTAATCATTTCGCCGAGCGACTTCCCGTTGCGGCGCATCGAAGCGAACAAAATGACAAAGTCTTGCACCGCTCCGCCGAGCACAACGCCGATCACAATCCAAAGCGTCCCAGGCAGATAGCCCATCTGCGCGG
>NZ_LDPD01000008.1:59260-66645 GCF_001026865.1 Geobacillus sp. ZGt-1 | reverse complement strand
GCAATAGCGGCAAAGTGATGGCCAAATAGCACCCATTTGTTCGTCGGAACATAGTCCTTCCCGTCATTGAACACTTCCGCTGGCGTTTTCCGGTTATCATCAAGACCAAACACTTTGCGGGCGATAAACCGGCTGTAAAACCGATAAGCGACCGCATACGTGCAGACGGCGGCGACGATAAGCCACATGGCGTTGACCGATTCGCCGCGGCTTAAAGCCAAAATGGCAAACGCTGCGGCCCCAAGGACGGAAATCAGGCCCCATAACAAAATCGATTTTAGCCCCTTCACACGGCTTCCCCCTTTATTTATTTGTCAAAATCCTTTACGTCACTATTATATTCATTATTCTGAAAAATTTAAAGTATTTTTTTATCTTCAGCTAACATATCGTTTAGTTCTATAGGAAAGTTTTTCTGCATTCCTATTGCAAAAAAGTATAAAACAAGTCTTTGGCGCAAAAAATGTAATTGCACCCATCGGCTTAACCAGCAACTGACCATGAAGCACCCATCGATTGTCTCCAGCTCCATCTGACGGTGCAACGGACAAAGCAACGATCAACTAATATTATCTCAGTAAAGGGTTCGAGAAGGTGAAAGCGATCGAAGCATTGTTATGGAGCATTGCTTTGCCTGGATTCGGGCAACTGTTGAACAAAAAGTATATAAAAGGAATTTTGTTTATTGCGTTGGAATTTGTGATTAACACCCAATCCCATTTCAATGAAGCCATCCGCCTCAGCTTTTTGGGACGTACGGATGAGGCCGCCCGCATTGTCGATATCGGATGGCTGATGTTTTATCCATGTTTATACTTTTTTGCCATGTGGGATGCGTTTAAAGACGCTGGCGGCGGGCAAACGCCGTACTCGTTTTTGCCGTTTGTCGTCTCCGCCTACTTTGTGACGGTCGGCTTGATGTACTCGTCGCACGTGACGATCGGCGGCGTGTTTTTTGGACCGATTTGGCTGCCGATCTTATCTGTCATCCCCGGGCTCTCCATTGGATGGCTGCTGCAATTTCTGCTGCTGAAATGGAAATAGCCATCCGCTTGGTGATTGCCCAGCCACAAAAGCCGCCAATTATTCATTGGCGGCTTTCGGTTGCGGCTCTTTGGCGCTTTTTCGTTTTTTCATCGTTCCCGCCACAATGACAGCGGCAACAACAAGCAACTCAAATCCATACTTCACGGCAGGATTGGCAAAATACGCCTTTAAAAACGGCTCATCGACGATCATTTTCGCCGCCGTCCAGGCGAGGACACCGGCGCCGATCGTAATAATGATTGGGAAGCGCTCGATCCATTTTAAAATGAGCGTGCTGCCCCACACCATGATCGGAACGGAAATGAGCAACCCAAGAACGACGAGGAGAAAGTTTCCGTGCGCGGCGCCGGCGACCGCCAATACGTTGTCAAGCCCCATCAACGCATCGGCAATAATGATCGTGCGAATCGCCTCCCATAAATTTCCCCCGGCTTCAACATCGTCGTGGCCCTTCCCCTCAACAAGCAGCTTATAGGCGATCCAGACAAGCAGCACGCCGCCGACAAGCAAAAGCCCTGGGATTTTCAGCAGCCAGACGACGAAGATCGTCGCCAACGCCCGGATGACGACAGCGCCTACCGTCCCCCAGACAACGGCCTTTTTTTGCTGGTATTTGGGCAAGTTGCGGGCCGCCAATCCAATCACAATGGCGTTATCCCCTGCCAGCAAAAGATCAATAATGACGATCGACAGCAACGCCGTCCAAAACTCTACTGACAACAGATCCATGGAAGAATCCCCCTTTACAGGTTATATTTTTCTTTTAATGAAACCGGAGCCATCTTAATGACTTGTTGCAAAATAAATAGGAAGACGGCCAAATCATCGATCAAACCAAACAACGCAAGCCAATCCGGAATGAGGTCAAGCGGCAGCGCTATATACAAAAGCAGCAAACCGACGGAAAACAATTTTTTTCGCATTGGCACTTCATGAGAAACGAAAAATTCAAACAAAAACGGTAGAAAACGCCGGACATGGACGATGAAGCGAAGCCGTTTCCACCATTTACGCATGCCATCCCCTCCACTTTTTGTTCTTTTGAAACCGAACCTATCTTCCTTTACGATTATCTTCCCCCCTTTTGTTTCATGAAATGAAAGAAGGCCCTTACCATCTTTGGTAAAGGCCTCCATAAATAAAATAGACCTTTACCAACATCGGTAAAGGTCTCGCTAACAACGTCGCCGTTGCCAACAAAGCCGAGGGCATGCGCCCTGAACTGACGACTTTGCTGTTAAAGCTACTCCCCTTTAACAAAAGAAACTATATTCGTTTTTATATTTTCATGATATTCAATATTTATACCTGTTGTCAACTCTTTTTCTTGACAAGAAATGAATCCAATTTATTGCCCCGCCGTAAACTTCAAACCAATGACTCCGACAAGAATGCAAAGCAAAAACGCCACACGCGGCGCGTTGACTGGCTCGTTTAAAAACAACATGCCGACCAAGGCCGCGCCGAGCGCTCCGATTCCCGTCCACACCGCATAGGCGGTGCCGATCGGCAACGTTTTTATCGCCAGTGATAAAAAGTAAAAGCTCGCCGCCATCCCCGCAATCGTCACAACAGAAGGCCAAAAGCGGGCAAACCCGTTCGTATATTTCAGCGCGATCGCCCATACAACTTCGAACAAACCAGCAACTATTAAATAAACCCACGCCATGCCCCGTCCTCCCTTTTTAGCGAAAATAAAAAAGCCGCGAGAACGATCGAAACGATGCTCCTCCCGGGCTTTTGTCCCTCCGTGCACGCGGCGATGCCGCGCGTTTTCTCTCGGTCGCAGGCCGGCCGCAAAGCAGCCGCGGAACCCTAGAAAACATTCCCTGTATTTACTTGGCTGCCAATCAGTATAACACGTCAGCCAAACGCTTGCAATCCATCCGCCTTCCGCGTATTTCCGACAGATGAAGGCCAAGGGGGCCCCCATCCGTCTTACACCGGGTCGTTATCGACGCCACTGTACGATTCAATCGCTTGATCGAGCGCCCGGTAGGCCTCAGCGAAAGCGTTTGTCGCCGATTCATCTCCCGCCTCGGCCAGCTCCATTCGCGCATTGCGCGCGTGAGTCACCGCACGGATGACATCTTCGATCATTTGCCGTTTATCCCTGGCGCTCGCTTTTAACCGTTCAAGCTCATGAATCGCCCCATCAAGACTCGTCGAGCGCGGTTCGTCAAACGATTGTTCCAGCTGCTCTTTCACACGCTCCAATATTTCTTTCATCATCGCCCATCCTTTCTCTATTCGTTGTCATCCGCTAGTGTGGGCGATTGGCGGCAAACTATGCATTACCAAGACGCTGAAATTGTGTTTACTCATTTACGTGCACATCTTTCAAACCAGCCCAAAACGCGGCGATGATCGACAGGGCGACGATGATCATCGGCGCATACATGATCAAAAATGTTTGCATTATCCTTTTCCCCCTTCCCATTTTCCTTTAACGTACGCCTTGTTAAACAAAAAGAGGCGCATAAGCAAATAAAGTGACGGAATTAATAACAGGAGGCCGGCAATAAACGCGACGATCAACGCCATAGCCATCGTCTCATTCGTAAACCCGTCATAAATCGTCAAATACGGGTATAACAAATACGGATAATGTGAAATGCCATAGGCGTAAAAGGCGAACGCATATTGAAACAACAGCGCAATAAACGCCCAGCCGAACCGCCGCTGCCGCCAAAGCAGCCAAACGGTAATGACAAAAAACAAAAAGGAAATGACCAGCATCCACGCCACATTCCATAGGTTGGCGTAATGCTCGGGATTATGGTAGCGGAGCTGGTAAATAATGAGCAGCGCTGACAACATCGTCGGCCCGCTCCAAAGAAGAGCGTAGCGGCGCAACAGCGCCCGCGCCCGTTCATCCTTGGCCTCGTCCGCATAGTACGTTAAGAAAACGGCAGAAATGTAAAGAACGCTCGTCACACTGAGCAGCACAATGCTCCATGACAACGGGCTTGCAAACAGCTTCCCATAATCCAGCGCAACGCCTGAGGCGCCTGCCTCCACAAACCCGCCTTCGGAAATCGTCAACACGATGGACAGGGAGGCCGGAATAAACAACCCCGTCAATCCATAAGCGATTAAATACCAGTTCCGTTCCGTCCCCCCATACGTATGAAACGCATAGTACGAGCCGCGAATAGCTAACAAAATGATGGAGATGCTCGCCGGGACAAGCAAAATAGAACCGTAATAATACGCCGTTTTCGGAAAAAAGCCGACAATGCCGACAAAGAAAAAGACAAGAAAGACGTTCGTCACTTCCCATACAGGGGAAAGATAGCGCTGAATGATGCGGTGCAAAATATGCTGTTTGTTTGCCCAATGGCTATAGGCGCTGAAAAACCCAGCCCCGAAATCAATCGAGGCAACGATAATGTACCCGAACAAAAACAGCCATAACACCGAAATGCCAATGACTTCGAGCGTCATGGCGCCACCTCCCCGTTATTGGCCCGCTCTGCCAGCTCCCGTTCAACCGGGTTGCGGCGGAACATACGGATGAGCACTGTTGCGCTCGCAATTACTAACACCATATACAAAAGGCAAAACAACACAAGCATCGTATCCACATGCGCCGACGATGTCGCTCCTTCCGCCGTTTTCATATAGCCGCGCAAAATCCACGGCTGCCGCCCGACTTCCGCTAAGTACCATCCCGCCTCAATCGCAGCCATCGCCAGCGGCCCTCCCGCCACCAGCAGTCCAAAAAACCACTTTTTCGCCGTCCACTTCCAGCGGAAAATCGATCCGAGCCAATACGCGGCTGCGACAACCATTAAAAACACCCCGATCGTGACCATCACATCGAATAAGTAATGAATGTACAGTGGTGGGCGTTCATCTTCCGGAACTTCGTTCAGTCCGGTCACAACCGCAGCGGGATGGTTATGGGCCAAAATGCTAAGGGCATATGGAATTTCCAAGGCATATTTCACTTCCCCGTCTTCTTGGAGCGCGCCGAACAGGATCAACGGTGCATGGGAGCTCGTTTCAAAATGCCATTCAGCAGCCGCCAGCTTTTCTGGCTGGTATTCGGCTAAAAATTTGCCCGATAAGTCGCCAATCAATGCACTGGCTACCGAAAAAATAAAAGCTGTTTTCATCATTAAATGAAGTGCCTTGCGATGATAAATGTGACGATTGCCTTTCCATAAATGCCAAGCGGCGATCGAAGCAAGTACGAATGCTGACGTCATATACGCCGTCGCCAGCACATGGGCGACTTTCGTCGGCATCGCCGGGTTGAACATCGCAACGATCGGATCAATGTTGACAAGCTCGCCATTTTTCAGTTCAAAGCCTTGCGGCGTGTTCATAAACGCGTTCACCATTGTAATGAACATGGCCGACGCCGAAGAGCCGATCGCCACTGGGATGAGCAAAAGCAAATGTTTTTTCTGATTTTCAAACCGATCCCATGTATACAAATAAATACCGAGGAAAATCGCTTCAAAAAAGAAGGCGAACGTCTCCATGAACAGCGGCAAGCTGATCACTTGGCCAGCCAGCTGCATAAAGTTCGGCCATAAAAGCGACAGCTGCAAGCCGATCGCTGTTCCTGTCACCACGCCGACCGCTACGGTGATGACAAAACCGCGCGTCCAGCGGCGAGCGAGTAAGATGTAATGCATATCATTTTTGCGAATCCCAACCCACTGGGCAATGGCGATCATCAGTGGAATCCCGACGCCGATCGTGGCATAAATGATGTGGACCGTCAGCGTCAATCCCGTCAAAATACGGCTAAGCAGCACCGGATCGTAACCGTTCACGATTCATCCCCCCTTATGAAAACAAGCGGCCAATCAAGGAAAGCAAGACAACAGCCGCAACAGCAAAGCTAACGAACACAAGCGTTTTTTCATGCCGCTTCCACATATCCATCCCCCCGGGCGAACAAACAGTGGTGAAGAATTTGTGACAACCATCACAAATTATCCACTTCATATTATTTCATAAAATCGGGGACGCTATCCGGCATGATTTCGAATAATTTGTGTCATTTTTCACATATTCATCGTGACAAACAAAAAAAGCAGGAGATCCCTGCCCTTATGTTATAAATATTTCCGATGCACCGTTTTCCCGTCATACGTAAACAACATCGGCTTTTCCTCGACGACCGTCTCCATATGGACCGGACGGCCCCACAACTGATAAATGTATGGGAGCACTTTTTCTAAATACTTCAGATCGAGTTCGATTCCTTCATACCAATGCTTCAAATACAACTCTCCGTTGCGCATATAATCGCCGTCATTGACCGTGATATACGGGAATCCGCCGTTTACCCGCATGCTGACGAGTTGGTCGCGGATATGCTCCCAGTTTTTGTCGACGATTTTATATTCTTTCCCCTGTTTTTGGAACAAATACATATCTTCGCGCATGACGAGCTCTTTCGTTAAATAGTTGCGCAAAAACGAAATGTCGGATTCGAGTTCGCGCACTTCAAAAATTTTCGCCCTCCCCGACCCCGGCTTGACGCCGTATTTTTTCATCTCCTCAGTCGGGTTGTTCCACCGCTCTTCAATGTCTTCAAAAATTTTCAGTCCTAAATAATACGGATTGATGCCAGTGCGCGACGGTTGCACGACGTTGGCGTTCAGTTTCGCAAATTCAATCGCCTCATCGCTCGTCAAATCCATCTCGCGCAAAATGCGCTGATGCCAATACGTCGCCCAGCCTTCGTTTATCTAAGATGCTTATTTTATTCCAACACTGACACAACAAAACACAGTAATTATTGTATACGCATTTTATTGATAGCTCGGTATTTATCATCAGTAATTAAAGAGGAAACAAAATTGTCTAATATTACATCAATAACCAATCGCGCTTCTTCTTTTGTGGTACAGACTATCCTGCCTTGCTCATCTAATTGCAAATTAATCATGCCAGTATTTATCAATTCCTCAATACGCTCTCTTTTTATGCGTTCCAACCCATAATCAGCTGCCTTAGCTAGCTTCTTTTGAAGACTTATCTGAGACTGAACAAATTGTAAAAAGTTAGAATCATCTGAAACAATCCCTTTTTCCATTATCTGTTCGACTATTTCATCTGCTGCTTGTCTAAATCTTTCATAATATCTAAACAAAGATAAAATTTTATTTTCATTGTACAATAGAACATTATTACCAATTATAATTCCGTCCCATTGATCGTCTAAAAAAAGCTTCTTGTCTCTTTCTTGGGAGATCTGATAATCACCTCTATCCACAACTTCAAGTATTTTACGTTTTTTTAGAAATACACTTTCGTTTATTATTTTTAAAAAATAAACCTTCATTTCATCATCAATTTCAAGTTTCGCTAAT
>NZ_LDPD01000008.1:50104-59232 GCF_001026865.1 Geobacillus sp. ZGt-1 | reverse complement strand
TTATTAAAGTCCTTGCATCATTTTCAACTTGCTCATTATTTATACGCTGAGTCCATAAATAAAGTTGATTTAAATTATTTATTTCAATATATCTTTTTATTGTCTCGCTTTCTTCGTCAACTTCTCTAATATTTAATACTTGATAATTTTCTGTTACATCCTCTAGCAAAGCCTTTGTGGTTCCCAACAACCAATCTTGTACTGATTGGTCGATTGGAATTTCTTTTGGATCACAATCATCATAAACAGATTGTGTTCCTTCTCTTAGTACAGAACCTACTATAAATAACTGGTAAACGTAATCATTGTTATGTTCCATTTCATTAATTTTTTCTTTTACATAAATCAATTCATCATTCATTTTGTTGCCCCCTACTCCCATCGATTAATACTGTTTCTTTATCTCTAATAAAACGATAACAAATTATTTTTTTACCTAAGCATTCCTCGAATTTATCATTTTTAGAAATAAGGAGTGCTTCACCTAAATCTGTTTCGATAGCGTATATTCTTAATTTTAGAGCTGCCATAACTGGATTGACATAAAGTAAATCTGAATACATCGATAACCAGAATATTAAAAGAATAAGAACAAATAAAACTATTATATCCCTAAAATTATCCATATCTAGACTAATCAGCGGTAAAACATAAGTAACAAGGTAAACTAATATATCCCTATCCCTAGGTTGTATTTTCTTAATGGTATATTTTTTCTGTCCAATCCTTTTTTTCTCTGTGGTTCTTAATTCAAACAATATAAACAATATCGATAATAATGAAATTACCAGCAGCAAAGTTGATATAAGTCCCATTACTCCATTTAATGTTTTAATCTCTAACAGAAACAATATATCGATAAACCTCCAATATTTAATACAATAAACAAGGAATTCATAATTAAAAAATTTTATAAACAGTACCAAAAATAAAGGAAAATAAGACATAAAAAGAAATAATAAACGAAACCAAAATGGAATTAACAATTAAACCTCCCCCAATTGGCAGATACCACCAATATTTTAACGAATAAATTACCTTTATTTCAACAAAAACCCATTTAGTATTCTGATTCTTTTTAATATAAAACCTTCATATCCCTCAACTACCTCCTTGCCGAACTGCAAATCCTTGGATTTTCCTTGTTACTACTCCAAAACCGAACAATTTTGCTTGTTCGCCTAATCTAATTTTGAATCAAGGTAAATTTATGATCATAACATTAGTGATGTAACTTTACTTTAGTCGCTAAAAAACAAGGAAGTTCTCTCGATGATGTATAAAATTTTGAAAATTCTTGACGGTACCGTTCTCTCCTCCTTGTTTAAAGTTGTAATGAGAATAGAATTAGATCTTGTTGTTTAGTTTCGATTTCTTTTTCTAATTCTCATTATTCTGTTTTAAGCATTGACACGGTATTGCACTAACATATTCTTCAACACAGTTGGTCTAATCATCTTTGACATTGGATCGATAAGATGTAACAGTAATACTTAACCAACCTAATTACCGAGTTTCCAAATCTCCTCTATCCAAATAACCGAGAACTGTTAAAAAAGGACTTCCTTGTCCATAATAAAATTAGGACAAACCCCAGCTTGTCCCTTGAAATCAAAGGTTTTTCTTGAATTTCAGTCGTATCAATATCGGTAATTTGGGGCTGATCGCGATCGGGTCCTACCCTTAATTACCGAGAAAAATTGCTTTACCTACCAATATATGCACCTAATCACCGAGATATGTTATTACATAAATAAAAAAATCTCCTGCAAATGAGGAGATTTTTGTATCATTTATCATCTAAATTGAAACGTAGTTTACATTGCAAATGTCCTTTTTTATTAACCATAATTTCTTCAAATAAATACAGGAACAACGCTCGCATATCTTCATTGCAGCTAGAGACAGGAGCCTGAAATTGTTTTAAATGATCTCTAATTAAATTTTCATTTTTTTGAACCTCTTCTAAGAATTTTATTTTTGCCTCTTTTTCCTCAATCCAACGTTCAATTTGATGAACTTTGTTTAGGATTCGATCTTTTGTAATGATCAATATTTTGATGTGAGGTTCCTTTTCTTCCTTCCTTTTAAAGGCTTTTTCAATTTCAATATCGCAAAGCTGGAGTTTTCGTTTTTCTGTTTGCCATGACACTTTTAAATCCTCAATACTTTTCTTGATGTTGCTAATTTCTGTTTCCACTTTTTCCTGAACAGCCGAGATCAGTTTCTCTGTATCTACACCTTGATAACTTCTGAATACTTTTAATACCGTTTGATGTGCATCATCTGCATCTATTTTATAATTGCATGATTTGCATAAATACACTTTCTTTCCATATACTTTTCCCTGGTTGCTCGTCGTTCGCTGATCTTTTCCAATTAACCCCCCATTACAATTTTGGCACTTTAACAAACCTGTTAACAGAAAAGATGTTTTAAAGTGTTTCGGTGGAATTTTTCTCTCGTTCTTTGTTTTGTATAGATTCCAGCAATATTCCCATTCTTCAATCGTTAAAACCGCCGGAATAAGTGGACTTTTTTTCATTATCCACTCACTTCTGTCTTTTAACGCATTGTGTTTCTTTTCGTGCTTTCTTCTGATCGCGATATAACCTGCATAAAAGGGATTCGTAATGATGTTTTTTACACGGTCCTTAGTCCATGCTTTTCCACGATAACTGTTTTCAGGAAGCTGTCTGGCAATAGATGAAAAACCATGATGATTTTTATATAACTCAAACACTTTTTTCACCAATTCTATTTCAGCTTCCACTATATCAAACTTTTCAGTTCCTCCTTCCTTTTTGGAAGTATACTGATACCCAAACGGAGCCCTGCCACCTGTCCATCGTCCATTTTTCGCCAACGTTTCAATTGCATTTTTTGTATTGATCCGGATTTTATCCAGCTCATATTTGGCTATTCCATCTTTAATCGCTCTAAAAATAGTGTCGCCAAAATCATATAAACTTTCTGTTTCACTTTCGATGATTGGGATATCTAATATATGCATCGTTGCGCGTATCAGATCATGTTCTTCAGGTATGCGTGCAATACGGGAATGTGAGTAGATAATAACGAAGTCAAATTTCTTTTCATAAGCTGCAGCAATCAATCGCTTATATCCTTCACGATCTTTTTTTCGTGAAGACACTCCCTCGTCCAGAATTTCCTCCACAATTGTACACTGATATTTTTCGGCTAAATCATAGGCGCTACGACGCTGTGTTTCCATTGTCTGCTTATGCGTGGAATGCCGACCATAAAAAACCCCCTTCATGCCGGGTGTCAAAATCTTAGATAAGTCCAATTTCTTCCCTTCCCTCCAATCCTGTAAATAATGGATGACGGAAAATAATTTCAATTTTCTCTTTACTGACCCGAACACGAGAGATAATGTCCTGCAGCAATTCTATTTTTTGATCGTCTTCCATGTCCGGATCAATCATTTTCAACGATGATTCCTGTTTCCAATCATGTATCGTCTTAAACTTTTCGTTCATTTCGAAAATCCTGGATTCTAATTCGGATTTAACAAACAAGCTTTGTTCATATTTCTTTAACATCTGTAACATCGACTTGTTTAATTGAAGTTCTTCTTCCTTTGCCAGAGCATGCTCCACTCTCTGTACCATACTTTCCTCTAACTGTTTCAGTTCACGGTCAATTTGCTTAATGGCTTCGATATATCCCTTCGTTTCTCCCTTGTATATTTTCTCAATAACCTCCGCAAATTGCGTATGAATAATTTGGTTAAAGAACTCATTCGCATGTTCAATAACTGTGTTTTCTAACCAATCTTTTGATGCTCGCACTTTGGAATGTTTTTTACATTTATACACTAAAAACGTTTTACCCTTTAATTGATGTGGCTTGCCATGCATTACTTGATTACATTCATCACAATAAACAAGCTCTTTTAATAAAAATACATGGTTTTCATTTTGATTTTCTTTTGATTTTTTGCGTCTCTTTACAACCTTACTCATTTTCTTTTGAACGTTTTCCCATACTGTTTCATCGACAATCTTAAGATGCGGCACATCTTTTTCAATTTCTTCTCCCTTTATGTGAGATATTCTTTTTCCTTTGTAAATAGGGTTTGTAAGAACGTTTTGCATATTAGAATAGTTCCATTCCTTATTATCTTTAAAGCGCAGTCCCAATTCGTTTACTATCTCTACAAATTTTGTGAGGGAGCTAAAATCTTTTTGCAAAAATAAATCATAAACGTTTTGGATTGTCTTTACTTCCTCTTCAACTAAAATCCAATCAGACTCCTCCTTATCCTCTTCAAGATCCTCTCGGGGTGATCGATACCCAAATGGAATACGTCCCCCAGCATGTTTTCCTTCTCTTGCTACAGTTACTTTAGAATCTTNCAATTTTTGAACCAATTTTTCAGCATCTTCCTGGTTCATGGCGGCGACAATCCGTTCAATTAATTCAGCCTCCGCCNTATACATCATAGGAAATTCAAAGTCCGCTGCGAAAATGACATTTACCTTATGCTGCCTTAGTAAATCATATAAACTCATATACTGTTGTACATTTCGTGCCAAGCGGCAACGGCTGTACACAATTAAATTTTTTACGCGCCCCTTTTTTATTTCCTCGATTAGCTGCGCCATGCCCTTTCTCTCTTCCATTTTCTTTTTTCTGGCNGACGTTTCTCGATCCATAAACTCATCATCGATCAATAAACGGTTTTTTGCTGCTACCTCATGCACATGCTGCATTTGCATTTCAATGGATAACTTCTGCTTTTCTTTGCTAATCGAGTTGCGGTAGTAAGCAACCGTTTTCAATCATCCAACACCTCCGAGTCCCTTTTCGTTTCTTGCCTGTTCTGTATTTGCTTCAAAATAATATCTGTGTACAAGTCAAACCACTTTTCAGCTGCCTCTGGATCATGAACATATTGAATAGAAACGACTTGGCAAGTTACTTTTGGGATTTTTCTTTTCATTTCTATCTCTCCTCAAAAAATTTATGATGTTTTTCTAAAACTTAAGCTTACAAACAGGATTTTTTTGGATGAATGTTGAAATACAATAAAGCCTTTGTTTCTAACCAAACCTGTATTTCTTTGAAAATACATGCGTCTAGCCATTTTTATGGAGGAATTCGAATATGTTGCAACATATAGGAGAACGAATTCGTGTGCTAAGAAAACAAAAAGGAATCAGTTTAAATGCTTTCGCTGAACGGTTAAATGTTTCTCCCGCTTATCTCAGCAATTTAGAAACGGGTAAAACAGATACCATTCAGCTTTCACTTCTCGAAAAACTTCAAGAAGAACTCTCACTCCTTCCTGTTGAAACAACACATTCCAGTGATAGCGAATTCGATATTCGGATCCAGCATGTCATGAAACAACTAAAGGAATTGGAACAAAAGCACCCTGAAGTCGCTGATTACCTCCTTTCCACACTGGAACGAGGAGTTCATTTGTTTTTAAATGAAAACTCCACTCGCTAATTTTATGATAAACAAATTTTGGGAATTTTATTCACTATAATAAACATATGTTTATAATCATGAATAAAATTAACAAAAAAGGAGAGCCTAACCATCGATCGGTTGGCTCTCTTTTTGTTGGAAGGCAACTTGAATCTGTTTGGCTTGTTCCTGACCGATTTCTTTATGCAATAGGTGATGAATTGCGCTTCCCTTAAACTTCTGTTCCCATGCAACCATTTTTTCTTGGATCATTTGAGCAACGGGGTGGCTATGAAGATCGTGGATGTCGTCAAATGAAAATTTTCCTAAACTGCTATTTACGGAGAAGCGAACTTTCACATCTTCCATCGTATTCCCCCTTTGCTCATACATATGCAGAAAGTGAGGTGGGACAACCCTGCAAATCGCCCAAACTCATTGTTTGGTTCATCCACACATATATATGGGATATGGGACAAACAGTGTTGGAGGCAATCTGTATGAAAGACACTTTTCAAGAAAGATCGATTGCTTTATATTGCCGCGTTTCTACGGACGAACAAGCTCGGGAAGGGATTTCGCTCGATGAACAACAAGAACGGCTAAAAGCTTATTGCCGAGCCATGGGATGGAGTGAAGAACCTCTACTTTTTATAGATGACGGTTATTCTGCTAAGAATCTTGATCGTCCGGAATTAAATCGTTTATTAAAGGAAGTAAAAAAGGGGACGATTTCCAAAATATTAGTCACGAAATTGGACCGTTTGAGCCGACGACTATTGGATCTTTTGAAATTAATTGATATGTTCCAGGAGCATAACGTTTCATTTATTTCGATTAGTGAATCGTTTGACACCAATACTCCATCCGGTCGTCTCACCTTACAGGTTTTAGGTGCGGTTGCTGAGTTTGAACGAGAACGAATTCGGGAACGTGTTTTTGAAAACATGCTGCACGCAGCCAGACAAGGAAAATGGTTAACACAAAGCCCTTACGGTTATCGGTTACAGAATAAAGAGTTGGTTATTTATGAACCGGAAGCACAAATCGTTCGAAACGTTTATGATTGGTACCTTAATAAAGGGCTCGGCTACTATGCGATTGCTAAAAAGCTAAATGAAGAAGGAATACCTTCTCGTCAGAAAAAAGAATGGTCGATTCGGGCTATTAAACTAATGCTTACGAATCCCGTATATAAAGGAACCCTGTTTTGGAACCGCATGGATTCCAGTAAATCGAAGCGGGTAAAAAAAGATGACGCTGATTGGGTTGTCCTTGAAGACGCTTNTCCAGCTATTATTGATCAAGCTACATGGGAACAAGTACAAAAAAGAGTAAATAAAAAACAAATGGCACCTCGAGCACAGACAAGTCCGCATTTGCTTGGTGGACTATTAAAATGCGGCAGATGTGGTTCAGGAATGAGCATTGGTTGGTCAGGTTCAGCGAAAAATCGCTATCGCGTTTACCGTTGTTCCGCTAACAAAAACAAAGGAACGTGTACAAGCAAACAGTACCGCGCTGACGATGTGGAATCATGGTTTAAACATGGGTTATTAAAGTTAGCCGATTCGATTAACTCCCAAATGATTCCTCATCTTATTCAAAAGGCTGCTGAAAACGAAGAGAGCACAATCGAGCAAAAAATTCGAACCGCTAAAAACCGTTATAAACGAAAAGTGGAAGCGTACACTGCAGGACTCATTGAATTAGAAGATTTAAATGAAGAAAAAAAGCGGATGGAACAAATCATTGCAGAAGTTCAAAAAACGGAAAATGCTTCTTCGGTGGATGTAAAAAAGCTTGAGGCAATGGTGAAAGAAAAAATGAACAATGTGATCGATGCAATCGATGTTTTACCAGTCCCGGAAGCAAAATCATTAATTAAAACGATTGTTGAAAAAGTGATTTTACTTGATGAAAAGGATATTGAAATCGTATTAAACATTCAGTAAATGGAGTTGACAGCATGAAACCGATCACCTTACGCCAATTGCTCGATACTAATCAATTTCAGAATCTGCTTCATCTAAAAAAAGAACTGATCTCTTACAAAAATTCGGGTGTCATTTTTTATAAAGAAGTGATGAGTTCGCTTGAAATCGACACGCCATTCGAGTTGTATTTTGTGTTGTCAAAAGGAGCATTCCCGTTAGCAACATTTCTAGAGGGAGGAATTGAATACGAGAACGCATTCCCGATGCCAATTAATTTTTACAGAGAGTATTTAACATATAACCGTCCTCTAGAGTACCTTGCGTTTTTTTATCAAGAATACTACGGAACAAAAAACATCCCATCCGACCGATTTTTTCAAACATTAAACGTTTTTCAAGCCAAAAAATATGTTTGGTTTTACAACTCACGAGAGGACGGTAAGTATGGATTGGGTACCGTTTGATACATCACTAGAAAAACATCCCAATAAAGCTTTGATCACCTATATGGCAAGACAGTTTGATATCGAACCGGTACTGATGCACCACTTGTTTATTCACGGCATCGACAATTGCGAAAAAGTATCACGATTCATATTTCCGACCATAGATGATTTTCATGATCCATTTCTGATGAATGACATGAAAAAAGCGATTATACGCATTATTAAAGCCTTGACGCAAAAAGAAAAGATTTTCATTTATGGTGATTATGATGTAGATGGAATGACAGCAACGGCTATCCTGTACAAAGCTTTAAAGAAATTTAAAGCAGATGTCCATTATCGATTGCCACTTCGCAGTGAAGGGTACGGTTTGTCCCCGAAAGCAATGGAAAAAGTTCCGGAAGACACCACTTTAATTATTACAGTAGACAATGGATCAAGTGCCCACCCTGCCATGGAAGTGGCAAAAAGAAGAGGCATGGATGTCATTGTTACGGATCATCACGAAGTTTTAGGTCCGCATCCCGACTGTTATGCGTTTATTAATCCAAAGCGTCATGACAACACTTATCCTTTCCCGCATCTGGCAGGTGCGGGAGTCGCTTTAAAAGTCGTACAGGCACTATTTATGGCAGGAAAAATTCCTTGGGATAAACATGTTTACGAATTTATTGAGTTTGCCACGTTAGGTACGATTGCGGATCTAATGCCTCTCAAAGGAGAAAATCGTATTATTTGTAAACTTGGATTGCAAAAAATGAACTATACACCAACCCCTGTATTAAAAAAACTCTTTGAGATGTTACGAATTAAATATGTCGATAGTTCCACCATTAGCTTTCAAATTGGACCGATTTTTAACTCGTCGGGACGAATTGGTGATCCAAACCAAGCTGTGGATATCCTAGTCAACCCTTTATGTGCAAAAGCCGATCTTTATTCATTAATTACTTTAAATAAAAAGCGGCAACAAATGACAAAAGAACAATTCCAACGTATTGAGGAACAAATTATTCAAAATCAATGGTACAAACAAAATGTTATTGTTGTTTGCGATGATTTTCACAGCGGAATTATCGGTCTCATTGCTGCAAAAATAGCCAATAAATTCAAAAAGCCAGCGATTGTGATTTCCTTGACAGGAGCCGGTTCTGCCAGAAGTGTAAATGCGACGGATTTTTCCATGATTAATGTGATTAAGAAATGCTCCCATTTCTTAACCAAATACGGTGGTCATCGAGCCGCTGCTGGTTTTTCGATTAAACCCGATTTTGATCATATTCATGCTTTTAGAGAAGCGATT
>NZ_LDPD01000008.1:46240-50085 GCF_001026865.1 Geobacillus sp. ZGt-1 | reverse complement strand
AACCGCCACTAACTCCAAAATTAAAATATATTAGTACAATTCCCTTACATCAGTTCCCTATGCATATTTTTGATGACTTAGGCGTTTTAGAACCATTCGGAATGTCATTTCCAAAGCCGTTGTTTTATTGCTCACCGCTGGTAATCAAGCAATTCCAAGTATTCGGAAAAAACAATGAACATTTAAAATTAATAACAAATGATAAAAAAGCCATTGCCTTCTTTAAAGGAGCAATGGCAAACAAACTCCAACAACAATCGTTAGCTGAATGTCTTTACACTCCTAGCTGTCCGATAAAAAAAGATTTTTTAATTCATGATCTTCGTTTCATCCAATAACAAAAGAGCCTTGGAAAAAGTTAAATACAAACCCGTGGTGCTAGATAATCAACTAGCACCACGGGTAAATACAATTAACAAAATATACTGTTTTTTGCAGAGGAGGACATAACCCACAACGAGGGGCTGTACATTGACAGAATGGTATATGGAAATAACACAATTGTATTTGGATCTAACTCTAGTGGCAGATTTATTTTGGTTCGCTATGAATCCGAGAATAATCTGCCACTTTTATATATACAAAGTGATTACATAATATAAAATTCATAATCAGTCTATACCTACAACTGGACTGCGACGCTCAAGCAATACCACATCACGCCATACCCCATTTAACTTTCCTATACGTTGTCGGATACCAACTTCACGAAATCCAACACTTTGATGTAAACGTAAACTTGGTATGTTTTCAGGGAAAATCCCTGCTGTTAATGTCCAAAATCCTTTTGCCTCGGATTCTTTGATCATAGCTTGTAGAAGTTTTTTTCCCACTCCTTTTCCCCGACTCACATCTCGAACATACACACTCACCTCTCCCACCCCTTCATACACGCAGCGATCCGATACTTTACTTATCTTACACCAGCCTTGAATGCCTTCTTCGTTTTCAGCGACCAAACATAAATTTGCGGCAATGGTCGATTCCCATTTTTCAAACGATGGTGCTGTCGTTTCAAACGTTGCTTGTCCTGTCGCAATTCCTTGCTCGTAAATTTCCTTCACTTGCATCCAATCCTCTTTGCGAAAGCTACGAATGTTCATATGAAAAATCCCTCCTTATTTTCATACAGAAAAGGCACTAGGAATCGCCTAATGCCTTTTCCATGTAACATTAGCAACACTCACGCTTTTCTTCCCCAACGAGTTCCGATCTGTTACACCACATTTTTTAAGGTTTCATTGCTTTAATGATCGCAGAAACAATGTAATCCTCGATGTTCGCTCCAGGCACCCAATCTTTGATAAACTCCTTCGATTCATCTTTTGGTTCAATGGTGATCTGTGTGAATCCACTCTGTTGTAACATGGATTCCAGTTCACCAATCGATGCTGCTCCTGATACGCAGCCCGAATACAAGACATCCATATTGTTTTTGATTTCCGATGGAAGTTCTGCCGTCGCCACAACGTCGGAAATGACAAGGCGCCCTCCTGGTTTCAGCACACGATAGGCTTCCTTGAACACCTGGGGCTTATCTGGAGAAAGATTAATGACGCAATTGGAAATAATGACATCCACCGAACCATCTGCCACCGGTAAATATTCGATTTCTCCTAACCGAAATTCAGTATTGGNAAAGCCACCCTTGGCAGCATTGTTGCGTGCTTTGCTGATCATTTCTGGTGTCATATCCACACCAATGACGCGCCCGGTTTCTCCGACCTGACGAGCAGCCAAAAAGCAATCGAAACCGGCACCACAACCAAGATCCAACACCACATCTCCGGGGTTCAATTCCGCAATTGCTAGCGGGTTGCCGCAACCAAGTCCAAGATTAGCTCCTTCTGGCACGGCAGATAATTCCTCATCCGAGTATCCTAGTTTTGCTGATACCTCATTAGGTGTACCACAACATCCGGAAGAGTCTGAACAACAGCTTCTAGAATTTACTTCCTGCAGCGCAATTTGCTTATAGCGGCTGCGGACATTTTGCCGGATTTGATCGTTATTAACGTGATTCATAAGTTATCACTCCTTAAATGATATAGAATAAAAATCCTGATAACGTTGCCATCGTCATGACAGAACCTACAAACGCAAAGACCAGCTTCTTTCTAAAGATACTGTGTAATCATGTGATCTCCGGTAAGCTTGCCCCTGCTGAGCTAACCATCGGCGCCATAACAGGTCCTAATGCCATGCCTTTTGCAATCAACATTTGTGAAATGGGAATCATCGTGAAAAGGCGGATATACAAAGGAATTCCGATGATTGCTGCAAGTGGAACAAGCCACCACTTATCACCCCCCATATAGGTTGAAATCCATTCTGTCAGTACAGCACCATGAATAATGGCTTCAATGCCTGCACCCAAAAGCAAATATGGATAAACCGTTTTTATTAAGTGAAAGGTCTCCTGTAAAGCTTCTCTCATGTTTCGTTTCTTTCCGATCTCTACTTCTCCTTTTTTTACTCCGAGTGTCGCAGCCATGAGTGTCAATATGATTGGATCGAGCACAGGAGAATCAAAGAGAAAAATCATCACAATACCGAAACGGACCTTCTGGTTTAAAAGCGATACGACAACTGGGATCGTAGAACATGAGCAAAACGCAAACGCGACAGCAACCAATGCTCCGAATAACGGATGGCGCTTTGTTAACAAACTTTGCATTTTATCATAAGGAATATATCCTTACTGAAAAGTGAATGACGAACGAAATAGCCAAAAACAAAAGAGTTAATTCTAACGCAATATAAGAGAAAGTCTTGAAAAATCGCTATGCTCATTGATTATCTCTCCTTATTTTATTTGCAAATTACAACTATATGTTTAACAAACAGGCAAGCCTAGATATACTTGCCTCAAAATAACGGTTTACAACATACACTTGATTTTGCCATACACTCATTCAACAATTTAATCGAACGAATCACGGTTTCTTTCTCAAATTCCGTCATATGTGAAAACACTTCTTCTAGATATCGATTTATTTCTCGATCAATGGTTGTTGCGATAAACTTTCCTTCGGTGGTTAACGATAACGTGTATACTCTTCGATCTTCAGGAAGCGGCGTTTTTTTTACTAATCCCTTTTTCACTAAATTTTGAATCTGTCTGCTGAACGTGGTAATATCCATTCCTAATGCTTCAGCCACTTGTTGCATGGAGGGATGTTCTCTTTTGTCAATTTCATAAAGAATATGGCTTTGAACGAGAGAAATATCTACATCATCAATCGAACAGCAATTTTTATTTAGCAATCCAAAACGACGTGTCATCACTTGAAACAACTCTCTAATGTTTTCCATTTTTTCACCTCTATAATTATTTATATCACATTATTTGCATATTGCAACTTTTTAATTTAGAAAATAGAATAAAATTTCACCAATTTTTATCATGATTTCCCCTCCTGTAAAATCAGCCGAGAAGATTCTTCTCGGCTGTCATTTAGTCTTATTCGCCTGTTTCAGCAAATTTTTTGATGCGCGCGCCGATTTCATCGCGAACACGACGGAATACAGCTAATTTTTCCTCCTCCGTTCCTTCCGCCTTTGCCGGATCATCAAATCCCCAATGAACACGTTTCACATTTGGTGGGGTTACTGGACAATGGTCCGCTGCATGACCACATAATGTTACTACCAAATCCGCTTTATTTAAAATTTCCGGATCAATGATATCCGATGTCTGGTTCGAAATATCAATTCCTACTTCTTTCATGACTTTTACCGCGTTTGGATTTAGTCCATGCGCTTCAATACCGGCGCTGTACACTTCCCACTCGTCGCCAAGATATTTTTTTGCCCATCCTTCTGCCATTTGGCTGCGGCAAGAG
>NZ_LDPD01000008.1:44251-46187 GCF_001026865.1 Geobacillus sp. ZGt-1 | reverse complement strand
CTCTGTTGTTAGTATGATACTGATTCTGTTTTAAAGTATTTTCGTTGAAACCATAGTGCCACGTTGACTAACGCAATCATGACAGGCACTTCCACCAGTGGTCCAATAACAGCTGCAAATGCTGCACCGGAATGGATCCCAAACACGCCAACAGCTACGGCAATCGCTAACTCAAAGTTATTACTGCCGGCTGTAAAGGCAAGTGTTGTGGTTACAGGGTATCTCGCTCCAAATTTCCTCCCTAAGAAGAAGGAAACGAAGAACATCAACACAAAGTAAATCAACAATGGAATGGCAACTCTCACTACATCCAACGGCAAGCTTACAATGACGTCTCCTTTTAAAGAGAACATGACGATAATCGTAAACAACAAAGAAATCAATGTAATCGGGCTGACTTTTGGAATAAATACTTTTTCATACCATTGTCTGCCCTTTGCTTTTACTAACAAAAAGCGCGTCAACATTCCGCCAAGAAACGGAATTCCTAAGTAAATAAACACCGACTTAGCGACTTCCATCATTGTAATATTAACGACAGCACCTTCTAGTCCTAACCATTCTGGAATGATCGTCACAAACACATACGCATAAACAGAGNAAAATAGCATTTGGAATACAGAGTTAAACGCCACCAATCCAGCTGCGTACTCCCTGTCTCCTTTCGCTAAATCATTCCAGACAATCACCATCGCAATACAACGTGCCAGACCGATCATGATGAGTCCGACCATGTATTCCGGTTTATCCGGTAAGAATATGATCGCCAACAAAAACATAAGAATCGGTCCAATAATCCAGTTTTGTACGAGCGATAACACTAATACTTTCACATCTTTAAAGACGCGCCCAATCTCCTCATAACGAACTTTTGCTAACGGAGGATACATCATTAAAATTAAGCCAATCGCAATTGGAATTGATGTGGTCCCTACCTGCAAACTGTTCATTCCGTCTACAAAGCCTGGAAAGACAAATCCTAAGCCAATTCCTGCTGCCATAGCAAGGAAAATCCAAAGCGTGAGGTATCGATCCAAAAACGATAGACGTTTTTTCCCCGTATTATTCATTTTTTCCCCCCTAATAATTTAAATTAGTAGATTAGTAGGTTAACAACCGCAACGGAGCGTAGGGTTGGTTTCCTCAATCTTACGAATATTCTCTGTTTGATCTGGAATATGTTGCAGAATATCTTGGATGAAATCATATAACTCATTTTGTGAATTGAGGGAATAATAAATCCACTGTCCCCTCTTATCTTCTTTTACTAATCCTGCATCTTTTAACTTGCGAAGATGCTGACTAATAGCCGGCTGACTCATGTCAAACACCTCAAGAAGCTCGCATACACAACACTCACGTTGTTTTAAAATTGCCATGATCGTTAAACGTGTTTTATCACCAAGCAACTTTAAAACGTGTGATGCTTTTTCTATTTCCACTACTGTCTTTTGCATGGAAACACCTCCTATTCTTTTATGATTATATAGTTATTTACTTATATATATGAGCGAAAATGAAATATGATACTCCTAAATCCCTTTATTTGCAATTTTGTTCCTCTCACACTAAATAATGATGTCACATCTTTCATATCCACGAAATGGATATGGTAGTATAACCATACTTACTCTTCCCTTTAATAAGTATATAACTACATACTTATATAAAACAAGAGAAAAAAACGACTTTAACATAATCTTTACAAATTCAAACGAAAGTGTGAAATTCGGAAGTAAACTTGCCTTATCTCGTCTCCATTTGTTGTTATTCTTCAGAACGAGAGATTCTCCTCCTCGTCATAAATTTCTTTTATTTGTTTCGGTTCGTTTGTTAACTCCATTTCAAATCCTTATTTATTTGATAAGTAAAAAAGACTAACGACTCGAGTCGTTAGCTAACACTGTTTCGTCAACTGGTACCGTCAAGAATTTTG
>NZ_LDPD01000008.1:43114-43355 GCF_001026865.1 Geobacillus sp. ZGt-1 | reverse complement strand
CAAAATTTTATACATCATCCTTTAAGCGCCAAGCATTTTTATTAAAATCCCATTTAATTAATTAAGATCTCTAAAATTTAGGTCATTTGTTTTGTTAGTTTTGACTGTTTTTAATCAGGGCTTTGTTAAATTTCAATGTTGATTTTTAAACCACACAAAAAGACCGAAATAAATTCGGTCTTTTTGTGTGTCTTCTTCAACTATTGCATTATTCTTTCACATTTAGCAATCGCATGCTGTT
>NZ_LDPD01000008.1:42955-43104 GCF_001026865.1 Geobacillus sp. ZGt-1 | reverse complement strand
ATTAATGTTGCTCCCATATCCGCAAATATCGCTAACCATAACGTTAACCAACCAGGTACAATTAACAATAACGCCAGCACCTTAATGCCCAAAGAGAAGGTAATGTTTTGCTTAATAATTGCTAAAGCCTTGCGGCTCAATTTAATCGT
>NZ_LDPD01000008.1:42811-42917 GCF_001026865.1 Geobacillus sp. ZGt-1 | reverse complement strand
TATCGGCTGTTTCAAGGGCTGTATCGGTTCCAGCACCACCCATTGCCACACCAACGGTTGAAGCTGCAAGAGCTGGTGCATCGTTCACACCATCTCCAACCATCGC
>NZ_LDPD01000008.1:36089-42193 GCF_001026865.1 Geobacillus sp. ZGt-1 | reverse complement strand
TCCTGCTTCCTCTAAATAAATACCACCTTTAATTAACACACCGTTTTTCGCTGCATTTCCAATGGCAGTTACAATCGAAACAGGCGTGGAAATAACCAACGCACACGGACAACCAACCACTAATACAGCTAGACCTCGATAAATCCATTCGCTCCAATCAGCACCCATAAATAATGGAGGAATAACGGCTAGTAAAAGAGCAAAAATGATAATGGCTGGTGTATAGTATTTGGCAAAACGATCTACAAACGCTTGAGAAGGTGCTCGTTCTGCTTGAGCTTCTTCCACTAAATGGATGATTTTCGAAAGAGTTGTATCTTCCACTCGTTTTGTAACTTTTACTTCCAATAACCCTTCTTCATTCAATGTTCCTGCAAAGACTTCATCACCGACTGTTTTGGTTACTGGAACACTTTCTCCCGTAATGGCAGCCTGATTTAGCGTAGATGTACCCTTGATGACGATTCCATCCATCGCTAATTTCTGACCAGGCTTTACGATCATAATATCTCCGACTTGAATATCGTCAACAGGGACCATCATTTCTTCATTTCCGCGACGAATTAATGCTTCTTTTGGAGCAATATCCATCAACGATTCAATGGATTGACGAGCTTTATCCATGGAATAACGCTCTAAGGCTTCGCTAATGGCGAATAGAATAACAACCGTTGCACCTTCTCCCCATTCACCAATCGCTGCAGCTCCTAAAATCGCCACTGTCATCAGCGTATTCATATCAAAATTCAATCGAACTAGGTTTTTGAAACCTTTTATAAATAACGAATATCCACCGATTAAAATTGCTGCAGCATATCCAATTGTCGCAAAGATATGCTCTTCTCCGTATTGCTTCCCTAAAAACCAACTGATCACAAGCAAAACGGCGGAAATATACACTTTAATGTTCTCTTTTTGCTTCCAAAAAGGTTCACGCTTGACTGCTTTTTCTTTATCTTCCCGAACCTTTAAGTTTTCAAAAGCTCCTGCTTTTTCTAATTCTTCGATGGTTGTTGTACCCCAAACGGTAATTTTAGATGCTCCAAAGTTTACTTTAGCATCTTGAACACCTGGCAATGATTTTACATTATTTTCAAACTTTGCAGCACAGTTTGCACAAGTAAATCCTTGAACACGGTAGGTTTTCGCTTCTGATTTAGATAATTTTGCTTGTTGTTCAGACACGGACTTTCACCTCTTTATCATGTGCTAACGCAATCATGATTAACTGCTTAATATGGTCATCATCCAGCGAATAAAATGCTAGCTTTCCTTCTTTTCGATACTTTACAATCCCTTGTTTATAAAGAGTCCGTAAATGATGGGAAGTGGTTGCAACAGAAGCCCCAATGATATTGGCAATATCACATACACATAACTCTTCATCTTGGCAAAGTGAATAGGCAATTTTTGCCCTATTTTCATCTGCCAGTGCTTTAAACAACAGGACAACACTGGATATATCTTCTTTTTGCAATTCCCCTTGTATTCGATTGACTTTTTCTTCGTCATAACAATAAATTTCACATGTATCTTTCTTACTCATTCATTATCCCCCTTTCATATTCAAATTTCCGTTTGAATATATTATACCTCATTTCTTTTATTATTCAAACATTTATTTGAATGAAAAACAAAAAAGAATTGGATGTAAAAAATCAACCTAATATTTACCAGGCATTTCATTTAATTAGCTACATCAAAAAATTCTATTAGCTAAAAACAATAAACCTCATTATCCGCAAAAAGATAATGAGGTTTACTATTTCTTAACCAAAGAATGTTTGGAACAATAAATATGCGTTTAAGCTGATAATCACCATCGCTACCATCCAAGCAAGAACTTTCAACCATAATGGATTTGCGAACTCGCCCATTTTCTTTTTATCGCTAGTGAATTGAACGAGAGGCACTACCGCGAAAGAGAGCTGTAAAGAAAGAATAACTTGGCTCAAAATAAGTAATTGAGCCGTTCCGCNTTCGCCATAAAGAGCAGTTACAACAACGGCTGGGACAATGGCAATCAATCGAGTGATCAGCCTTCTTAACCAAGCAGGAAGGCGAATGTTTAGAAAACCTTCCATCACAATTTGACCAGCTAAGGTTCCTGTTAATGTGGAGTTTTGACCAGAAGCCAACAAAGCAACTCCAAATAAAATACTTCCAAGTGTTGTTCCAAGCAGTGGAGCAAGCAAGTGATAAGCATCTTCAATCTCCGCAACATCTTTCATTCCTGCTTTATGGAATGTAGCAGCAGAAACAATAAGGATAGATGCATTAATAAATAAAGCGAAAAAGAGTGCAATGGTTGAATCCCAAGTGGCATATTTGATCGCTTGTCGTTTACCCGAGCTGGTTTGTTCGTATTGACGTGTCTGCACAATGGAAGAATGCAGATAAAGATTATGAGGCATTACGGTTGCACCTAAAATACCGATTGCAATATAGAGCATGGATGGATTGTTAATAATCTCTGGGCTTGGAACAAATCCCTTCAATATGCCACCTACATCTGGCTTAGAAAGAAAGATTTCAGTCACAAAGCAAGCACCAATGGTTAGAATTAAAACAATTACCAACGTTTCAATATAACGAAACCCTTTATTCTGTAATAGCAATACGACCAGTACATCCAGAGCTGTAATAATCACTCCATATATTAACGGAATGCCAAACAACAATTTCAAAGCGATTGCCGAACCGATCACTTCGGCTAGATCACAAGCTGCGATTGCCAACTCGCATAAAACCCATAAGATCATTGCTACAGGCTTGCTGTAATGGTCGCGACAAGCTTGGCTAAATCCCTTCCCGTTACAATTCCCAACTTGCCAGCCAATGCTTGAAGCAATATTGCCATTAAATTGGAAAGCAAAATAACGGAAAGCAACGTGTATCCGAACTGGGAACCTCCTGCGATATCAGTCGCCCAGTTTCCCGGGTCCATATACCCCACGGCAACTAAGTATCCTGGTCCAGCAAACGCAAGAAACTTTTTCATCCAAGAACCCGTTTTTGGTATACGCAAACTTCTATATACTTCGGGCAATGTTGGTTGTGTCCGTTTCTTTCTCCAACCTTCCTCAACGACTAACGGCAGTTTTTTTATATTTTCACTCATGATGATCACCTCATGATTGGTTTTCGCTAAATATTTTGCATTAAGGAAACTTTTGGGGTAAAAAAATTTGCTCCTACAACTTAGAATTAGATATATGTAAGAGCAAAGAAAATGTTGCCTAAATAAATTGTACATCAGAAACTTTTTTAGTCAATGGAAACTTTTATCGTTTGTTAGTTTAAGATCGCTAAAATATTGAACAAGGTACTGACCTTGTTCAAACCATTTAATGATATTTGAAGCTTATGTTTGAATGAATACTCTCCCACTTACGCTAAGCTTAGAAGGGCTATAAAAAGTTCTAACCACAACATTGCAAGCACCTTCAATGGTTTAAAATATCATTTATCAAATACTCTGCATCGGCACCCACTCCTCCAATAAGAGCAGATCCCCTTCGATACTGCCACGGCAATCCCAAGAAGTACAATCCTTTCACAGAAGTTACCCCTCTTTGGTGAATGGGCTTTCCTCTATGGTCTAAAACATTCGGAATTTGAATCCAACTGTAATCAGAATAAAATCCAGTTGCCCAAATGACATTTTGAACTTGAATTTGACTGTTATCTGCAAAAGAAATAACATCTCCTAAAATACTTTCTGTTCTGGGTTTAATTTTAATTTTGCCTTCTTGTATTAAATGTTTCAGTTCTTTACCGAAAATAGGGTCACTTTGCTTACTGATAAACTGACCTAACGAGCTGTTGATATGGACATTTAATAAACCTAATTTTTTAAACCACCAGAAAATACTTTTACCCATTATTTCAAGTGGAAAGAACTTCATTTTATGACCTACAGATAAATAAACTTCTCTGTCTTCGGACAATTCAACAGCAATTTGTGCCCCTGAATTTCCCGCACCGACTACCAAAACAGAGCCTTCTTGTAATTGAGATGGATTCAAATAACGGGATGTATGCACTTGATACACTTTATCGGATAAGCTTTCTGCAAATGGTGGAATGTATGGCTTTTGGAAAGGACCCGTTGCTACAACCACTTTCTCTGCCACATAATTACCATTATTGGTTGTAACTTTAAAAATCTCATCTTCTTTTTGAAGGGAAATGACTTCTGTGTTCAGATGAATAGGTAATTCAAATTTTTGAGCATAATCCTCTAAATAATCGGCAATTTCATCCTTGGTTGGATATCCGTTCGGGTCACCCTTTAAAGCCATTCCTGGCAAAGAACTGAACCAGCGAGGAGTAAAAAGAACTAAGGAATCATATCGGTTTCTCCAAACATCTCCGATTCGATTTTCCTTGCCAACAATGGCAAACAATATATTATTTTGTTTCAGATAATATCCCATCGCTAGTCCTGCCTGACTAGCACCGATAACCAGAACATCAACGATGTGTTGCATTTTATCACCTCTCTTCTGAAAAGGATTAAACTTTCATTTCCCCGTGATGGATTTGAGAGGTTTCAATTTGAATGGTTGCATGCTGAATTTTAAAGTGGTCCTCAATAAAATGGATCGCTTCTTGTAAAACCTTTTGGCTGTCTTGATGATCTTCAATCAAAATATGGCAACTTAATGAGTCTAACCCTGAAGTAATTGTCCAAATATGAAGGTCGTGAACGTTAATCACTCCTTCAATACTTTCTAAGGCTTTTTTCACTTCATTTTGGTCAATGGTAATTGGCGTTCCTTCCATCAAAATGTGAACCGTATGTTTAATCACTCCCCAAGCGCCTTTCAAGATTAATAAGGCAACCAAAATGGAAATAATGGGGTCAGCGACATACCAACTAAAGAGCCACATGACAAGCCCAGCGATGATAGCACCTACGGAACCCAAAGCGTCACCGATCACATGAAGATAGGCACTACGCAGATTGACATTATTTTTTACATCCCCTTTTTTCATTAACGCCCAGGCACTTAAAAGATTGGCAAAAAGTCCAATGGACGCAATCAGCATCATAGAGCCGCTAGCCACGGTTGGAGGATTGTAAAAACGTTCAATTGCTTCCCAAATAATAAATCCAGCGATAACAAACAAGGTAACTCCATTAAACAAAGCGGCTAAGATTTCAAAACGATAAAAGCCATACGTTTTATTGGGGGAAGCTGGTTTGGTGGCAAACCAAATTGCCACTAAGCTAAGAACAAGTGAACTAGCATCACTAAGCATATGACCAGAGTCAGAAAGAAGGGCTAGGCTGTTTGTGATTAAACCTCCGAAAAACTCTAACAACATAATTCCAGCGGTAATGAGAAGGGCAATTGTAAGCCCTTTTTTATTTCCTTCTCTACTGTGATCATGGTGATGTCCGTGGTGATGGTGATGACCATGGTGGTCGTGAGAATGATGGTGGTGATGATGATGCATGATAAAATACCTCCTTAATGATGTTCAGAATGGTCAATGGCTTGTTTTAATAATGAAATAACATGTTCGTCATCGCAGGAGTAAAACAGTGTTTTTCCTTCACGGCGATACTTAACCAGTCTCAGATTTCGTAACATACTAAGTTGATGGGAAACGGCTGATTGAGACATTTCCAACACTTCTGCAATGTGATTGACATTGCACTCTTCTTGCGATAACAAATAAAGAATTTTGATTCGTGTTGGATCGGCTAATACCTTAAATATTCGCGATACATTTTCAATGGTTTCAGATTTTAAGAAAGAATGGTCTTCCATCTTCATGATGATTCCCCTCACTTTATTTATTATATATGAGCATATGTTCATATGTATGTATCATATTTTATATTCATTTTTTTGTCAAGTTTAGGAAATGTTTTTTCATGAAAATGGGTTATTTAGCTCATAATGAATGGAAGGAGGATGATGACAACCGTTCAGGTGGAAAAATCGGACTTGCAACATGGCGATTTAAGGGTATAAAAAGGACAGCAGTGAGCTGTCCTTTCGAATATCAGCACATCTTTTGTAAATTCTTCTTCAAGTTCCCGTATGACGTTATCCTCAAGTTTTTTACAGAAAAAACAAGTAAAATGA
>NZ_LDPD01000008.1:33174-34543 GCF_001026865.1 Geobacillus sp. ZGt-1 | reverse complement strand
CAAGTAAAATGAAACCAATATAAAACCGATTATAGCCATGATAACACAGTATATTTTGGTAGATGCGCGTAAAGCTGTTCCAAAAATTTCTTTTCCCGTCACGGAAAGCATTACCCCCATCGCCAATGCGATAATCATTGCTACTAACCAAGGAACCCCCATTCCGTAATTGCTTCCGATGAATGCTCCAACTCCTATGGGGGCGGAGGCTATGGTTGCCCCAAGTATGATGCTGAGAATTCCAAACCCAGCCATCAGCAAGGGAGTAAAAACAGCAATACCTTCTGGAATATTGTGAAGCATGATCGCAGTCATCATTGGTTTAGTCAATGAATCGTGAGTATTGGCTCCAAGTGCGATGCCTGTTGGAAAATTGTGTAGGGCAATACTGAATGTTAAAAATAGACCAGAATGTACAAATAAGTCTTTTTTAGCGTCATTGGTAATAATGATCACATGATGGGAAACCTTTTCTAGATGCTTATAAATAAAATAACCAAAAATCAATCCGACAATAGCAATAAACCAACCTCCAATTTCTATGCTTTCAGGCAAAATTTCCATCGCGACCAGTCCAAATATCATACCACTACATACTGAAAAAATGGTTGGCGTTCCTTTTTGCCAGCCTTTAAACAACCAAGCAATCACTCCGCCAGATAACATTCCAATAGCAGAAGCAGAAAACCCTAAAAGCCAAAGTGAGTTCATCCATCATCCCCCTTGTACTAAGTTGTCTTTACTTTTATATCTGCCAAACTTATAAAATATGCCTTAAGAAAACAAAAAATCCTCCACCGTGGGAGGATTGTAAAGCCTTCGTTTTCGGAAAAGTGAGGTTTGTTTATTATAAAGGCATTGGAGTTTTAGTTGGTTTTGCGTAACCTTCTTTGTACTTTTCATCAATGTAATGGCGAATTTCCTTTATAGACTTACCTTCTTGTTTCATTTTAATGGATTCCGCTGCGATTTGTAAGCAAACACCACAACGAGTACCGTGGTCATCCCAGACAACAGAACCATCTTTATTGATTTTTNTGACAAAGCAATTCATACTACTTTTATGTCCCGCACTCTCGGCACAACCGCAATAACAAGGAATCCATTGTAACAACTCTATTGATTTGCCAGCAGCTTGATATACCAAGCGGACCTCTTCACTTTGACCTTTCAAAAAGGTCGGTAAAACGTCAGCAGAAGCAGTTTTTTCTTGCAAATCCCCATTGGAAGAATGCTCTTGATGTGATTGTTCTTTATTGGAACTGCAAGCCGAAATGATCAAAGTGAGCAGAAGTAAAACAATCATTCCCTTATATTTCATCCTTGTCACCTCTTATAACATTAGACATGACTAATATATCATAAGGGG
>NZ_LDPD01000008.1:33052-33131 GCF_001026865.1 Geobacillus sp. ZGt-1 | reverse complement strand
ATTTATAAAGCTAAATCAACATATTATATTAGTCAACTATAATATGATCAGTTATAATAGGTACCGTCAAGAATTTTGT
>NZ_LDPD01000008.1:32683-33021 GCF_001026865.1 Geobacillus sp. ZGt-1 | reverse complement strand
TGGATTTGGAATGGATAGGGGACTAGTTTCCTCCACACGAGGGACTGAATATTCAGTCTATTGCGCAGAAAGGGAGAATCCCCTTATCGTATTGGTTTGATATTTACATTATTTGGTTAATTGTAACGTTCTTCAAACATTCGCTCGAGGGCTTCCTGTGCTTCGGCAAATCCTCTTAACTTTCGCCCTGCCCATTTCTCATTAAAATCTTGGATGGTCAAATACACGACTTTTTCCGCGGCTTCTAAACTGCTCAAACTGTTCATCGGCTTTAGACGTTTCCGAATCTCTTTGATCGTTCGTTCAATGGCATTGGTTGTATAAATCACACTTCGAAT
>NZ_LDPD01000008.1:32562-32631 GCF_001026865.1 Geobacillus sp. ZGt-1 | reverse complement strand
GATTGGACTTCCCTTGGGTATTTGTGAGACCATTTGGATTGAAACTGTTGAAACATCTCCAATGCGATT
>NZ_LDPD01000008.1:32435-32512 GCF_001026865.1 Geobacillus sp. ZGt-1 | reverse complement strand
TTGATCTTTTTTCCGAACACAACGGAGATAGCAGCCGTTTCTCCTATTCGGTGTTCGAGCCTGTTCGATTTCGAGGA
>NZ_LDPD01000008.1:32356-32427 GCF_001026865.1 Geobacillus sp. ZGt-1 | reverse complement strand
ATTTCTTCCCGCATAATCAGCTCTAATTTTTCTTTCACAAATTGACGAATAACACTTTCCAGTTGATTTGC
>NZ_LDPD01000008.1:23558-32264 GCF_001026865.1 Geobacillus sp. ZGt-1 | reverse complement strand
TCTTTTGTTCTAGCAAAATGTTTTACACAAACTTTTATACATCACCAATCGGTCAGGGTGACTTTTTGGTAATACTGCTTGCTGATATAACTTGTGTTTAAGCATTGAATGGATTGGCAATTTGCGAATTTTTTCTATGTTTATCAAACTTCCTTCATTTTCCCGGGCTTTTTTGATTATGTCAAAAGGAATATCCGGATGGACAAAATAATTTTCAATCTCAGCTTGAGTAACTCCCAGCTTTCGGGCTATCGTGACAACCTTTACTCCGCTATTAACCATTTGATCAATCAACATATGTTTGTCCAACCACTTTGTTGTTTGATGATGGAACATCCTCCGTAGCAACTTAATTCTTTGTTCTGTTTCATTCGAATATCGCTGAATAACGCAAAATATTTTTGGGCACCTTTTATGCATTTCATTCATTTTTTTATATGCTAAGTATTCTGGGTACCCCGCAACTAACCAATATTTATCTTCCGTTCGATCCTTTTCAACAATAACATGGCTGCTTAACTGATCCCCTCCCTCTAATATTTTGACCATTTTCTCTACTGCTCTTTTTGAAACATTTTCAACGTATATGGGGACAATTTTATCTAATTCAATGGATTCCATCCAAATCCCATCAAGCTTCATTCGTACCCCTCCCCATCATATTTTGTAAAACTATATGAGAAGGGAAATTTGTCTAATAACAATAAACCAGCATTAGGAATCCAATATCCTAATGCTGGTTTGTAAAAAGAGATCGTGTCATATATGCTTGTTTCGGATGGTTTATTTGCTCTGGATATAGCGGTTCTAATTTCCCTTCCTTAAGCAATCGTGAAATGTACTTTTTGCGAAGAGGATCCATCTGCCTATTCAGTAATTGACTTAATTCTTTGAGCGTTAACGGCTTAATTGCACAAAGATTTAAAATGATCTCATCCATTTCGGAAGGATTTAATCTCTTTTTCTTCCTTGCTAATTCAGAAATATCCAATAGCACTTTTTCATGATCTTTTGTTTGTTCGTTTTCGTTAGGTCCGGAGTTAGCAGCGTTAGGTCCGGAGTTATTAACATTAGGTCCGGAGCTTATCCGATTATATCTGGAGTTCCCTATAGACTTTTGATGAAACATTTCCGTTAGCGTATATTTTGTACCTCTTCCTTGTCCATTTGGTTCTAAATATCCTTTTTCCACCAGTCCGGATAATAATTTGCTTATTTCATCACTCTTTTTATCTGTCAGGCTTTGCAATCTCGTATTGGTCACATAATTTTCTTGATGTGCCGTCACTAAAATTAATACTTCATCATTGGTTAAAAACTTATAATGTTTCCCAAGAACTGCTTTTAGAAAATCGACGCTTTCCTGCGGTAATAATGAAGTTGTTCGCAACGTAAGAATCGTGCGATCCGGCTGAAATTCTTCAATTAATTCTGGGGCAGTCCAATGTTGTTCTTTCCACGCCAAATGAATATTCTCAATCCCCGACCCTGCCCGTTCACCAAGTCCGATTAACATAAACATTTTAAAAATCGTTGGATTTCTCGGATCACTTATTCCACCTTTCAGTGCTTGTTGCAAAGGAATCCGAAGAACACCCGGGTTGGAAAATCGAAATAACATCTTTTCCTTTTCGATAACAATTCCGCGTTGCCCGTAGTAATCGGCATGAGCCAACGTATTGACTAAAGCCTCACGAAGAGCAGCGTGCACCCTTGTATCATCCTTGCGAAAAAGCCCCTCCATTTGAAAAGGAATGTTTAAATCATCCGTTAGTCTACGGATGACTTTAAAATAAAAATCATACAAATTCCCCGACCAAGTGCCGTCGGAAGAAATAATCCGATCTGTCCATCTCTCCCCCGGCACATCCGAACTCTTTTCCCGATATTCTAAGAAATACTGCGGTAAATACTCTGTAATGCTGCGCTCTTCCCCAAACATGAGCAACCCGGCTAATGTTAGCCCTTCCTCGTTGGTTTCGCGTAGCCTTCCCAAAGCTCCAATTTTATATAAAAATTCCTTCAGTTCTAAACCATTCCAAGGATGATCTGGTTTCAAAGAAGAAAAGCGATTTCGATAACTTCTCACCGATTCCATATTCAAATCATTTAAACCGTAATTGGGAAGAACTTTGCTGTCTTGAGGAATTGGAGATTGGTCCGCTATCATTCGCTGTACTTCTTCTTTTGTACATTTATAGTCTCCTTCATAATTGCGGCGATATGTACCTGTAAAAGGATTATGACCAATATAAATTGGCTTGTCCTCACGTGAAGCTCTTGGAACATAAATTTTCACGATTTCTTTTCCGTCAACTTCAACAATTTCTACATTTCGATCCACTAAGATATTTTTACTAATCCTTTGTGGATTATTAATTCCATCCCAAAAGTCTTTAACTAACTTTTTTGCATCAACATCGACTGGGAAAAACTCTTGTCCTTTTTGCTCGACCCCAAGCAAAATAATACCGCCATTTGTATTCGCAAAAGCAGAATACGTTTCCCAAACATCTTTCGGTAACCCGCCTTTGGCTGCCTTACATTCCAATTCGGCATTTTCTCCATCGTCTATAATACGCAACAAATCCTTCGCGTCCATTCCGCCATATATCCCCTTTAAATTTCTAATATTTAATACAAATTATTTGACAACGAAAAGAAACAATCCTTTTAACATTCAACAAATTATACAATTTTCCATTTGTCAAAGAAATTTATGATTCACTAAGACAAAAATGTATTACAAACGTTATTTTAGCATGATCACTAAACATTATCGAACCATACAGCAAACCATTAATCAAATGAGCAATAATTAAAAATTGCAACATCAAACAAATAAAAAAATCACTTCTGTATACAAGTGATTCCTCATTTACATATTTAAAGCTCCTTTGCAAAACGAAGCTCATCCTTCGTTCATGATTTTCGTCTCCAGCTGCGGCCAAAAATAAAGCATTTCCTCGCGCATCATCGTTAAAATGTCGCGTTGCCAATCCTCCAGTTCGCGGCTGTATTCTTCAATGAACAATAGCACATCTTTTTCCGGTTGCGGCGGAAACTTGCGCCGTTTTTTTCGCGGCGGCGTTTTCAGTTTGTCTCGCTCGTCAAGCGACCATAAATCGTCGTACGGCGTCGATGTTTTCGGAGGCTCCTCCTCTTCGTACACTTCCGTATCTTCCCACGTCCATGACAGCTTTGGCCGCAGGAGCGAGGGATCGATATGCTCCTGAATGGCCAAGACGGCATCCAAAAATTTTTCCACTTCCAATTTTCCGTATTGATGTTCATAATGCTTGATCCGCTCCGCTGTCGCCGCCATGCTTTCCACCATATCGCGCTTCGTGTTGCTGAAGCGGACGTTGTTTTTGAAAAAGTCGCTGTGGGCCAACACATGGGCGACGATCAGCTTATTTTGGATGAGCGTATTCGTATCGAGCAAAAACGCGTAGCAAGGGTCCGAATTGATGACGAGCTCGTAAATTTTGCTTAACCCTAAATCATAATGAAGCTTCATTTTGTAAAACTGTTTCCCAAAGCTCCAGTGGGAAAATCGCGTCGGCATCCCGTAAGCGCCAAACGTATAAAGAATGTCCGCCGGGCAAATTTCATAACGCATTGGATAAAAATCAAGGCCAAATCCTTCCGCAATTTCCGTAATCTCCGCAATGGCCCGTTCCAGCTCTTTCAGCTCGTCCTGCCGCATCCATCTCCCCCCTCTTTTTCCTCTTATCACAATGTATGAGGGAAACGGCGTTTTGATACGTTCCATCGTTTGGCATGAACGCGCAGCGCACCATTTTCATTTGTGGACCGTTGGCTTATAATGGTCATATACAAGAAATCGCGGCAAAGCGTGGTGGTCATTTGCAGCACTATTTGCATTATCTTATCGAACACTTCGGCTACATCGGCATTATGGTTGCGCTGATGCTCGGCATTGTTGGGCTGCCGATCCCCGACGAGCTGCTGTTGACATATGCCGGTTACCGCGTTTCAACGGGGGCGTTTTCGTATCCGCTCGCTTTTCTTTCCTGCTGGCTTGGAGCCATCATTGGCATCTCGCTCAGCTATATGCTCGGGATTACGCTCGGGCTGCCGTTTTTGCATAAATTCGGTCCCAAGCTCCATCTTACAGAAAAACGGCTCGAGCAAACGAAAGCGCTTTTTTCGAAGCTCGGCCCAGCGGTATTGTTCATTTGCTATTTCATCCCCGGCGTTCGGCATCTCGCCGCCTTTTGGGCCGGCATGAACGCCTACCGTTGGAGAAAGTTTGCCTTGTTCGCCTACAGCGGGGCGATGGTGTGGGTCGCTGTCTTTTTGACGATCGGCGCCTATTTTGAAAGCCGCTGGATGGCCGTCAAGCAGTACATCCATGCCTACCGTCCATTCTTATTTCCAGTCTTTTTGGTCGCTCTTGGTTTCGCCATCTTCTATTGGTACATCCAGCAAAAGCGAAAAACACCGGGGTAATCTCCGGTGTTTTTCATTCTCTATGCGCGCTATACGTTCTCGCGCGGGCCGCGATGGTACGTTTCTGTCAGCAATCCCATAAACAGGCCGAATCCGAACATAAACATCGAGGCCCCGATAATGCCGAGACTGATGATCGTCAAGAAATAGTCTTTGTTGTAAGCGCTTGCGATAAAACTAAGCAAAAACAGTACGACTCCGACAATCAATCCCACTGACGCCATCCATTTGCACATGTTGATCATTTCTTGCCCTTCGTGCCGTTTGTTCATTCTCATCATCCCCTTATTTTGAGGATACTACCCTTGTCACAAAATTGCAACATTTATTTTTCCTTTTTCGTTTTCATTTCGGTTATAATTTATATTTTGCCTTCTGTCGCAACATTTACAGGGCAACAAAACGCCCCACCGTCATACACTAACAATGACTCCTTCTTGATAAAGGAGGCATGCCGCTTGAACACCGTCGACTATGATAAGGCGCTCTATTACACGCATCGCTCCGAATGGGACAATTTGCTCATTTTAATGGTGCGTACGCCTGATGATATTCTGTCAAAAAAAATTGAAAAGTTTCTCCACGCTTATAATTTTGAACATGACTACTCCGTCATCCAGGAGCGGTTGCACGCCTTGCTTCGCTATATTGACCATGCGCTTGAAGTGAGCGAACAAAAAATGGGAGTCGAGCAGTACGCACAGTTTTACTCGTAAAACGAACGGGGAATTGGCCGATGCCAATTCCCCGCAGATTGTGCTGATCATTGCGCATAAGAAGGAGAAACGGTGCTGAGCACATCCTTTACGCGCTGCATGACGGCTTCTGTTAAGCGGGCTAGTCTTTCTTCGCTGTCCTCCAGCGACGTCCCTTTGACGCCGAAGTACGCCTTCATTTTCGGCTCCGTCCCTGATGGACGCAGACAAAACCACGAGCCATCCTCCAAGATATACTTGAGCACATTGGATGTCGGCAAATCAATGGCCGTTTTTTCGCCGGTCAACGTGTTCGTCCGCTCTTTCGTTTTGTAATCCTCAATCACCGTCACCTTTTTCCCCGCGGCCTCCACCGGCGGCTGTTGGCGGAACGACGCTAAAATCGCGGCAATCGCCTCTGCTCCTTCTTTGCCTTTCAGCGTGAGCGATCGTTGCCCCTCGCGATAATAGCCGTACTGGTCAAACAATTGCAAGAGCGCCTCATACAACGATAGCCCTTGCTTTTTATAAAACGCGCACACTTCCGCCGCGAGGACAGCCGCCTGCACGGCATCTTTGTCGCGGACAAAATCGCCGATCAGATACCCATAGCTTTCCTCATATCCGAACTGGAACGCATATTGCCCTGTTTGTTCGTATTCCTTCATTTTTTCGCCGATGAATTTGAAACCGGTCAACGTATCGACCGTCTCAAGACCAAACGATTGGGCGATCGCCCGACCAAATTCAGACGTCACGATCGTTTTTAAGACAACACCATTTTCCGGCAGAGTGCCTTGAGCTTTTCGTTGCGACAGCAAATAGTGGAGCAACAAGCCGCCGGTTTGATTGCCGGTCAGCACGACATAGTTTCCNTTGTCATTTGTAACCGCCACGCCCATCCGGTCGGCATCCGGGTCGGTGGCGATCAACAGATCGGCGTTCACTTGCTTGCCCAACTCCATCGCCATAGCGAAAGCCGCGTGTTCTTCCGGATTGGGCGAGGCGACCGTCGAGAAATTCGGATCCGGCAGCTCCTGCTCTTTGACGACAAAGACGTTTTGGTAGCCGAGCTCAGCGAGCGCGCGGCGCACCGGTTTGTTTGACGTGCCGTGAAGCGGCGTAAACACGATATTGATCGCCGTTTCCCGAGCGAGCTCCGGATGGATGGAAATCGTTTTGACCGCATGGATATAAGCATCATCGACTTCGCTTCCGATGATGCGAATAAGGCCTTTTTCTCTTAACGTTTCCTCATCTTCCACATGAATGGCGAGCTCATTTTCGACTTCATTGACATAGCGGATCACTTGGTCGGCGACAGCAGGCGGCAGCTGTCCCCCGTCCTCTCCATACACTTTATAGCCGTTATATTCGGGCGGATTATGGCTAGCGGTGATGACAATGCCGGCAAACGCCCGCAAATAGCGAACAGCAAACGACAGTTCCGGCGTTGGACGCAATTCATCAAACACGTATGTTTGAATGCCGTTCGTAGCCAACGTTTTCGCCGCCTCCATCGCAAATTCCGGCGACTTATGCCGGGAGTCATAGGCAATGACGACCCCGCGTTGCTTCGCCTCATCCCCAAACGATTGTATGTATCGCGCCAATCCTTCCGACGCTTTTCGCACCGTATACATGTTCATTCGGTTCGTCCCCGGGCCAATCTCACCGCGCATGCCGCCGGTGCCGAATTCGAGATTTTTGTAAAAGCAATCCTCCAGCCATCGTTCATCATTGCGGCGTTGTTCCAACAACCGCTTCAATTCCGGATCGAGCTGCGGCTCACGCAGCCATTGTTCGTATTTTTGTCTCCACTCCATCGCTGTTCCCCCTTGATTTTCATTTTCCCTGTTTATGTATTCGCTCCCATCATACAATATACCTGCCAAAAGAAAAAGGATGCCCTGGAAAAAATGTGGGCATCCTTTTTCCCCCATTACCCTTGCGGCTGCGACGGCTCCGAAATGTTCGTCAACGCCTGTTCAGCCGCTTCGTTTGATGCGCTGTTCGTCGCAATATCGCCTAGCGCAACAATGCCTTGAAGCTGGTTGTTTTCCACGATCGGCAAACGGCGAACTTGATGTTGGGCCATGACATTCGCGGCTTCCTGTACGCTCATATTCGGCGTACCGGTGACGACTTGGTTCGTCATGACCTCCGCTACTTTGACGGTCGACGGGTCTTTTCCTTGGGACGAAACACGCAACGTAATATCGCGGTCCGTAATCATCCCTTTGACTTGCCCGTTTTCCACAACCGGAAGCGCCCCAATATTTTTTTGGCTCATGATTTGCGCTGCTTCTTGCACCGTTTGGTTCGGCGAAATCGTTGCGACGTTTTTCGTCATAATGTCCTGCACTTTGTTTCCGCTGTTGTTCGTCAATGTGATCCTCCCCTTTCACCGATTAGTATGGCTCGTTTGTCGAGCGATATAGATAGAAAATGTTGTTTTCTTTCCTGCCCTTTGCCGGTTATGAATGGACGTGCCGTTTTCCATCCCTTATAATGGAGCTAACGGAGGCAAGATCGGGAACATGATGGGAAGAAGGAGAGAACATGGAACGAGAAAAACGTGCGGAGAACTTGCTTTTGGCCGCATGGGCGACCGCGCTCATCGCCACGCTCGGAAGCCTTTATTTTTCGGAGGTGCTTGGGTACATTCCGTGCGACCTGTGCTGGTTTCAACGCATTTTTATGTACCCGCAAGTCGTGATTTTAGGAACCGCCATTGTGCGCAAAGACGCTGCGGCAGCTCGCTATAGCTTCACACTGTCATTGATTGGCGGGGGTATTTCTCTGTATCATTATGGATTGCAAAAAATTCCGCTGCTTCAAGAATACGCCATCAGCTGCGGCCGCATTCCGTGCACAGGGCAATATATAAACTGGCTTGGATTTATCACCATTCCATTTTTGGCGTTCACTGCCTTTATGATCATTATGTTGTTAAGTTGGACCGTCATGCGCCAGCAAAGAAAGGAGAGCGAACGTTGAAAAAACTGCTCGCATTTGGCGGCATCATTGTCGTCCTGTTCGCTGCGATCGCGTTTATTACGATGTACGAACAAAAAGAAGCCGCAAGCAACAATCCTTACCATAAAAGTGAGCTCAACCCAGCCACCATCGCCCAACTTGACGACCCGAACTACCGCAACATTATTTTGCCCGCGGAGTTGAAACAGCAGCTGGCTGACGGCAAGACGCTCACCGTTTACTTTTACAGCCCGACATGCCCTCACTGCCAGCGGACAACGCCGATCGTCGTGCCGCTCGCAAAGGAGCTTGGCATCGATTTAAAGCTGTTCAACTTGCTTGAATTCGAAGACGGGTGGGATGCGTACCATATTGAAGCCACCCCGACGATCGTCCATTACGAAAACGGCAAAGAAATCAAACGCATCGAAGGGTATCATGACGAACAAACGTTCCGAAACTGGTTTTCCTCATTGCACAGTGACAAGTGAAGATGGGTGAATCCGACCTACACAAGTCAAACATGCCGATGCGGGCATCGAGAGAAAGCGAACCG
>NZ_LDPD01000008.1:11251-23362 GCF_001026865.1 Geobacillus sp. ZGt-1 | reverse complement strand
CGAACCAGAAATGGATGAGGGTGTTAACGACCCAAGAATCCCACACCTTTAGGCGTGCGGATTGTCAAATCACCCATTGGCTCGCCGGAGGCGCATACACGCTGCACGGCCAAAGCCGCCTGCAAGTGAACTGCTTGGCATGAAAAGGAAAGGCAATGCCATGGCGGGCCAAAATCTTTTGATTGCGAACAAACAGCCATTCATACTGTTCCAAATCCCCATGCTCTCCGATATGTTCGATGACGGTAATGAGCGATTGCAACGCTGAAATGATTTGGAAAGCCTCTTTCATCGTTCCATTATATGCAACATGTTCGTGGTCCAGCGAAAGAATGCCCCATTCCTCAAATTGACGGATTTGTTCATCATCGAAGTAATACGGGAACACATCGGTATAAAAGTAGTTGAGCAAATACTGCATGTAATGCTCTTGTTCCGGAGTCGCTGCATACATCATTTTCAACGTCCATACCACCTTTTCTCGCCGCAATGCTTGCGTTTTCCATCACTAAGACGATACTATGAGTGTACCATATCTCGCGCAAGGATAGGGGTAGAAAGTGTTTCCATAGCTAACAAACAATTGGGAGTGTGACAACCTTTGTGGACAAGAAAAGGCGATTGGCTGGAATGCATCATCCCTAGCTGGTGGAGCGGTTTGACGATTGAACAGCTCCTGAAAGACGTATGGGCCGCCTCGAAAAAGCTCGCCCACCGTTGGCGGATGGAACACGGCGTCAAACTGAACGGCCAGGCTGTTCCCTGGAAGACGGTGCTCAACGAACGCGACCGGCTCCAGCTTTACGCATATGAGCCGGAGCCGTCGTTCATCGTTCCAGAATATCGGGAGCTTTCGATTTTATGGGAGGACGACCATCTGCTCGTCTTGAACAAAGAAGCCGGCATCGACATTCATCCGTCCGAACCGGGGCAAACCGGCACGCTCGCCAATGCGGTCGCGTTTTATTTGCAGTCGCAGGCAATTTTAACAAAAGTGCGCCACATTCACCGACTTGACCGCGACACGTCGGGAGCGATTTTATTTGCCAAACACCCGCTTGCCGGTGCGACGCTCGATCGGATGCTCGCCCACCGTGCCATCAAGCGGACGTACGTCGCCCTTGTTCACGGTCGTTTGTCCCCGAAATCAGGAACCATTTTCGCGCCAATCGGCCGCGACCGCCACCATCCAACGCGCCGGCGCGTCTCGAAGACGGGGGCAAAAGCGGTGACACACTATCGCGTCATCAAAACATTCCCGTCAACATCGCTTGTCGAGCTTTCTCTCGAGACTGGACGGACGCACCAAATCCGCGTCCATTTGGCCCATCTCGGCCATCCGCTCGTCGGCGATGTGCTTTATGGCGGCAAACCAGTGTTTCATCGCCATGCGCTTCATGCCGCTAAGCTAACGTTCCGCCACCCGTTTACAAACGAAGAGGTCATTTGTCTCGCGCCAACAAGCGATTTTCCCACCGACCTTTCGCGCATTTACCATTGATCTACCCTGCTGTCCTTCAATGGAGGAGGGGATTTCTCGGCCGAAACGAGAAAAGGCAGACGCCCCCGTCTGCCTTACAAACGCAACTCCTCCTCTTCGGCGCCTGCCGCCTCCTCCTCTTTGCTCGGCTCTTTTTTTGCCACTTCCAGCGATTTCACATGATGGCCATCCATTTCCTTCACCGTAAACAAGTAGCCATCGATTTCTACACTCTCGCCTGGTTTGATATCATAATGCTTCGTTAAAATCCAGCCGCCGATCGTATCGACGTCATCATCGTCAATGTCCAGCCCAAGCAAATCATTCACTTCGCTGATCAACACTTTGCCATCCAAGATCAATCGATCGTCTATTTTTTGAATCAGCGGCGTTTCATCAATATCAAACTCATCTTGGATTTCGCCAACGATTTCTTCCAAAATGTCCTCGACTGTAACCAGTCCAGACGTGCCGCCGTATTCATCGACCAAAATCGCCATATGGATGCGTTCTTTTTGCATTTTGACCAACAAATCGTGAATGGCGATCGATTCAATCACTTGAATGATCGGGCGGATATAGTCTTTCATCTGCTTTTCGTTGGACGGATTGGCAATAAAGTCCGTAAACACCTCTTTCACGTTGATGAGTCCAAGCACATGGTCTTTATCGCCGTCAATGACCGGATAGCGCGTATACTTTTCTTCGCGAATGATGTCCAAGTTTTCCTTGACGCTTTTGTTAATATCGAGCGCCACAATTTCTTTGCGCGGCACCATAATTTCTTTCGCTATGCGGTCGTCAAAACGAAAAATGTTATTGACATAGCGGTACTCTGACTGATTGATCTCCCCGCTTTTGTAGCTTTCTGATAAAATGAGGCGCAACTCCTCCTCAGAGTGGGCGATTTCATGCTCCGCCACCGGCCTGAGGCCAAACAGGCGCGTCACGAGCCGCGCAGAGTTGTTGAGCGTCCAAATGAACGGATACATGATTTTGTAAAACCAGATGAGCGGCTGAGCCGTAAACAGCGTAATCGCTTCCGCCTTATGAATGGCAAACGTCTTCGGCGCTAATTCACCGACGACGACATGCAAAAAGGTGATGAGCGAAAACGAAATGATAAACGCTAAAAAGTGGGAGACGGATTCCGATAAATGGAGGCGTTCAAACAGCGGCAGCAACATCCGCGCCACCGTCGGCTCCCCAAGCCAGCCAAGGCCAAGCGAGGTGAGCGTAATGCCGAGCTGGTTCGCCGATAAATAGCCGTCCAAATTCGAAATCACTTTTTTCGCCGCGACCGCCCGTCGATTCCCTTCATTGACAAGCTGATCGATGCGCGAGCTGCGCACCTTGACGATCGCAAATTCAGAAGCGACAAAAAAGGCGGTGCAAGCGATGAGAAACGCCACCAACAGCAAACTGGCTATATCCAATTCGTCTCCGAGCGCGGATGAAGCGCCCAGGTTACACCTCCTGCACACAAAAGTTTCCATTGCAGCTGATAGACGATGATGCCGCTGGGCCGCCTTAGGCGGCCCAATATGTTACGATTCCTCATTATTGTTCCCTTGGGTGAAAATGAGCACATATTTCAGCAGCTCAAACACGGCAATCAACGTTGCCGCGACGTATGTCAGCGCCGCCGCGCCAAGCACTTTGTTTACGCCGCGCGCTTCATTTGGGGCGATCAACCCTTCAGCCAGCATAAACCGCTTCGCCCGTGCGCTCGCGTTGAACTCCACCGGCAAGGTAATGATTTGGAAGGCCACCGCCAGCGAGAAAAACAAAATGCCGAGTCCAATCAGCGAAAATTGATGGAGCACAAATCCAACGAGCAACAACAACGGCGCAACGCCCGAAGCGAAGTTCACAATCGGAAACATCCGGTGGCGAAGGACGAGCGCAGCGTAGCCTTGCTGGTGTTGAACGGCATGGCCAACCTCGTGGGCGGCAACGGAAATGGAAGCGATTGAACGCCCATAAAAGACCGGCTCCGACAAACGGACCGTGCGGGAAATCGGATCATAATGGTCGGACAATCTCCCTGGCACGACCTCCACCGGCACATGGTGCAGCCCGTGGCGGTCTAAAATCATGCGCGCCACTTCCGCCCCCGTCAACCCCGATGAGGCTGGAACTTCAGACCAGGCATTGAAATTGCTTGATACCTTCCATTGCGCCCAAAGCGATATCAGGAAGGCGATAAAAATGAAAATATCCATCGGATGGAATAGCATCACAGCACCCTCCGTTTTTTCAATGTTCATCAAATGTGTATACTATTATTTATTGTACTTGCTCACCTTTTCATACGTCAAACGGCCCGCTCCGGTTTCAAAAAAAAACAGCGCCTGCATCGAGGCGCTATTTGGCTGATGGGGACATCAAAAATTGAAATTGTCTGGGTCAGGACCGACCCGTTTGTTCAAGTTCAACGCGTCGATCTGTTTCATTTCTTCGTCGGTCAGCGAGAAATCAAAAATATCAGCGTTTTCCTTGATCCGCGCCGGCGTCACCGACTTCGGGATCGTCACAACGCCGTGTTGCAAATCCCAGCGCAACACCACCTGCGCCGGCGTTTTCCCGTACTTGCGCCCAATGTCAATGATCGTCGGTTCGCTTAAAATTTCCCCGCGCATGAGCGGCGACCATGCTTCAAGCTGGATGCCGTTTTCCCGGCAAAACGTAAGCAACTCTTTTTGCGTCAGGCGCGGGTGATACTCGACTTGGTTGACCATCGGCTTGATTTCACAATCCGCCAGTACATCTTGCAAATGGTGGATATGGAAATTGCTTACGCCGATCGCGCGCACATAACCGTCTTTATACAACTTTTCCAGCGCCTTGTACGTCTCTTTATACTTCCCTTTCACCGGCCAGTGGACCAAATACAAGTCGACATAATCGAACCCGAGTTTTTTCAAACTTTTGTCAAACGCCTTCAGCGTCGTCTCATACCCTTGATCGGTGTTCCATACTTTCGTTGTCACGAACACTTGTTCGCGAGGAATGCCGGATTCGCGGATCGCTCGACCGACACCTTCTTCGTTTTCATAAAAAGCGGCTGTATCGACATGGCGGTAGCCGATCTCGAGCGCGGTGCGCACCGCGCTTCTTACTTCCTCCCCTTCTTTGACTTTATAAACGCCAAGGCCGACCCAAGGCATTTTCACCCCGTTATGCAAAGTGGCGCAATCTTGCAGGCCGTTCATATCCTCTCCTCCTCGAGCGTCATTATAGTTTCATTATGGGAAAAGAGGGAAAGAAAATCAAAATATATGCTTGCTCTCCTTTCTCACTTCCCCACGTCCCTCTTGTTCTTTCTTTAGGGGAAAATCAACGCAAAAACGAGGGGAAACGTTCCCCTCGCGCTGTCATTGCATTCCTTTTTTCATCCATTCGGCGATTTGCAGCGTGCGGCTCCTTTCCCGACGCAGTCAGAAACATGCGAACGGAAAAGCTGTCAATTGGACTTGCAGATCGGCTCCTGACTCTTATTTGGCCACGCTCATCGAGGCGCGCTCCACTTCAGCTTCGTTCGGATGAAACTCGTTTTCCATTTTCGAAACAACCACTGTCGCTACAGCATTGCCGATAATATTCGTAATCGCCCGCGCTTCCGACATGAAGCGGTCAACCCCAAGCAACAAGGCGATGCCTTCGACCGGGATCATCGGGAACGCCGCCAAAGTCGCTGCCAACGTAATGAATCCCGAACCGGTAACCCCTGCTGCCCCTTTCGAGGTGAGCATTAATACGCCAAGCAACGTCAGCTCTTGCCAAATGGTTAAATCAATGCCGTACGCTTGGGCGATGAAAATGGCTGCCATCGACAGGTAAATCGATGTGCCGTCTAGGTTAAACGAATACCCTGTCGGAACGACAAGACCAACAACCGATTTCGAGCACCCGTATTTTTCCAAACGTTCCATTAGCCGCGGCAGCGCTGATTCAGACGAAGACGTGCCCAAAACAAGCAACAGTTCCTCTTTGATATAAGCGAGAAACTTAAAGATGTTAAACCCATAAAACTTGGCAATCCCGCCAAGCACGACGAAAATGAAGAGCGCCATCGTAATGTAAACAGAACCCATCAATTTACCGAGCGACACGAGCGATCCGAGGCCGAACGTGCCGATCGTGTACGCCATCGCGCCGAACGCGGCGATCGGCGACACCTTCATAACCATGTTGACGACGCCGAAGAAAATTTCTGCCAGCCGTTCAAACAAGGAAATCACTGGTTTTGCTTTTTCCCCAAGCGCGGCAGCCGCTAAACCGAACAACACGGCGAAGAAGAGCACCGGAAGCAGTTGGCCGCTCGCCATCGCGGCAACGACGTTGTCGGGAATGATGCTTAAAATGAAGTCAACAAAACCGTGGCTTGTTTCTTCCGCTTGTTTCGTGTATTGTGAAATGTCGCCGCCTTTTACTGCATCGGTATGAAACCCAACCCCTGGTTTGACAAGGTTGACGACGACAATCCCGATCGCCAACGCAAACGTCGTGACAATTTCAAAATAAATGAGCGCCTTGCCGCCGATGCGGCCGACCTTTTTCAAGTCGCCCATATTGCCGATTCCGATGACGACGGTGAAGAAAATGATCGGGGCGATCACCATTTTAATCAGCTTAATAAATCCGTCTGCCAATACTTTTAACTTCGCTCCGAATTCTGGAAATAGAAATCCGACAATGATCCCTAAAATAATGCCGATGATGACTTGCACCGTCAAGTTTTTCAGTTTTCTCCGCATTTCTCCCACTCCTTTCGATATATTGGCAACGCTTTCAACATTATCATAAAGAAAAATCGTTGAAATCAAAATATTATGGTGATAATGGTCGTTTTGGTCTTTTTGGTCTTGACCTTTTTTGCTGTTCAAAAACAAAAAAGCTTCCGCCCGCGGAAGCCTATTACGATCCTCTAATTTCATTCAAAAGCCCGGAACCAAACTGCCTCGTAAACTCGTCGTACAGCGGGGCGAACTTCTGCTCCCATTTCCGTTTCTCCTCTTCCGACAGCCGGTAAAGGAAGACATCTTCACGCCGCTCGAGCTGCTTGAGCTCCCGTTCGTTTTGCTCTTTCGACTGCTCTAAATTCCAACGCGTCGCTTCAGCCATCGCTTCAGTTATTTTTTGCTGGATGTCTTTCGGCAAACTGTCCCAAAATGACTGATTCATCATGACTGCGTACCCGAGATACCCGTGATTGCTGATTGTAATATACGGTTGAAATTTGTAAAACCCTTTCGAATAAATATTAGAAATCGTATTTTCCTGCCCATCAAACTTATGCTGTTCAAGCTCCTGATAAACGCGGTCAAATGAAACAGCAACCGGTTCACCGCCAAGCAAACGAAACTGCTTTTCAATCACTTCGCTCGGCATAATGCGAAAACGCAAGCCGCGAAAATCGTCAGGGGCGATGAGCGGACGGGTTGTGCTCATCATTTGCTTAAATCCATTGCTCCAAAACGCCAGTCCTTTAATTCCTTTTGCCTCCAGCATCCGAAGCAGCTCGGCGCCCACTTTTCCAGTAAACACGCGGCGCACGTCGTCCTCATCGCGGAACAAAAACGGCAAATCGAGCACTTGCCATTCGGGGACAAGCTCTGTCACCTTTGAAAATGATGGCGCGATCATTTGCACGTCGCCGCGCAACAGCGCATCAAGCTCTTCCCCATCCGAATAAAGCGAGCCGTTCGGGAACACTTCGACTTTGACGCGGCCGTTTGTTTTTTGCTCGACGAGCTCGGCAAACTTTTGCGCCGCCAACCCTTTTGGCGTATTCTCTGCTACGACATGGCTGAAATAAATAATGATTTGCTTTTTCAACCCCTTTTGCTCGTCGTCATAAACAAGTGGTTCACGTCCCAGTTGACGGCTAGCTGCCCAGCCGACCAGACCGAGGCCGACAAACAAAAGGATTGTCCATGCTCTCCACTTTTTCCCCATTGTTCACACCATTCTTCCATCCTATTGCTAAAATTGCACTCCAACGGAATGCTCCCCGCCGACTCGAATCATTGAAGCAAAAAAGCGGCTGGAGCTCACGGATTCGGTTTGAAAGCAGCAATCGCCACGCCTTACGTATGCCCCATCTTCTATGCTGGCGGGCAGAATATTTGTTCCCCACCGCCATTTTACACCTTTCGTTTCTTTCCATTCAAGAAGATTTGGTATAATGAAAAAAAACGTTGATTTATTCCTTTCCCGATTCATATGGCATGTTCAACAGCAATCATGATTGCCAAAAAGGAGTTCCGCCATGAACCGGCTGCCGATTCGCTGGAAAATTACGATTTTGATTTTCGCCATCGTCAGCTTTTCCATGTTGCTGAGCGGTGTATTCATCATCAGCGACTTTTTCCATACAAAGGAGGAGGAACTCAGCCAGCGCGCCTTGCTAACCGCGCGCACCGTCTCCGAGATGCCCGAAGTCAGACGCCATATTGTCGAAAACAAACAAAGCCGGGCGCTGATCAATCCGGTCGTCGAGCGGGTGCGCGTCATTCACAGCGCCGACTATATCGTCGTTCTCGATATGAACAAAGTGCGCCTCTCCCATCCGCTTCCTGCGATGATCGGCACGATCTCCCGCGGTGCTGATGAGGGGCCGGCGTTTGCCGAACATACGTACACTTCCAAAGCCCGCGGGGAAATCGGGACAGTGGTTCGCGCCTTCGTTCCCATTATGAACAGCGATCACGAACAAATTGGCGTCGTCATCGCCGCCTACCGGTTGCCGACGTTTTTTGAAGCCATTGATTCTTTGAAAGAAGAAGCTGCTGTAGCGGTCGTTTTGTCGCTCGTTGTCGGTGGAATTGGCGCATGGCTGCTCGCCTCCCATATCAAGCGGCAAATGTTTGAGCTGGAACCGCATGAGATCGCCAAGCTGCTGATCGAACGGACGGAAGCGTTTAACGCCATGCATGAAGGCGTCATCGCCATTGACAGCGATGAAAAAATTACCATCTTCAACGACCGGGCAAAACAAATGCTCGGCGTCAAAGGGGATGTCATCGGCCGATCGATCCGTTCCATCATTCCGGACACACACCTTCCGGAAATCTTGGAAGTAAACAAGCCGATTTACAATAAGGAGTTGCAGATCGGCAATTTAACGATTTGGAGCAACCGCATCCCGATCAAAGTCAACGGAAAAACGGTCGGCGCCATCGCCATTTTCCAAGACCGGACGGAAGTGAAACGGCTGGCCGAAGAATTGACGGGCGTAAAGGCGTTTGTCCACGCCTTGCGCGTGCAAAATCATGAATACATGAACAAACTTCATACGATCGCCGGCCTTATTCAGCTCGGCCATATTGAAAAAGCGCTCGAGTACGTGTTCCAAGTTACAGAGGAACAAGCAGAACTGACGCAGTTTTTAAGCCGCAACATCAAGGACGAAAGCATTTCTGGATTGCTCTTAAGCAAAATCCGCCGCGGCAAGGAGCTCGGCATCCGCGTGACAATCGACCGGCACAGCCGGCTGCACCGCTTTCCGCCGCATCTCGATCACCATGATTTTGTTGTTCTCCTTGGCAATTTAATTGAAAACGCCTTCGATGCCTTTCGCGGCGTAACCGACCGGGAAAAAGAAATTTACGTCAGCCTTGAACAAAATGAAGAAATTTGTTCCCTCTCGGTCGAAGACAACGGCCAAGGCATTGCTCGCGAGCATATTGACCGCATTTTTGATGAAGGCTTTTCAACCAAAGAGGAAAACGGACGCGGCATCGGCTTGTATTTGGTGAAGCAAATTGTGGAAAAGGGAAACGGGCGCATCGATGTGCAGTCGGAGGAAGGGAAAGGAACGGTGTTTACTGTTACCTTTGATATGTGACTACCCATTCATGCAGCGGCGGCCGCGAAAGACACTCCCGTCGAGACGAAGGAGGAAAAGGCTATGTATCGCGTGTTGTTGATCGAGGATGACCCGATGGTGCAAGAAGTGAACCGGCAAATGATTGAACAAGTGGACGGCTTCACCGTCATCGGCCTCGCTCGAAACGGTGAAGAAGGACTCCACCTCATTCACGAGCTCCGTCCGGATTTAGCGATGATTGATATTTACATGCCGCAGCTGGACGGCCTTGAAACATTAAAACAAATCCGCGCCCGCGGCCATGAAGTTGATATCATCGCCATTACCGCGGCGAGCGACATTGAAACGGTGCGCCGCGTCCTGCAAAACGGCGCCTTCGATTACATTGTGAAACCGTTTAAATTTGAACGGCTCAAACAGGCGTTGGAAAATTATCGGACGTTCCGCCGGTCGCTTGCGGAAAAGGAATCGCTCACCCAGGTGGAACTCGATGCCCTAAGGCGGGCGACTGAACAACCGGCCGGACCGTCCTCCGAGCTTCCGAAAGGACTGAATGAGGTAACATTGGAAAAAGTGATCGCCTATTTGCGTCAACACCGCTTCCCCGTTTCCGCCGAGGAAGTGGCCGAAGGAGTCGGCATCGCCCGCGTCACCGCCCGCCGCTATTTGGAGTACCTTGAGAAAACGGGAAAAGTCGTGCTCGATGTTCAATACGGCGGCGTCGGACGCCCAGTGAATCGGTACCATCTGAAAGCAACATAACACGATGCCGTTTCGAGCGGCTTCAAGCTGGTTGTCAGAGACGGAAAGCCAGGCCCTATTATGCCGTATCCCGCACCAGCAACCGGGCAGGCAGCTCTTCCTGCTTTCGCGTCACATTGCCTGTCTCCAGCCAATGATGAATCAAGCGAAACGCTTTCCCTCCCAGCTGAAAATGTGGCAAAGCGACGGTGTAAACAGCAAGAAAATCGTGCTCTCTGACATGTTCGCATAAAACGATGGGACCGTCTTCCTGATAAGCGGCAAACGCCTCCCAGCCCACTTCGCGGGAGCACACGATCAGCCCATCCATTTGCCTCATCCGCAGCCGCTCTAACGCCTCGAGTTCCCTCTCCACGTCATAATTCGTCTGAACCAAAAGCAGTTGGTAGCCATAACGGAGCGCCTCTTTGGGTATACCTCCCATTATCGCAGAAAAATAAGGATGATGAATGTACGGAAGCATAACGCCGACAATCGCTGCCCTTCCTTTCGCCAAATGGACGGCCTGAATATTTTTCGTGTAATTGAGCTTCTCCACTGCTTCCCAACCGTCTTCCGCTTTTCCTCGCTCACATACGGATATCCGTTCAACACCCTTGATACAGCAGCCACCGATACGCCTGCCTCTTTCGCCAAGTCACGGATATTGGCCATATTCACACACTCCCTAAAAAAGACTTGCCTTGAAACGCGTTTCATACATTATTGTGGATCCTGCCATCTAGTATACATGAGGAGGGGGACAACATGCTTTACGGATTTGCTTCACTCGTTCTGCTCGTCGCCGCTGTTTGGGGCGGGGCGCATATCGCCTTGCACGTCAAACAACGTGCAAAAACAAACAAGCAGAAAAAATAGGGAAACCATTCTGTTTGTTTCCACCGTTTCAATTGGTATAATGGGGAGTATATGGAACGTAAGGAGGAATGAACATGACTCGATACTGGAAACTGTTGTTCTCTCTCGCTGTCGCCTCCGCCTTGCTGGTTGGCTGCGGAATGAAAGCGCAGGAGTCAGCAACAAAAGCAACGAAAGAACAACAGCCAGCCGCCTCAAGAGAAACGTCCGCCAATGTGCAGCCGCCAAACGAAAAGCAAGCTTCTTCCGGCCAATCGGATGCGGCGGCGAGTAGACAAGCAGCCGCAAAGGAAGAAACCTCCGGGCAGCCGCCCGCTGACGAAGAGCAACCTGCCTCTTCGCAGCCAACGACTTCTTTGTCCTATCGGACAGGAAACCAAACCATCACCGAAACAGCGACGCTGCAAACGAGCGACAATCAACATTTTTCCCTCTATGTTTTGGAAGGGTGGACGCTTGACGCCGAAGAACCGAGTGCCGATGTCCTGCTTCATGGCGACGCATTCGCCCGCATCCGCTTGCTTTCTCCGGGTGAAACAAACTATGAACAACTAGCGAAAGAACATGCCCAAGCAGTCGACGCCAACGCCGCCCGCCAACAAACGGACGGGTTGCCTAAGCCGTTCACTGATGCGGTTTGGTACACCGCCCAAACAGACGGCGTCACGGTTCATGTCATCGCCAGCGCCCAACCGACGCCGATGCTATTGACCGTACACGCTCCAAGCAGCGAAGACGTGCTTGGCGCCGTGCTCGCCATGGTTGCTACATTACAAAAGCAATAACGTATCCAACGGGGAAGGAAACCGCTCTTCCCCGCTTCCAAAAAAAAAGAAATCCCCCTTCCAGCCAACAAGAGGATCAAACAAGCTGCTTGCTCTCTTCTTTGCGGAAAAATGTTTTCATCGCGTGGAACACATCCGATTTTTGCTTCAAAATATAGTAGCGGAACTTTTCATCCTTAATATTGCGATACGCCGACATGAGCGTGGAATGGCGATTGTACTGATACAACTATATACGCTATACACATTGGCCGTGTTATCTATACATCATATGCTCCAGAGCCTCTTCGAAAAACTCGCATTCGGGATCTTGAACAGGAAATAAATGATGCGGAGTGATAACAGGGAACAACGCTGGAACGACTATGCCTGGCTTCGCCTTCGTCCGTTTT
>NZ_LDPD01000008.1:8383-9522 GCF_001026865.1 Geobacillus sp. ZGt-1 | reverse complement strand
GCTTCGCCTTCGTCCGTTTTTTAGCCATAAACTCCCCAAACGGGATGATTTCCGTCTGACGTTTAAAAATCATCGTCTCTCACCTCCTGTATTTTCGGTTTCCTCCCCCTCGCGCTCCCCCTCCTCCCTCGTCGTCGCTTCGCTCCTCCTAACAAACGCTGGATTTCTTGGTACATGAGGCATTTCGCTCGTACAAGTGCACTAGAAGAACAGTGTAGAAAAAGTGACTGAAGTGAAAATAAACAGTTTCGAAATCCTGTCGAGAGAGTGATACTGGGACGCCTAATGAAGTGAAGGGAAAGTTTTGCTACTGTGTGGCTTTTGTGTTATGAGTCTATGTGCCAGTAGTTGTCCGTTTATCTTGTCCATCGAAAAAAATTCCGATACATCTTATCCTTTTCTGGAGGATCAGAACGACCTTACGGCGAAATGAAAAACTGGAGGGGATTCGATGACTGGATATAAATGCATGTTAAAGGTGATCCTAGCCCAAGAAAGCATTAAACACGGGGAATTTGCTAAGAGGATCAATATTAGCCCTGGAACGCTAAGCGCCATCGTTAACGACAAGCAGCTACCATCGTTCAATGTAGCCTATGCAATCTGTGAGGAACTAGGGATGCCGATCAATGAGATATGGATAAAGAAAGAACCTACTCAAAGCGGGTAGGTTCTTGTTTAAAACAAATTTTTCATTAGAGCTGCATAAATTTTTTCATTGACTTCTAATAAACTTTTCTTTCCGTCTTTGAATTTGATCGCCACAACATGAACGCCTTTCGTTTTTGCGGACAGGCCAGCAAGCAGCCCCACAGGCCCCAACAAGAAAGAACCGACCAATCCTCTCCTATAAAAACAAAAAAATCCCCTGCCGAGTGGCAAGGGATTACTTTATGCGTATTTTTTGTCCGACACGAATTATATTCGGATTCTTGATGTTGTTGAGTTTCTGTAAAGTGGCTACTGTCGTTTTGTTTTTTGCCGCGATTCCAGACAGTGTATCTCCAGGTTTCACCGTGTAATATGACACATTGGCTTTAGGTGGACTCATTTTAGCCTTTACTCGTTGTTTGAAGTCTTCAAACACCTTGGAATCCTTTACCCATGGCGCCGGACAATTTTTATGGGTAATATCGTAA
>NZ_LDPD01000008.1:0-8108 GCF_001026865.1 Geobacillus sp. ZGt-1 | reverse complement strand
TGTCTTTAATTGGATCCAACTTAAATGTTTTGCAGAGCTCTACAAATACATCTTCTGTACGAGAGATGGTGTCTGGATGGAATGTGCCGTCTTTTTCCACACACATTTCCACACCGATGGATAGAAAGTTCGCGTTCGGTTTCAGTTCTGGAACGCCGCGGTAAGTACCATCGTTAGCGTGATAAGCTACTTCATCCAGAGGAATAATACAAAGTGCTTCGTTTTTATCAACGAAAATATGTGCCGAGGCGTATCGTTGTGCTTGAATGATGGTTCGATCAAAATACGTGAAATGATTGGCCGCTGATGCACCTGGATTTGCTGTCCAATGCAAGACAAGCTTTTTCACACCTTTGAGTTTTAACCCTGGACGCGAATACTTGTTCACACGAATAAACTTTTCTGTCCATACGCTCATTGTTTATTCTCTCCCTTCTGATTTTCATTTTTTAGTTGCGCAAATACCTTCGAAACCTGTCCTGGAATGGATACACCTAAACGCCCAAGGTTTTCGATGAAACTGATTCCTTCATTACCAATCAAGAACATAATCATCGTATTGCGCATAAAATCGCCACTGCCTGTTACCGCGTCCAGTTGGTTTGCCACGATAACCGCCAAAATCATCGCCATTTTTTTCATAAGTCCTCGAAATGCCGTCTTGGATGACACTTCCTTTGTGCTGACAGCAACCATCAGCCCTGAAATATAATCCACCGCCATCATGATTCCGAGTGCAATAGCAAGATGATCAACCCCGCCAATTAAATAGGCGATAGCTGATGCGCTACCGCCTGTGATCGTGGTGTATAGAGTGTTGGTATTATGCTTCATTCGTTTTCCTCGCTTTCCCCACTTAAAGTAAAAAGAGCACACCTGTATAAAGTGTGCTTATTGCGCAGTATCGTCCGAATGTTCATCACTTCATACTATTGAGTACTTGTGTTACAACTTCTTTTAAATTACTCAAGTTAGGCACTTGGTCAATTGTATAAGTTCCTGCTAATACAAGACTTACCCAAACTTTTACTAAACCGCTATTTTCATTGAACATTCTACATTCCTCCCATTTGAGTTAATAATAATGTCAATTCAGCAATTGCTTGTTTTGTTTCCTCAACTTCTTCCGAAAGTGGTTTACGAAAAACCTGCGGCGCTTCCGGCTCATTAGGATCAGGATAACTAAACTCCAATTCTAGCGTTTCAGGATTAACTCGATAACCATTGCATTGAGCAATATCTGCCGCGTATTGTCCATATTCAAGCTGAATAACACCGACAGTATCACGAACGCGCTCTTTTAACGCTTGGTACGTTTCAAAATCTTGGTCAACGGTTGTTTCTATGACCGCACCCATCATTTCGCCCGTATCAACTAAGACATTTCCAGTTGCTTTGTCATAATAAATTTTTCTGCCGACTTTATTCATTTTGTCCCTCCTATTCATAGGCGTACCATGTAAATAAAGTATTAGGGTTAGTTACAGGTAATCTAAAACCCGATGAATTTACATAAGCGTCATCCGAATTATTGAGATATACGGTGTTTTGCATCGTAATATCAGCACTGGCACTTCCTAAATAGTTCCGTCGGTTATCGAATATTGTTATATCTGTGTTTCCGTCCGGTACAAAAACATGTATGACTGTCGGTTGAAATGTTAATCCGCTTACAGTTATATAAGGATAACCATGCAAAGCCCCTGAATTTGAGACCCTAAAATATCCATAGTTAGGGGATGATGTTACTGTACCACTTGCAAACTTTTTTCCCTCAACTAACGTTCCAACAACACCAAAAATATTTACACCCTGTCGAATGTTTGAAGCGATTAAATCCGGTTCTGACGCTGTAACCCAAGAGTTTCCATCATAATAACCCTGTGGCGGTCTTAGGAAAATTTTATCTCCCGGCCAAACAGCAGTTTCAAGGGCCGGCATGTGAAAGTTTTCTGCTGAACGGTTCGGCATTGTTCCTGTTTGTTCTCCGCTATCATTTGTGAACGTCTTTCCGCTCAATACATGTGCGGGTTGAGCGTTACCAGCCCCCCCTTCACCCTGTAAGATAAAATTTCCTGTTGAAGCGTTGTATCTAAAGGTGTAAACGCCGTTTGCTTTTAAATTTGTTACGTCATTTCCATTAGCTTTTTTTAATGGTTTTGCCCCTAGACCATTCACATTTAAAGTAGAAGCTCCCGTGGAATCCACATTAATTTTTACGGTAACAGCCATCCCATCTACATAAGCAGTAGGAGCAGGGGTCAAAGTGACTGAATAAGCATTTGCCGAACCGCTGGCAACTGCATAAGCAGGATGCTTCACATAATCAGCCAAATGCGCAACAACTGTATCATTCACCTGTTTCACCGCATTCGCCGTCGCCGCTTTTGTCGTCGAAGTACTTGTCAATGTATCTTCGAGTTGGACGATACCAGCTTGTGTGGTGCTGGCGTTTGGCAATTGTGGCGTCGGCACTTTTGCACTCCCGTCGAGAGAGGCGACGCCGTTTGCCGAGCCTTTTTGGCTGGCCGGGATCGCGTCTGTGATTCCGTACCCAGACAGCGTTGTCGGTTTACTTGTGATCTCCGCAAATGCATGTGTGTGCCCTGTTGGACTTGCTCCGACATCAGAGGAGGTGAGGGTGACAGCGCCGGTTTTTCCGTTGACACTCGTTACTGTATTCCGTTGTGCGCCCGACTCGATACCATCCAGTTTAACTTTGTCTGCCGCAGACATTCGCCCTGCTTCTGATGCCGTAGCTAGCTTAGTCACTTCCACGTCCAAAATGTCAAAGTTTTGGTTCAAGTCATCAATGTTGACGACATCTGTGCCTTCAGGTTTCTTTAAACCTAAGTTCCCTGTGAGTTTCATCCCCTTCACGCTCCCTCATATACCTTGAGCTCGTTCCATGTCTTGCTTGTGGCTTGATTCCATGTGAGATTTTTAACCGCATTCCACACCGTGTATGTGTATTTGAAGCTGTACGCCAAATGCGCAGGCTTAATTTGTTCTAGCATTTCGATTAACCCTGCCATGTTTGGTGGAATGCCTTTTACGCCGATGAATTTGACCTCAAATCGATACTCGGATGGATATTCGATGACATCGACTTCGCCGCCACTGAATGCAGCCGCGGCGTTCTGAATCATCTGCTTTGTCGTGGTTCCGGCGCCACGAAGTTTCGCCTTGATTCGTTCCCTTCGCCACTCCATCGGCTTTGTCGGGTCAACAGCAAGACCAAGTTCAGACTCCCAAAACGACAATCCCCATGTAGCTGTTGTGGCAGAAAATTGGTTGGGAAGATTATCGATCTCTGACCAGAGCTTTCCAAGCTCTTCTCCTTCTGCGTTCATTATCTCTTCAAACTCCCGAATACCTCGATAGTAATTAGGAAGATATTGAAACAAATCAACCGATGTGGCTGGTGATGAATGTTCTTGCTGATCTGTGCCAAAGAGAGTCGCGCCGTACAAAGTTTGACCGTACATCCATCACACCCCTTTCAGTTGATTCCAAGTGATCGGGCCTTTGGGCATAACATCAGCTTCTCGCGCCAACTTAACCCATCCCCCCCATCCGCTCGACCTCGTTCCTCTTCTGATGTAGATGTCACCGTTGTCATCAAAGCCTACTTGATGAACAGCTCCTCCGCTATCGTCTGTCCAGCCGACCAGCGTTATGACTTTGCAATACGTTCCACTGCCTGGCATTCCGACCGTAGATCGATACTTAAATTCTGCCCTAATCTCCCTTGAGGTAAGATCTGTTGGAAGTAAATTAATGTTTCGGGTGTCATCAACCACCATTCTAGAATGATCGTGACTTGATGGCGGAAATGTTGTAGGCTTCCCCGTTACTCCTGACCACGGCACACTATCAGCCGTTTCTGCCGCATCAACCTTCCCGTCGTAATCTGTATCATATATGCTTTTCAACATGTCACCGACAGACTGAGCTGCCACAAGAAGCTGATTTCCGTTCGGTGTACCAATATACAACTTGTTTGTGTCTGTACAAAAACCTAATTCACCGACATCCAGTACAGGAAGTTGGGATTCTGTTCCTCTCCTTATCTTAATCAATACTTGTCTTGGCATTATTCACCACTCCTAGAACGTTCCACCGTCAATGACAGCCACCATAAGCCGGTTTCCGTTCACTGAATCATAGACAATACTGCTCCCATCGATATTCACAGCTACTCCATTTGCATCCACCGTAATACCCCTATACGCCTTCACTTCCACCGTGTCCGCCAAGACATTGATTCCGTTTCCCGCGCCGACATGCAGAGTGACCGTATCGGCCTGACCACCACCCGTCAAACCGTTTCCGGCTGTGATCGTCTGCAACGCTCCGCCCGTGCGCACCCAAGCCGTCCCGTTCCAGCTATAAATCTTTTGCTCATCATCGACATAGCACGTCCATCCAGTTTGTGGTGTGTACAGATCCCATGCCGACCCATTCCATTCTGCAATTTTGTTGGTTTGACCCGACCATGCGCCGGTTGCGCCGGATGGGATGATGTATCGATCACCGACTTCCGGCGTAGTTGGCGGTGTAGTAGTGATGCGGTTTTTGACGCTGGCTTGCGGTTCGATATTGCGTTTTGCGAGTTCAATCTCGTTTCGGATTTTTTGCGCGCTCCACAGGTCTGTTGGTCCTGTGCCCGCATCGTTGATTTGACGGTGGATAGCAGCATTGTCGATATGGTCTCGGATTTGCGCTGCGGTGGCCGTTTTGGTGCCGTCTGACACTTTATTGACGCTTCCGCCTGTTACGTCTGCTTTTTTGATTTTTGCATAGTTCGTACCGTCCACAATATCGTCAATGGTTCCGTTTAAATCCGTCAGGTTCTTTGTACTGATTCGTTGCCATGCCGTACCCAAGTCCAAATATAGATATCCGTCATCTGTCGCATAATAAAACCTTCCCTGCACTGACGCTTTAGGACGATTTGCCAACGTTCCGGACATTACACGTCCGACTAAAGTATTTATCGTACCGTCTCCAATATACACTTCTTTTGTGTCCGTACAAAATCCCATTTCCCCTTGTTGCAACGGACCGTATGCATCCAGTTGCGCCTTAGTTCCCCTTTTAATCCGTATGGTTTGGGGCATATTATCATCCCTCCCTCAAGAAAGTTCCTCCATCAATCATTCCATCGGTTTTGTATCGCTCTAATTCCGTTTGTGTGGCCGTGATTGCCTCCTGAAGCATATTCACATCATCAGCCTCAACCGTATCGCCTGGCGTTTCGTAAGATATATAGAGCTTTGGGGCGTTTGAAAATATCTTAATCATCGTTCGCCATGGCCGTTCAGACGGAACAGACAAAACAAACTGATCAATGCGATTCCCTGTCATTTTTGATCCCGTATACACACGGATTGTATCTTTCACCACGTTGTCATGCTTCAATTCGCCTTCGTAGACGCCATTGATCGGGATGACTTCTTCCTCAATAACATACCGGTTGCCGTCCAGCTTTTTATTTAACTTCGTTGAAAACCGATCAATCTGTTGAGGATACGCCAATTCCTACACCCCCAGCGCAACCGTTCCGAGAATTGGCACCTCATCATCTTGCAACGCAACATTCGCCGTGCTTCCGTTCACAGTCAATTCACTGTAATCAATCACACCGGGCGTGCTTAGCAAAAGTGTCCCGATTTTCGCGTAGCTCACATAAGTCATAGAGAAAGCAATCTCTTTCAAATATTCATCGAGCGACGCTGCAAATGCATCTTGTACATTTTGCAGTGTATATCCCGATGCCAAAATGACGTTTGCCGAAACGCTGATCGGTTTGCCCGTCGCCGAAGTAACCGTTACAGCCGCGCCAATGGGCCGCACTTGTTCGATATACTCCTGCACTTGAGCAACCAATTCAGTGGTCGCTGGCTGCATGTCTGTGTTGACGATAGTAATTTTGACAGTGCCAGGACCATTCCAAAGAGGCGTCACCTTTGCATCACCTACCCCGGCAACTTCCAACGCCCATTGACGATAATGAGCAATGTTCCCTGACGTGATTGGTTTACGTATTCTCTCGTAATAACGAGCAAGCAGTGATTCATCACTTTCCTCATCGACTCCATTTTCAAATGCTTGCAAGTTTGTCACACTTTCCACTCCGTCAATGACATCGACCAAAACTGTAATAGCATTGGCCGGAACATTGCCTGATGATCCGGGCAGCTCGGCTTCTGCCAGAACAGTAGCAGTTCCGTTGTCCCCGATAGCCGCATCATTAACTGTATAAAAGAAAATGGGAATGCTGTCCCCTGTGCTAATGCGTGTATTGGCTGGGATCACCGTTCCTGTCCGTCCTACAAAAGTCAATAAACCACTTGCTTTTTGTGCCGGTTTAGGTTCGATGCCAAAGTCCCTCACTCGAGCAAGTAGTATATCCCGAGGTACATCTTCGGATAAATATAACCAGTTAGTCACTAAATACAGTTGTTGGTATGCACGTTCCAATTCAAGGGCCGCCGGAGCGAGCATATCCCATACCACAGACCCTTGCCGCTTATCAAAGTCATCAGGGATTCGCGACAGCATCCGCTGCATGATCACCTTAAACGTCTGATCTTCAAACATTCACGCTCACCCCCTCTATCGTCCTGCCATTAGCCAAGGTGACAGTAAAGGTAACTTGCATTTGATCACCGTTGCGTTCAATGAGAAAATTTGACGCACTTTCGATCCGGTCATCATATTCAATCGCTTCTTTGATTAGTCGAGGGACTTCTTCCTCTAGGAGCTCGCTAGAGACGTTCTTGCCAATGATATCTTCTATTTCGCAGCCATACTCATCATCGTAAATAAAAAAGCGCGAGCGAGCCGTCATAATGGCCTTTTGGATAAACTGCAAAATGGCCTCGTCATTGTCGATGATCCCGCCCATTTCCCCTCTTTCAAAATCGATGCGATACGTCTTCGACGGGCCGATCACTACGGTTTCCGTTGCGTTATCGGCATTCAGCTCGTCAAGGTTGACCGGAGCAAGCGTCATTCAAATCACCGCCCGATCAATGATATAAAACACTTGGTCACGGTCGCTGGCTACGATGACGCGATCACCGACTTTCAGTTCATCTTGGTATTCCAGCTCTACTGTTGTACCGCCATTGATTCTGACTTGCCGCTTATGTTTTGTTACGTGCTGAGCGATAATAACATCGTCCTTGTCCAGTTCAATTTTCATGTTGTCGACTTGGATTTTGATATTAGGAGGTGGCGACGTCACCGTGGCCAGCTCAATGGATATGTCCTTGTTATAGCCATGTTGCCGCATCAGATTAATAAGCCGAACAGCACCGTTCCCCTCCATGTCTCATACCTCCTCATAGGCCACCTCTGCTAGAGTAGGGCTGCTGCTAATGGTTAACGACATCGTGTGCACCCCGTTTTCGTAATGGTGGGTGTCCGAATTGACATAGTAGGTGCCGTTAATACCCGTCATTTTGTTATATACTTGGATCACGGAGCCGGACGTGATCTCATTGATCCCTAAAGACTCGAGGCTCATGTCTGTTGCGACTTTGCCCATCTCTTTTAGCAACTGATTAGCTAATTTTTGTAGTTGCGCTTTGTTCAGTTTCTCATCGGCACGTTCGACGTGCTGCATAACGCCATATTGCTTTACCAGGCTGTTATTTTGGACTGTAACAGTCACCGGTTTTTTATCTGTGCCACCGATCACCTTTACTTTTGTCTTAGTTTCCTCAATACTTTCATTAACGCTAAGAGATAATAAGTTTCTCCCGCTCTCAATAATCAGTTTGGCGCTTGGCACTTTCATTTCGGTGAGCATAAATTTCCCGAGATGATTGGAAATAAAAAAACGCCTACCTGTATGCTTTCGGGTCGTGGTTAACGCTGTAAATAGCATTTCTGCTAATGGTTTTTCGCGAAAAATATGCTTCGGGATTACATATCCGGTATCGGCAATAGTGCCGACAGGGATTTTATAAAGGTTGCAAATGTATTTGGCCATTTCACTAGCTTTTTTCTTCGTGAACTTTATGGTGTCCGCATTTTTAACGAGGTATATATTAGGGTCGTAGCACGTTAACAACCCTTCCCCCGCTTCATTTTTT
>NZ_LDPD01000079.1:0-511 GCF_001026865.1 Geobacillus sp. ZGt-1 | reverse complement strand
AAAAATAATCGGCCTTGACATCAAATGAGTTACATGATTTTTTAGTAGCTGCACAATGACGAAAAAGAATAGAATAGTAAAAAAAGAGTAATTGGTAATTCTGCCCATGGACAATAAGACCATAAAAGTTGAAAAGAAAATAACCAACCTAACAACCATTTCGGGTTGCAAAAATTCCCCCGCAAAACTATTAATAAGTAGCCATAATGGTTCATTAACAAAAAAGAACAAAGGATTAGTGACAGACCTTTCAAGTGTGTATTGAAGGAGCTCTCCTCCGTACATGGCATAGTCTAGATAGTTCAGGTCATCCTTTGCCCATGGAATAGGTCGTAATGCCAAAAACACCGATGAGAACAAGGTTATTAAGATGTACATGTTTTTTCTTTTAAATAAGGGCTCTGTCTTTGCCCCTAAGACAAAAATCCCCATGGAAATTACCTCTCGAAATTATGAACTAGTTGTAACTATCCTGCGTGCTTCCCAAAAGAGAGCGACATTCCGTGGTGCA
>NZ_LDPD01000078.1:0-1341 GCF_001026865.1 Geobacillus sp. ZGt-1 | reverse complement strand
CAAAATTCTTGACGGTACCGCACTATGAATGTCCGTATGAAAAATCGGAATGCCAAACGGCTTGTTCACTTCCTCCATCACCGCCGCCGCCCGCTCATTGTCCGCCCCGATCACAATGCGATCTCCATGGAACGTATCGTAAATCGCCGAACCCTCTCGCAAAAACTCGGGGTTGGATACGACATCAAAGCGGATAGGACGTCGAAGGTGCTGCTGAATCCATGCTCGGATTTTTTCATTCGTCCCGACAGGAACGGTGCTTTTCGTAGCGATCACCACGCCATCCCGTTCGATATGCGCCGCAATGTCTCTAGCCGCCTGCTCGACAAACCGCAAATCCGCCGAACCGTCCTCCTTCTGCGGCGTGCCGACAGCGATGTAAATCACCTCGGCATCACGGAACGCTTCTTCATGGCTGGTCGTAAAATGCAAGCGGCCTCGTTCGATGTTTCGCTTCATCAGCTCGTCTAGCCCAGGCTCGTAAATCGGGGAAATCCCTTGTTTCATCTTTTCCACTTTTCGTTCGTCAATATCGACGCATGTCACATAATGGCCGATATCGGAAAGGCAAACACCCGTGACGAGTCCTACATATCCAGTTCCCACGACAGCGATTTTTTTCACTTTTGCTCCCCTTCCAAATCAAAAGAACCAGCACCTCGAAAAAGCACTGGCGGTTATTGATAGTACGCTTTATACCAATCGACAAACTTCTTGAGCCCGTCCCGAATGGAAGTGGAAGGCTGGAAGCCGACGGCCTGATGCAAGTCATCAATATCCGCATACGTCGCTTCCACGTCGCCTGGCTGCATGGGCAAAAATTCTTTTTTCGCCTCCACGCCGAGCAGCGATTCTAATGTTTGGATAAAATCAAGCAGCTTCACTGGTTGGTTATTGCCGATATTATAAATCTTATACGGGGCATAACTTGAGCTCGGATCAGGATGAAAACGATCCCTCTGTTCATTGGGAAGCGGGGGACGATCCAACAGACGGACCATTCCCTCGACAATATCATCGATATACGTAAAATCGCGCTTCATATTTCCATGGTTGAATACTTTGATGGGCTTTCCTTCCAGAATGCTTTTGGTAAACGAAAAATACGCCATATCCGGGCGCCCCCATGGTCCGTACACCGTGAAAAAACGAAGCCCGGTCGTCGGAATGCCGTACAAATGGCTGTATGTATGCGCCATAAGTTCATTCGCCTTTTTCGTTGCCGCGTATAAACTCACGGGATGATCGACATTGTCGCTTGTCGAAAACGGCATTTTCGCATTCGCTCCGTACACCGAACTTGAAGAAGCATAGATCAAATGTTTGACGGGATTATGGCGG
>NZ_LDPD01000077.1:0-750 GCF_001026865.1 Geobacillus sp. ZGt-1 | reverse complement strand
GATGTGACGATTCAGGCGCAGATCATAGGGCTGCTCAAAGAGTTGCAGCGGCAAATGAAAACGAGCATTATTTTAATCACGCATGATTTGGGGGTGGTGGCGGAAATGGCGGACCGTGTGGCGGTCATGTATGCTGGGGAAATCGTTGAGTTAGCGGACGTCGATACCATTTTTCACCGTCCGCTTCATCCATACACTCGCTCATTGTTGCAGTCGATCCCGTCTGCGCAGACGAAAAAGGAACGACTCCACGTCATCCAAGGGATCGTTCCCCCGCTGCATAAACTGCCGCGGCGCGGCTGCCGCTTCCAGCCGCGCATCAGCTGGATTGGGGCGGATAAGCACGAATCGGATCCGAAGTTGCGGGAAGTGGAGCCGGGGCACTGGGTGCGTTGCACATGTTACCAACATTTTTATTTTCCCGATGATCAAACGGTAGGTGGAATCGGCTATGGCGCTTCTTAACGTCAACCATTTGAAAGTATACTATCCGGTGCGCGGCGGTTTTTTTCGCCGGGTGGTCGACCATGTCCGCGCGGTGGACGATGTCAGTTTCACGCTGAACAAAGGGGAAACGTACGGGCTCGTCGGCGAGTCCGGCTGCGGCAAGACGACGACAGGGCGCACGATTATCGGTTTGATCCGCGCCACGGCCGGGGAAGTGCTGTTTGAAGGGACGGATTTGACAAAGCTTCGCCGCCGCGAGTTTCATCCGTATCGGAAAGACATCCAGATGATTTTCCAAGATCC
>NZ_LDPD01000076.1:0-823 GCF_001026865.1 Geobacillus sp. ZGt-1 | reverse complement strand
TATCATTTTTTTCCCGCGAGGCTCGCCTTGCGTCCGCGCGAGTGCGCGGCCGCCCAGCCGAGCCTCGATGTTTTCGCGTTATACCCTAGGAAGTTCTACTGGCTCGATGAACTCAACAGAACGGAGTTTGAGAATAGGACGGCCGTACTTGTCCGATACCTGTTTAAAGTCAAGGTCATAGATTCCTGGAACCGCTACGAACTTGGAAACATGATCGCCCAAGATCGAGAGATTAAGAGGGAAATAGCCTTTTGCGCCTTTTGAGTCTTCCGGATCATTGTCCAGGTAGTAGACCTTTACGCCTTGAAGATGTTGGCCGTTATCGTCGATAAAGTCATATGGTTTAATGCCAGTCACAATATGTTTAGGCATTATGCTTCATCTCCTTTCGAACGTCCCTGCCACTTCTCAATAAGAGCCTGCTTTTCTTCATCCGGGAGATTCATAAAATCATCAAATTCAGAAGGAGTCATGCCAACTCCAGGACCGAAAGAAATTTTAAATTCCTGGATGATATCATCAATAGCATTAGAAATAATCATCCGAAGAAAATCACTTTTGTTCATTTCGAGAATAGAAGAAATGTACTCAACTTTGTCGAACAACTCACGAGAAACGCGAGTACTTAAAATCTTCCCTTCATTCGAAGAAGAAACAGAATCCAGATCTTCGAGCTGCTGAAAACGTAAACGAACCGCTTGAATTAATTTACTCATAATCCTTTCACCTCGTATACTTTTTGTTTACATCCGTTTAAATACAATCTACCAATTGATTTAATAATCGTCAACAAAATTTTTTCCGTCAGACGAAAATAAATTCG
>NZ_LDPD01000075.1:0-696 GCF_001026865.1 Geobacillus sp. ZGt-1 | reverse complement strand
TTTTATATCAAACTTCCCAAGTCGAGCAATTTCAGAAAGCAGAAAGTTTAAAGGGAGAAATTTATGACGGGAATCGTCGCTTTGCGATTGGGAAAAACTTAACGGTCCCTGTTGGCGCGATCAAAGCTTCTCTCGATTATTTAGGTGTGGATTGTGAAACAGTCATTGCAAAGGGGCTGAATCGCTTTACTGCCGGTGGCGGATTGCGGTTTGTTCATGGCGGTGCAATGCCGCAAGAAAGCATTATTCCGTTAATCGAATATCGGCAAATAAAAGGAAAAGCTCGTAAATCTGAAGCGGAACGGGTAAACGTACAGGTTGCTTCGATTCAAAAAGTCATTACGAGTTACCGATTTATCGTTCCGTTTTTCCAAGAAGAAAAAGTCTCATCTGAGCGGCAACCGCGAACGTTGCGGGCAGCATTTTACCGCAATAACGAGCGAATTTCGAATGAGGTAACGATTACTTTTGATTCCACTGGGGAAGTTTCAGAACGGCAGATAGAAGTGGTGTTTCATCTTTTAGAAGACCGGTATCGAATGGGAGAAATATGCGTTTTACGCCTAGAGGACGTATCAGGACGTACCACAGAGCTGTATGCCGAAGAGGAATTTGAGTTGAAGCTGTATAGTATTGAATGATCAAGCAAGCCTTTCTGGTCACATATAATCAGGTAGATTGCCGTCGTGCACATCG
>NZ_LDPD01000074.1:0-332 GCF_001026865.1 Geobacillus sp. ZGt-1 | reverse complement strand
CCCCAGCTTTATGTTATCTCCTTTTGATCTAGTACTATTTTATCCTATTTAGTAATATTTCCCCTAGCTCTTCGCAAAATCAGTTTTTACGGTGAAGATTTTCTTTGCCTATGCAGCCGTTTGGTATTCTACAAAAACGAGGCAGAGGGAATCTTCTCCCTCTGCCTTGTTTTTCTTCCCTTTATTAAGCGGTGACCGATTCCCTTGCTTTTTTCACCAGATCAAAGCGGTCGGCGTTCATGATTTTCACCCAAGCGTTGATGAAATCACGGACAAATTTTTCTTGGTTGTCGTCTTGGGCGTAAAATTCCGCGTAGGAACGAAGAATGGAG
>NZ_LDPD01000073.1:0-556 GCF_001026865.1 Geobacillus sp. ZGt-1 | reverse complement strand
CTCACATCGACCGCATTGGCAAGCGGCTTCCCGACTTCGATGCGGCAAAAGTGGTTGTTCGCAACGGTTTGACGTCTTGATCAATTCGGGTGGAACGGACTGACAGACACTTTCGCGTGATTTTTCACATCCGTAACGACCAGCAAAATCTGCCTTCCCTTCTTCTCATACACGAAAGCTGACCCCCACCTGTCAACTTGAGTCCATTGACGTTTCTCCAATTCGTCAAGATAATAGTCAGCCACTTCCTCCGCCGAAGAAGACGCAACAACAAACTCCACCCGTTCATCCACCGAACGAATGTCACTCGCTTGTGGATGCAGCGGGATGTCTTGATACCCTGGCACAGTCTGTTGCTGCTGACATCCTGAAAAAAAAGCAATTACAAGGATTAAAACCAACGGGATGCATATGCGCACTTCATCCTCCTCCGCTCCCACAGCTTAAGCAGAATCTTAGCTTTGAAATGCGTCCATAGCAGACTGGATTGTTGCTGGATTATCTATCATCGCACTTCTTAGTTAGTTCACCCAATATTGACACTCCACACGCCTAA
>NZ_LDPD01000072.1:0-207 GCF_001026865.1 Geobacillus sp. ZGt-1 | reverse complement strand
GACATCAGCATTAATTAGTTTGCCAGACTTTGTTCGATACAAGCCGCGCTTAATACGTTTGCCGCTGAACTTATATTCTTTTGGATTGTCGGCATTATATTCAGGAATCTCATCGCCGTCAAAAAAGCTGGCTTGAGACGTATATGATTCTTCCTGTTTCAAGAATTCAATGCCGTAAAATTCACAAAGATATTCTAGTTTTTCTTT
>NZ_LDPD01000071.1:0-1257 GCF_001026865.1 Geobacillus sp. ZGt-1 | reverse complement strand
TGCTTCCATAAACCGTGGGCATTATGCATCGCGCTTGCCATCTCAAAGGCATTGAATAATAGGGGTTGATCCATGAATTTGCCCTCCCTTCAAGACTGGCGGCTCTCATGATGACGAGCCGCCGGCTGTTATGGGTCATTGTTTTTGGAACCAATCGGGCCATACGTATCCTTTGTACTTCGGATCTTCTTTGATCAATTTAGCGAATTCTTTCGATTTATAAGCGGCGATCAAATCTTTGACAAAAGGTTTGTCTTTGTCCTCCGGACGGATGGTGACGACAATCAAATAGTAATCAGGCGTTTTTTCTAAGGCGACGGCTTCGGTTAATTTTAACCCAGACGATAAGGCGAAGTTGCCGTTGATCAAGGCGTAGTCCACATCGCCCAACGCCCGCGGCAGTTGAGCGGGATCCAATGGTTTGAGAATGATGTTTTTGTGAAATTTGGCAATATCTTTTTCCGATGCTTTTGTCGGTTCGACATCTTTCTTTAGTTCTAAGAGGCCGAGCTGCTGCAGCATTGTCAGCGCCCGCGCTTGATTGACCGGTTCGTTCGGCAAGGCGATGGTCGTTCCGTCCCGAATGTCATCGAGGGACGTATGTTTTTTTGAATATAAACCGATTGGAACAGTCGGAATCGAGATCAGCGGATGCAATTTCATTTGATGTGTTTTGGCGAAGTTTTCAAGATACATTTGGTTTTGAAACACGTTGGCGTCAATTTCTTTCTGATCTAGTGCGATATTGGGCTGCACGTAATCATTGAATTCAATTAATTTCACTTTGTATCCTTTCTTTTCTAGATAAGGCTGAATGGCTTCGCGGATTTGATCGCTGTATGGACCGGCGGTGGCGCCGATCGTGATCGTTTTCTTTTCCTCTTGTGCCGAGGAAGAGGATGATGAGCAGCCTGTTGCTCCGAAGATCAATACAATAAGGGCGAATAGAAAAGAAAAACGCTTCATGAACGATTCCTCCTCATAAAAAAGGTTGGTCAATGCCTCAAAAAGGCAGCCCATTATCGGTTGAAAGCGAGGCTAGTGTTGCTTGACGGAACAGGCGCTTCGCTCATGCGAAACGTTTATCGCTTATCGATCCAGCGGGCGATCGAGTCGCCGACAAACTGGACGACCTGCACTAAGCAGAGAAGAATGATAATCGTTGTGATCATCACCGTGTTGTCGTATCGATAATAACCAAAACGAATGGCTAGATCCCCCACACCGCCGCCTCCGACAATGCCGGCCATCGCTGAG
>NZ_LDPD01000070.1:0-1576 GCF_001026865.1 Geobacillus sp. ZGt-1 | reverse complement strand
GGAAGGGTGCGAAATGTGAGGTCGAAATCAACATCATGAATAAGGGAACGAAGAAAGGATTTGATGCTTTATCAAAAGGTTGTACTGGCGTCTATCATGAAAAGCATGGCAGCTGATTTTAGCCGAACTTTTTGTTCCAGCCATGGAACGATGGCTGGATCGCGATGTTGGTGTTTGATCCTGTTATTCAAGGCTTCGAGCTGATTTTTCGCAAAAATTATCAACCGTATAGTGCACAGGCCAACGGTTTTCTTTTATAATGAATATGTCTTGACATTAATAATGACAGGAGGATACACATGAACGAACCGACGATTTCCCAGCGCAAGCTGTTAAGCATTGCCGGTCTCGGTTGGCTGTTTGACGCGATGGATGTCGGCATGTTGTCGTTTTTGATGGCCGCCTTGCAAAAAGATTGGAACTTGACGGCCGGGCAAGTCGGCTGGATCGGCAGCGTCAACTCGATCGGCATGGCGGTCGGGGCGCTCGTGTTCGGGCTGCTCGCCGACCGGATCGGCCGGAAAAACGTTTTTATTTTCACATTGTTGCTGTTCTCGCTTGGCAGCGGGCTGTCGGCGCTCACGACGACGTTGGCGGCGTTTTTGGCGTTCCGCTTTTTGATCGGCATGGGGCTTGGCGGTGAGCTGCCGGTCGCGTCGACGCTCGTTTCGGAGGCGGTGCCGGCTAAAGACCGCGGACGGGTTGTCGTGCTGCTCGAGAGCTTTTGGGCGGGCGGCTGGCTGTTGGCGGCGCTCATCTCGTATTTCGTCATACCGGCTTACGGCTGGCGGACGGCGTTATGGCTGGCGGCGATCCCGGCGCTGTATGCGATCTATTTGCGCCTCCGTCTGCCTGATTCGCCGCGGTTTGCGGCCGCGCAAAAAGAGGAGACGGTGTGGAGCAATATCGTCAAAGTATGGTCCGCTCCCCATCGGAAAGAGACGGTTATGCTTTGGTTGCTTTGGTTTTGCGTCGTCTTTTCGTATTACGGCATGTTTTTATGGCTGCCGAGCGTTATGGTGATGAAAGGGTTTAGTTTAATTAAAAGCTTTGAATATGTGCTCATCATGACGCTGGCGCAATTGCCCGGCTATTTCAGCGCCGCATGGCTGATCGAGCGGGCGGGGCGGAAATTTGTCTTGGTGACGTACTTGCTTGGCACAGCATTGAGCGCTTACTTTTTCGGCACGGCCGAGTCGCTCGTCGGGCTGATGGCATCCGGCATTTTCTTGTCGTTTTTCAACCTCGGCGCTTGGGGAGCGCTGTATGCGTATACGCCGGAGCAGTATCCGACGTCGATTCGTGCGACCGGCGCCGGCATGGCGGCGGCGTTTGGCCGCATCGGCGGCATTTTTGGCCCACTGTTGGTCGGCTCGCTTGTCGCCCAAGGGGTGTCGGTGACGGCCATTTTCACGCTGTTTTGTCTATCGGTCCTTGTCGCCGTTTTGGCGGTCGCGGTGTTGGGCAGCGAGACGAAGCAGCAGGAGCTTGCATGAGGAAAATCGTTGTAAGGGACATTCTCTAAGACAGATCTCTCATGAGAGTTGCGGGCTTTGGTTCGTGGCGCTCGTTAGGG
>NZ_LDPD01000007.1:21555-22319 GCF_001026865.1 Geobacillus sp. ZGt-1 | reverse complement strand
AGCCAATCCGGCACGATCTCCGTGCGGATCGGTTTTCGTGTTTTTCGACCGCCATCAGACGAGGATGGAGCCGATCGTTTTTTCAGTTGCTGCTCTCGAAATGCCAATTGTGCTGCTCGCACCTGGTCAACGGTTCGATACTCTTTTTCAAACCAGTCGCGCAAAATAGTCTCGACATATTTCCATGTCTTGGCCCCGTTCTCCACCGCGATTTTCAATGCCTCTAAGACCAATTCCTCGGACGTATCATCGACCCAAGAAACGATCTTTTCCCCTATGTAGCTGCCAACGGTGCCAAAGCCGTTCTGTTCAACGAATTGAATAATCTCTCGGAAGGAATGCGCGCGCGCGTCTTCTTCTACTTCTTCTTTTTTCTCTGTAGTAATCTCTGTAGTATTCTCTGGTATTGATCTGTTCAAATTGAGCGCTTCGTCTGTCCAATTTGAACAGATGGACTGTTCATTTTGACCGGATGGACTGTCGATTTCATCAGTCGTCTGCTCATTTTGAACAGTCGAAACGTCATTTTGATCAGTCGTCTGTTCATCTTGATTAGACGACGTGAATTCAGCCAATTTGTCGTAATCGATCCGATACCATTTTGTTTTATCGATCCTCGAGCGATTGAAATTCGCCGAGACGATGATCCCGATCTTCTCCAGCTTGGTGATGATCCGACGAATGGTGCTTTCTGACCAGAAGGGAAATTGCTCCCTCCAGTCCTCGTACGTGTTATAGATCCATTTATAGCCGTCATGGACGTT
>NZ_LDPD01000007.1:15703-21522 GCF_001026865.1 Geobacillus sp. ZGt-1 | reverse complement strand
AACAACGATGCTTTCGTTCAGTCCGATCGCCACGGCGAGTTGTGGCAAAATAACCAACGGCTGATCATCTAAAAGCAAGGTTGCCATGTCATCCCCTCCCCTTGAAAAAGCTGTTTTGCTATGGCATGATAAAAACTAGAGTTCTGAAATAAAAAACTGAATCCCGTCAACTTCGAACTCGGAGGCCATTTCATCGGCGATCCGCCGGCACTCGGTTACAGTGAGCGCGTAGACGAGTGCTGTTTGGATCGTCTCGAAATGGCCGTTTTCCTTCACGACAAATTCCACTTCAAATAGCATATTCTTCGCCTTGGAAGCATATCGTAGAATGGGAGCTTCCGGCCCTCCTTTCTCAACCAGCATCAGAGATGCCGCCTTTTTGCAACAGTTGTTTCAACTTCTCATAGACGGCTTTTGGTTCTCGATTGAGCCGATTTGCGAGCTCATCAATCGTCAATACCTTGCGATGATGCCAAAGGTAGAACACTTCCTCTGCCGACCACCGTCCCTTTCGCTTTTGTGTGTTCTGCGCCTGTTCCACAACCGGTTCTCTAGGTTGGGGATCGGCCGGAGAATCACCCTCAAGAAGGGCGGCCAGTTGCCGCATCTCCTGGCTGACCGGGCAAACTTGCAAACATACGGTGCTTCGATATTTGATCCGTTCCGGGCATGTGCGGCAATGCGAATCAAGAAGTTCGCAGATTTGCAGCCGGATGTGCCTTTTTTCATGTTTATCAAGCTTATTCACGCATTCCGCTCCTCTCCTCTCCCAGCTTCACAAAATCAATTTGAATGCCGCGTCGTTGCATATCTCGTATAATGCTCAACAACTGCTGACGCCGGGCTTCTTTTCGTTCAAGTTCTTGCAGCTGTCTGACTAAATACTGCAACTCGGATATTTCAATCGCCATCGTTTCATAGTCGCGGTTTTGCAGCGCTTCCTGTATGTACTCGATGCATCTTGATGCCTTTTGCCGCAAATCCGCCTCTTGGTAAACGATCATATGGATCACCGCCATTCCTCCTTCGTTATGATCTCCAGGCGTCGTCGCAATGACCATACATGTATTGTGGCGCGGCTCCCCTTTCGGATCGTCGCCCGCTCTCGCTCGGCCTGGCCGGCGCTCATGCGCACCGACTGAAGCACAAGCGCTTGCGGGCTGGGGGCACACCCGCCGCCTGTACTCCAGTCGGCAAGCATGAGCTTGCCTTTTGGTTGGCAACATGATATGTTTGGGATAGGGCTGGTTTTTTAGGAAGCAGTGAGCGTTTGGCTTGCTGCTTTTTTCATGTTGACAAGCTTTGCTTTGGCTTCTTGCTCAATGGCTTCGATCAACTCCGGATGATTGCGCAACTCGGCGCATACCTCCTGAACTTCTCGGGCTGTCATTAATGAACTGGCTACCCATACCACGTACATTACCACCACTCCTTCCGTGATTTTTCCAATCGTTCATTCATTTGCTTTTTCCACTCGAGCAACGCCCTTCCATATTCACTGTCGAGCTTTCGTTCGCGAGAAAGCCGCAAAAACTCGCTTGTATACCAGTGGACAGCTTCCAGGTCCGTCATTTCCGCTAAATTTGGCAGTTGAAACATTGGTTTCTCCCCCTTTGTCATTGTCGAATAAACCCCTTCGCTTGTAGCTTCGCCCGATGCTTTTGCCACATCTTCCACCACGAGAACCCGTAGTCCATGCAAATGACCGCGACGTATTGCGTAAGGGCAACGATCGCGTCGATCGCCTGCATCATTGCCTCTTCCAAGCGCTGCTTGTCAAACTCTCGAATCGACCGCGGATGGTTCGCCACGCAGACACTTTCAATCGCCTCGAGGGCTTCTGTGAGCTCCTCACGCGTTTTCATCGTCACGCTCGCCCGGTGAAGGTCAACCGCATCCCCATTGAGCTTCACCGGCCCCCATCCGGTGTACTCCGCTGCCGCCTCGAGGGCCACCCACGGGTTATTGTGCTTTTCGGCGAAATATTTCGATATGTTCGGCTGCACTCGGTACCGCCCATTTTCCTGGTGCGATACGGATTCACGAGATTCATAGATTTCAAACGAAAGCTGTTGCTGCGTCATCCCTGTTTTCTGCCGCGCTGCTTTCACCGCATCGGCCGCTCTACCGCGTTTCATCCTCCGTGCTCCCCTTTCTACCATCATCCTTGAGACTTTGTGGTACAGTATCCATAGATCGGTAGCAATCCAGCACCACCTCGGCGATTTGCCGCAGGATCGGATTGCCTTTTTGCCATTCTTGTTCAAACCATTGCTTTCGCTCCTCTGGGCTCATGAGTACCAATGGGGAGTGAACGATCACCGTCGTGTTGCCGTATTTAAATTCCTTCATGCCCGCATTCCCCCTTTGTTCATGTTTATGCGGAGCATGAGGGGCGTTTGATGACATTCGGTTCACCTCGCATCATAGTATCTAACCATTGTCTGATAATCGACGACCGGCGCTGTTTCATTCAACCAATCGAGCACCTTGGCGATCCCCAGCGCCGCATCGTCTTTCGTAAATGCCGGATCATCCTTCAGCTGCATGATGATCACCAGCAGCCGATGCTTCAGCTCGGCTCTAACCCATTGATCCTGAATGGTGTTCATGCTGTCACCTGCCTTGCAGGATTTTCCTTCCTCCCTGCCGAATGATGGCTTGGGAAGGAGGTGAATATGAAAATGGACAACCGTTTCAATCATCAGTTAAAAACTATTGCCTTTTTCATTTCCGAAGGATTTCATGCTTCTAGGCTTTGTCACGAACTCATATTTGCTGAAAACAGAAAAGACAACGTGAACTTGGCTCTCACATTTTTGAATCAGGCTAATACTTTCATCACTTCAGCTAAAACCCTATATGCCCAACTATCATCGGAAGGCGAAAACCAAGAACTTGAGACATTTTTTCACCAGTTCATGGTCTTTAACAATGAAGTACTGACTAACGTTAGAACTAACCATAGCCATCAGTGGTCAGACATCGAATTTAAACAATTGGAAGAATCATTTGATTCGTTAACAGACCTTTTAAACGCCTGGGCAAAATAACAACTTTATGACTTTGTAAGCAAGTATTTTAAATGTTTAACTGTATTCAATATCTCAACAATAGAATGTTCCAGCTCGATGATTTTTCTGGACTGCCATAAAATTTCTTTGGCTAAATAGCTTTCGGGATCAACACCAACAGGTCGTTCATCTTGTTTTGTTTTTTCGATTTCCTTAAAGATGATGGTTTTCGTTGAATTCGGTAAACCTTGCAAATGTTTTTCAGTTTCAGCCGTCGTTGCCGCGACGGCTTCCTTTTCCAACTTGGCGATACGTACTTCCAAATCAGCTAGACGTTGTTCGATCGTCATTCTGCTCACCTCCTTTGCAGGCAAGGGAATAGAGGGAATCAAAAAACACAATTTGTGCAGTTATTGTTTAAAAAAAATTGACTCCACCGGAACCCCATAGTATCGGGCTATTCTAAGCTTAATTTCATCTTTAGGGATCCTTTTAGCGTTCTCATACATTTGCAACGCACTGACGCTTATTCCAACAGCATTAGCCACTTCCTCGCGAGAACGGGTACCGCGCAGTTTAACTAAGGTTTCTGCTATTTTCTGCTTATTCAATCATGAAGTCACTCCTTTTTCTGCACAAATCGTGTTCTTGATTTAAATTTTAAACCACACAAAACGTGCTGTCAACACTTTTTGTGTTTTATGGAGAATATTTTGTTTTTACTCACACGTTTTGTGTTAAAATTTAAGATAGGTGATCATTATGACTTTTGGTAAAAGGCTTCGCTTCCTGCGAAAAAAGATGAATATGACTCAAAAGGACCTAGCCGATAAGTTCAGGCTTGGTGAGAGTACAATCGGAATGTATGAAAGAGATGAAAGAGAACCGTCCTTTGAATTCGTTAGACAGCTCGCCGACTTTTTCAACGTCACCACTGACTACCTCCTCGGCCGGACTGACGATCCTAATCCTCCAGGAAGCGACAACGAGGAATTAGGTACGCTGGCGAGGATTAATCAACTCATCAAAGAGTATGGCATCGAGCAAATGGGGTTCTTTGATATTGAGAAATGGAAACATCTAACCGAAGACGAAATCAGAGAAATTATTCAACATTTCGAATGGGTAGCGTATAAAGCAGCACAAAAAAATAAGTCACCAAGAAAAGACACCGAAGAATAAATAGACGAGGTGTCTTTTTTATTTTGCAGGAGGGAGGGATAACCATAGAAAGAATCATTAACACAAAAATTGTAGGCGTTACACGAAAAAACGAAGATGGTACATCACGACAAGAGCTAATCGCTGAGTGCTATGAGGGTGAAGAATTATTTTTGGAAAGAGAACCTGATAACGAGCATGACCCAAACGCTATTTCAGTATGGAATGAGTACGGGGAACAGCTAGGGTATATAAATAAAGATTTAGCATCTAGACTAGCTCCTCAAATGGATAAAGGGATGCGCGTTGCATGTTTTGTTACTGCTGTTACTGGGGGATACGATGACAAATCATATGGTTGTAACATCAAACTTATTTTAGATCCAGAAGAAGATGACAGCAAATTCATTAACGAGAGCAAACCAAATAGTTTTGTCTATCCAATCAATAATAAACCAATCAATAATAAAGAAACAGCAATGGATGTTACAAATGCAAATCAAGATACGCAAATACACGTAGTTAAAGACTCCATACCTAAACAACAAAATACCAAAGGCACAAAAAAACCAAAAGAAAAAACAAAGTTCAGCTGTTTAGGGTGTGGATGTTGGGTTTTTATCATCGTCGTAATTGCCTTGATCATGATAGTTATTTTCTAATTTATAAAAATTTATTATAGGGGGAATAATATGTTGTATGTACCAATAATGAAATTTAAACAAGGGGAAAAAGATGCTCTTTATCAACTGCCCATTGAGTTAAAAGAAAAAGTGGTTCCTTTATTCGAAATTACTCCTGATGTTATCCAAAAGGAAAAATCCCTAAGTATTTCACAGATATGGGAGCGTCCATACTTTTTTGATATTTCTCCAGAGTACTATAGCGAATTATCAGACGAAGAATATCTTTCCCTACTAACAAAATGCCAAGGGGATGTTATCCCTGTCATCAAACTAGCAGACAATTCGGACAGAATTAAAAATGTTATCACGAGAGTTCAAAAGGGCATTGCCGTTAGAATTTATTTAGACGAAATCTTGGATGATAGTTTCCAAAAATTATTTACAGATTTAACCTCCCAGTTAAACCTGCAAGAAATCGATTTGATCATAGATGTGCAATTTGTCAGTGCAGGAGAAATAAACATAAAATCAGCTCTTATAAAAGAAGCATTGAACAGGATTAACAATATGTCTGAATTTCGGACAATAATTGTTGCTAGCAACTCATTTCCAGAAAACCTTTCAACTTATGATAAATACAGATTAGTGACCATTCCTAGAAATGAAAGTAAATTCTTTAACAAAGCGAAACAACATTTTGAAGAGAAAGGAATTAAAATCGTTTATTCTGATTATGGAGTGAATCATTGGACTTATTTTGAATACGTTCCAGGTATGCAGGTAACATTTAACATTAGATACACTTACTATGATAATTTTGTAATTTACCGAGGCGATTCGATCAAACGAGGTGGTTTTAATTTTGCGAAAGTTCAAGAGGCATGCAACGAACTCGTAAATTCTAGCTACTTTCTTGGCAAGGATTTTTCTTGGGCAGACCAAGAAATATACGACAAAGCACATAGTATAGCCAATAAACCTGGCAACCCAACAACTTGGAGAGCGTTAGGGACGAATC
>NZ_LDPD01000007.1:3793-13670 GCF_001026865.1 Geobacillus sp. ZGt-1 | reverse complement strand
CCATATAGTGTTCATCCTAAACTATCTCTCCAACCAATTCTAGTTTTTAACGTTTCTCTAGTGAAATTTCTAATATCGTTAAAGCTAATTGATTCTAAAACCATTTTTTTTAATTCCGGTTTGGGCTTGCGAGAAAAATTTTTTACGTTTTTTTGCTTGAGAAGAGACTTAATCTCGGCGTTCCACAATAAGTCGAGAAGATTTTCCCCTGAAACATTTTTGTTTTTCTTGCAAGCCCTAATCTTCTTTAAAGAGACTTGATTGAATTTATTCAAATAGGCAACCTCTATTCCCCAATGTTCTGGCACCAATTCCACAATGTTTGAAGCAAATTTCTTCCCTACCACAATGGTTATTTTATCAAATGTTTTATCGTACCATTCTATTTGTCGAGCAAGACGCTCTAGCGTATCATGATCACTTTTAATTTCGTACCCGTGCAGAAAACCATTAGCGACAACAATATCGGCCCGAGCACGTCCATCGCAAATGGACAGCTCTTCAATAATTCTGTAGTGCTTATTTTGATTTTCCTTTTCAATTTTTTTAATCAATTCCGCCCTGATATCAAAATCAGTAAGCATATACATCGCTCCATAACACTTTATTCAAATTTTCATTTTACCACAAAATGCCCACTAAAAGAATAATGAGTGAACAAGTTATCCTTATTGCCAAAAACAAACATTAGTTCGTATAATCTCCTTAGGGAGGGGATTATATGGACTTGCGTCATTACTATACCACCGCACTCGAAGATTGGGTAACGAACCTGTATCAACGACTCGGCCTTTTCCGTCCTTCTCAGATCGATCCGGTATACATAGCTCGACGGATGAATATTTTCCTACGCGAGAAACCTTTTCCGTCATCCCATCAAGTGGTCGGCCGGTTCCGTTGCATCGTCGTTGATTCTCGCTTATCTCTTGAAGAAAAGCGTGAGGCCTTTTTTCATGAATTGTGCCATGTGCTTCGTCATGCCGGAGTGCAAAGCATGTTGCCGGAAGCGTTCCGTGAACTCCAGGAATGGGATGCCACTCACTTTACCAAGTATGCGGCCATTCCGTTCCATATGCTGAAGTTTATTGATTGGAACGAGCCGCACATAATTGAACACATGGTGAATATGTTTAAAGTGACTCCAGAATTATGCAAAAGTCGCCTGTCACAAATAAAAAACCGAATATTGATCAAACAATAGTCCCGACAGTGGACTATTTCTTTTATTGTGTATGGTGATAGCAAGTTATATACTGGGATAGAGGTGGTTTTATGTATAGACCAAGAAACTTGGACGTGTTCATCTATCTTCGCAAAAGCCGGAAGGATATCGAGGAAGAGAAAAAAGCCGCTGAGTCCGGCGCGTCATACGATACATTGCAACGGCATCGGGATAACTTGCTGGCCGTGGCGCGTAAAGAAGGACACAATATTCTCGGCATCTTTGAAGAGATTGTGTCCGGCGAGTCCATCGCTGAACGCTCCGAGATTCAGAAGCTTTTGCGCGAGCTGGAAACGGGAGTGGCTGATGCGGTGCTTGTCATGGACATTGACCGCCTCGGCCGTGGGGATATGCTCGATCAGGGGATTCTAGACCGCGCCTTTCGCTATTCGGGAACGAAAATCATCACCCCGACGGAAGTCTATGACCCGGAAAGCGAGACATGGGAGCTCGTTTTCGGAGTAAAGTCCATCGTGTCACGCGAAGAGCTCAAAGTCATTACGAAGCGCCTCCAAGGTGGCCGGCGTGACTCGGCTGCGAAAGGCCGTTCCATCTCAAAAAAGCCCCCGTATGGCTATCTTCGCGACGAACAACTCAAGCTCTACCCTGATCCGGAAACGTCATGGGTCGTGGTGAAAATATTCGAGATGGTGCGTGATGGACACGGACGCCAGGCCATTGCCGCTGAGTTGGATCGACTTGGCGTAAAGCCGCCCGATGAAAAGCGTGCCTTTTGGTCTCCTTCAACGATCAGCGCCATAATCAAAAATGAGGTGTATCTCGGCCACATCATCTGGGGCAAGGTGAAATACATTAAACAAAACGGCAGGTATAAGCGCAAGAAAATGCCGAGAGAGCGCTGGTATGTCAAAGAGAACGCCCATGAACCCCTTGTGTCTAAGGAGCTCTGGGAAGCCGCCAACAAAGCGTATCGGAGCCGATGGCGCCCCTCTACGGTGGAAAGCAAACCGTTAGCCAACCCGCTGGCTGGATTGCTGAAATGCGAAGTCTGTGGCTATACGATGTGGTATCAGCCGCGTAAAGACCGCCCTCATCCGCTTGTGCGTTGCCCAAATCCGAAATGCAAAGGTGTGCAAAAGGGAGCGCTGCTGCCGCTCGTTGAGGAGAAAATCTTGCAATCTCTCGCCGAGTTCGTCGATCAGTTCGAGGTGCAAGAGGATACGTTCGCACGGAAAGAGCAGCGTTCAGTCATCCCGCTAAAGCAAAAGGCCATTGAGAAAAAAGAAAAAGAGCTCCGAGAGCTCCACAAACAAAAGGACGCCCTGCACGACTTGCTAGAGCGAGGCGTCTATACGATCGAGACGTTCCTTGAGCGCCAGCAAACGATCGTCAGCCGGATCAAGAAAACCCAAGAGAAAATCGATCAACTACGGGAGGAAATCGACAAGGAGCAGCTGAAAGAAAAGAACATCAACGAATACATCCCGACAGTCAAGAAGGTGCTCGACGCCTATCGCCTCACAGATGACGTAGAAAAGAAAAATCGCCTTCTCAAGTCGGTGCTTGAGAAAGCGACATACCTAAGAAAACCGGAATGGACGAAGAAAGACCAGTTTACCATTCAGCTTTATCCTAGGATCTAGGATCTAGAGGCGACGGCCTCCTTTTTTTTCTGCGGAAAAGAAATGTTTCAATGCCTGGAACACATCGGACTTTTGCTTTAAAATATAGTACCTGAATTTCTCGTGTTTCATGTTGCCGTATGCTCGCATGAGGGTAGAGGGTGAACGGTTGTACTGGTTGACTTCCCCATACCCAAACATGTTCGATACTTTCATCAGCTCCTGAACAAGCTTCACGCAGCGGGCATTGTCCGATGTCAGGTTGTCGCCGTCCGAGAAGTGGAACGGATAAATGTTGTAGCGCGACGGTGGATATTTTGTCTCAATGAGTTCAAGCGCCTTGCGGTAGGCTGATGAGCAAATCGTTCCACCGCTTTCCCCTTTCGTGAAAAACTCCTCCTCACTGACGACTTTTGCTTCCGTATGATGGGCGATAAAGGCGATGTCCACTGTTTCGTATTTCGTGCGCAAAAAGCGGGTCATCCAGAAGAAAAAGCTGCGTGCCATATATTTTTCCCACATGCCCATCGATCCGCTTGTGTCCATCATCGCCAAGACGACCGCCTTCGATTCTGGTTTGACGACTTCGTTCCACGTTTTAAACTTCAAATCTTCACGGTAAATCGGATAAAAGCCTGGTTTGCCGTTCATGGCATTGCGCTTGAAGGCAGCGAGCATCGTCCGCTTCTTATCGATATTCCCCATCAGCCCGGTGCGGCGGATGTCGTTAAATTCGATATGTTGGGTTACATTTTGATCCAGCTCTTTTCGTTGCAAGTTGGGCAGCTCCAATTGGCTAAAGAACGCTTCCTCAATCTCCATCAGCGACACTTCAGCTTCGTAATAATCTTGGCCCGGCAAATCGCCAGCACCTTGGCCTTTTCCTGGCCCCTGCCCCTCCCCGCTTCCGTCTCGGGCCACCACATCACCGACTTGGCTGTCTCCATTTCCTTGGCCGACGTGTTTGTTTTTCTCATAATTGTAGCGGATTTTGTATTCATCGAGCGAGCGGATCGGAATTTTAATCACATCGCGCCCGTTGGACATGATAATGCTTTCTTCCGTAATTAAGTCGGGCAAATTGTTTTTGATCGCTTCCTTCACTTTTTCTTGATGGCGCTTTTGATCATCATATCCTTTGCGGTGGAGGGACCAGTCTTCCTTCGATACAACAAAATTCCCCTTCATGTTTTCCCCTCCTTTGAAAAAATCATTTTCACACTTTTCGCTTTCCCGCATATACTTATGTTGGCGTCATCAAAACGGGCCATCACTATGCCAAGTTGGTTTATTTTATCGTATGCAAAAATTCAAAATAATTGACCAATGAATGAGGAAAATAGAAAAGTAGACAAGCCCGATTATCAGCTTCGCGCCCTCTTGTTCTCTTCCTTTTAGCGAAGCTCGCTGCGTCGTCTTTGCTCGACCCTCCCTGTGCAACTCGGTCAGACAGAGGAGGAGGATAAAAAAAGCATGCCTCAGCGCTTGAGGCATGCCTAGCGGTTCAACAAGCTGCCGACATAGCGGAGCAATTCGTTGGCTGACGTGGAGTTGTACCCGTATTCATCAATGAGGCGGGCGACGACTTCGTTAATTTTTTTCAACTGCTGCTCATCCGGTGTTTTCGTCGACGTTGTAATTTTCACAATATCTTTTAGATCAGCGAACAGTTTTTTCTGGATTGCCTCGCGCAGCCGTTCATGCGAGTTGTAATCAAATCGCTGCCCTTTGCGCGCATAGGCGGAAATGCGGATTAAAATTTCTTCACGAAACGCTTTTTTCGCATTTTCGGAAATGCCGATTTGTTCCTCGATCGAGCGCATCAGCTTTTCATCCGGATTCATTTCCTCGCCAGTGAGCGGATCGCGCAGTTTCGTCTTGTTGCAGTACGCCTCGACGTTGTCCAAATAGTTATCCATCAACGTTTTCGCCGACTCTTCATACGAATAGACGAACGCCTTTTGCACTTCTTGTTTGGCGATTTCGTCATATTCTTTACGCACAAGCGAAATGAAGTTCAAGTACCGCTCGCGGTCTTCCTTCGTGATCGACGGATGCTGATCCAACCCTTCTTTCAACGAACGAAGCACGTCAAGCGCATTGATCGACGGCACTCCTTTGCGAATGATGCAGGCAGAAATGCGGTTGATGACATAGCGTGGGTCGATGCCGCTCATCCCCTCGTCCGGATGCTCCTTTTTCAGCTCCTCCACATCGACCTCGCTGAATCCTTCGATCATTTCGCCATCATACAAGCGCATTTTCTTCAATAAATCCACATCCGGCCGCTTCGATTCTTTCAACCGCGTCAAAATCGTAAACATGGCCGCAATCCGCAACGTATGTGGAGCGATATGCACGTCGGCGACATCGCTTTCGCGGATCATTTTTTCGTAAATGCGCTCTTCTTCCGAGACGCGCAAGTTGTATGGAATCGGCATGACGATGATGCGCGAATGGAGCGCCTCGTTCTTTTTGTTGGCGATGAACGACCGATATTCCGTTTCGTTCGTATGAGCGATAATCAATTCGTCGGCGCTGATTAAAGCAAACCGCCCAGCCTTGAAATTGCCTTCTTGCGTCAGCGACAGCAAATGCCAAAGAAATTTTTCATCGCACTTTAACATCTCTTGAAATTCCATAATCCCGCGGTTGGCTTTGTTCAGCTCGCCGTCAAACCGGTACGCGCGCGGGTCGGACTCGGAGCCGTATTCCGCGATCGTTGAAAAATCGATGCTTCCCGTTAAATCGGCGATGTCTTGCGATTTTGGATCAGACGGACTGAACGTCCCGATGCCGACGCGGCGGTTTTCCGAGAAGAAAATGCGCTCCACTAGCACGTCTTCAATGCGTCCGCCGTACTCTTTCTCAAGCCGCATCATATTGAGCGGCGACAGCTCGCCTTCGATGCGAATGCCGTATTCGCGGTAAAAATCGTCGCGCAAATGGTGAGGAATGAGGTGAAGCGGATCTTCATGCATCGGGCACCCTTTAATGGCATACACCGCGCCGCGCTCTGTTTTTGAATACTCTTCAAGCCCACGCTTTAGCAAAGTCACAAGCGTCGACTTCCCGCCGCCAACTGGCCCCATCAGCAGCAAAATCCGTTTCCGCACATCAAGCCGCTTCGCCGCCGGGTGGAAATATTCCTCAACGAGCCGCTCAAGCGCCTCCTCAAGCCCGAACAGGTGCTGGCTGAAAAACTTATATCGTTTCCGCCCATTCACCTCTTCGACCCCAGCATCTTTGATCATATTATAAACACGCGAATGAGCCGACTGGGCCACCCACGGCTTTTCTTTTAAAATCTTTAAATACTCAGCAAACGTTCCTTCCCATTTCAACTTTTCTTCTTCTTCCCGATACCGGGCGATTTTTTGCAAAATATCCATAAAGGACCTCCTCACCCTTGGATGTCTAACAGCAAGATTATTACAATTTATGCGAGGATGTCCCGTATCATTCGCCGCAAAAAAAAATTTTGTCTCCTAACAACCAACTGCGGTCATTCACATGCTTGGCCATATTCGCTATAATAAAAGGGGAAACGCCTGCCACTTTCATTATGAAGGAGGAACAAACGATGCGCACTTTGCTTGTGCTAGGGGTTATCATTGCGTTTTTGACGGCCATTTTCACCGCTGGCTATGAAGACAAACCAGGCGTCAGACAATAAGACCAAAAAAACGACCTCCAGAGCGAAGGTCGTTTTTTTGTTTATGACAACCCATAAAACCGTTGTTGGCGCAACGCTTCGTACACTAAAATGGCCGCCGTGTTCGACAAGTTTAACGAGCGCACTTTGTCATTCATCGGGATGCGAAGGCAACGGTCCATATTGGCCTCAAGCAGCTCCTTCGGCAGTCCGGTCGTTTCACGGCCGAACACAAAGAAAATATGTTTTTCTGTATCGCTGAAATCAAACGAATCATAATACCGGCGCCCGAATTTCGTAATGAAATAAAACTCCCCTTCCGGAAAGCGGGCGAATAGTTCGTCAAGCGAGTCATAATACGAAATATTGACATACGGCCAATAATCAAGCCCGGCGCGCTTTAACATTTTATCATCCGTAGAAAAACCGAGCGGGCGGATCAAATGGAGCGACGTATCGGTTGCTGCGCACGTACGAGCGATGTTTCCAGTATTGGCTGGAATTTCTGGCTGGTATAGCACTACATGAAGCGGCATTTCCTTCACCTCAGCAACGTTTATTTGCGATCGATGATGTGAAAAAACTTATAGCGAATGTTCGGCGTATAGGCGCTTGAATCTTCATACGACCAATAGCGCATTCGGCTGTTTGTCGTATGGGCGTTCACAAGCGGCATCCCGTTCTGATCTTTCGCCACCACAATCGTTGAGTGGTCGAAGCGTCCGTCCCCTTGAAAATCATAACAGATGACATCACCTGCCATCAATTGCTCCGGCTCCGCCACTTCCACCGCCTGCAAGCCGATGCGCGACCCGCTCAAATACCAACGAAAAGCATGGGCCACAGCCCAGCTGTAACTCCAACTTCCGTTTTGACACCACCATCCCCTCGCCCGGTTCGGATAGCCCGTCATCGGCGCCCCGCCTGCATACAAGCATTGAGAGACAAAATTCGTGCAATCCACCGGAAACGACGGAAACACCGGGTTATGCCGATTCCACCACGTTTCCGCATACCGCACCGCCCGGGCGCGGTCATACTGGTAAGAAAGACGCTCCCCCGTCCATTGCTCTCGTTCGACGCGCGGCGCCTCCATATCCCTCCCCAACCGGTTGATCGGTTCATCAGTTACAAGCTCACCGCGAACAAAACAGGCGCATCGCTCCTCAACCTGTTCTTCTATATATAGTGAACCCCTTTGCTTAATTAAAAATTGATGGTGGGCAATATACATAACTTTCGCTTCCCGCTCGATGGTCTGCCTGCCGACAATTTGTCCCCGGATCGTGCAACGGACGATCTCCGCACCGCGCTTTTGGCAAAGCCGTTGCTTTCTTGCCGCCTCTTCGCTTCGGATATTGCTTTCCGACACAAACGAGCGGGCTCGCTCATCCAACCACGCGCGCAACTGTTTTTTCATGCTGCTTTCCACCACTTTCGTTTTTGTTACTACCTTATGTGGGGAAGCTGCGTTTTTTTCCCTATTCCTTTGCCTCAGCCAACAGTTTCAGTCCTTTTTCAATCTCAGCGATCACATCGGCATCCGCCTCCGTTTGCCGCGCGGCCTCCAAGTAAGGCTTAGCGCTTGGATCCCCGATTTTCCCGAGCGCCCACGCCGCCGTCCCGCGGATGACGGGACGGCTATCCTCTTTCAACAAACGCAGTAAGTGCGGCACCGCGGTTTGGTCTTTGTAATGGGCGAGCGCCAGAATGGCATTGCGCTGAATCGGCTTTTTCCCACGCCATGAACCCGCCATGGCCCCAAATGTTTCTTTAAATTCACGGTTGCTCATCTGAAGCAGCGGGATGAGCTTCGGCTTTACCGCTTCCGGATCCGGCTCGAATTCTGGATGCAAATGAAAGTCTTTCCCCTTATTTTCCGGGCAGACTTGCTGGCATGTATCGCAGCCGTACAGCCGGTTCCCGATTTTCTCCCGAAACTCGTCGGCTAAAAAGCCTTTCGTTTGCGTTAAAAAGGAAAGGCACCGCTGTGCGTTCAGTTGCCCCCCTTGCACAAGCGCCCCGGTCGGGCAGGCATCAATGCATTTCGTGCACGTGCCGCATCGGTTTTCAACCGGTTCATCAGGGGGAAATGGAATATTCGTAATCATTTCTCCCAAATACACATACGATCCAAACTCCGGTGTAATAATAGAGCAGTTCTTGCCGCTCCAACCGATCCCTGCTCGTTCCGCCACCGCCCGATCAGCGAGCTCTCCGGTATCCACCATCGAGCGAACGCGGGCATGGGGCACTTTGGCCAGCAAAAACTCCTCGAGCTGCTGCAAACGTTCCCGCAACACATCGTGGTAGTCCTTTCCCCATGAAGCGCGGCAAAAAACGCCGCGCCGTTCCGTCTTTGTCCCCCGCGGCGCATTTTTCATTTTAGACGGATAGGCAAGAGCAATGGCAATAATCGATTTTGCTTCCGGAAGAAGCAATGAAGGATTCGTCCGTTTCTCAATATCTGGTTCCTCAAAACCGGACTGATAGCCGAGCTCCTGCTGGCGGCGCAGCCGTTCCTTTAATTCAACAAACGGATCAGCGCTCGCAAATCCGATTTTATCAATGCCGATTGACCGACTGTACTCAATGACTTCCTGCTTTAATGCCATAACATCCATCGTTTTCCCTCCTTTCGTCATATATGGTAAAATGAAATCCGAGGTGATCAAGATGAAATGCGTGATATCAGAACAACTAAAGCAACGCCTTCCTTCTGGTAAATTCGGCGTCATCCGCTATCATCATATCGAGGTCAGCGATTCACCGCAAATGTTAAGGGGGAGGCTTGAGCTGTTTCAAGAATCTCTTTACATCGAGCTGCAGGAAAAGTCGATTGCCGACATCCCTGAGATGGTCGAATGGCGCCGTACTTTCAAACAAATCGGAACGGACCCAAGCCGCTATCGACCGTCAAGTGAAAGCCTGTACCGACGCATCCAGAAAAAAAGCTTCATTCCGCCTATCCATTCAGCGGCGGACATAAACAACTTTTTTTCACTCTATTATAAAATTCCGCTCGGCATCTATGATCTAGACCGCATCAACGGGACAGTGACGCTCACGATCGGCACGGAACAAGATGAATACATCGCGTTAAACGGCCGCACAGTCAACTTTGCCAACAAACTCGTCAGCAAAGATGAACGAGGGCCGTTTGGCAGTCCGATCGTCGATTCGGAGCGGACCGCCGTGACGAGAGAAACGAAAAACGCTTTGCAAATCGTTTACTTTCTCCCATCAACGCCAGAAGAAACCGCCAAGCGCCAGCTTCAAGCCATCCAAACGATGTTTGTGCAAATTCATGGCGGCGAAGCCGACGCCCAATTGTTCATTTGATCTTCCCCCCACTTTCCTGCTGTTGGAAACGGGGGACTCCCTCCCTACTTGAACTCTCTCCCACCTACGCTCACG
>NZ_LDPD01000007.1:3551-3788 GCF_001026865.1 Geobacillus sp. ZGt-1 | reverse complement strand
AAGTGGGGGTCTTCTCGGTTTAGGGTGATAAAGAAAAAAACGCAATGCCTCGTTCTTTAACGAAACGAAACACTGCGTTGTCCCCAACAATCATAACGTAATTTTAAAGCTAACGAGAGATATTATAACAGACTTCCACACGCATCGCAAGAAAAAAACGCAAAAATCGACAAAAGAAATTGTACAAAAGGGCACCAGAATCTCTGGTGCCAGCAACCAGTGACCCGTACGGGATTC
>NZ_LDPD01000007.1:3242-3329 GCF_001026865.1 Geobacillus sp. ZGt-1 | reverse complement strand
AGCTATTGCGGAATGATGAATAACTATATGTTATGCTCATCTTCCAAATGTGCTCGTTGCCTCTTCCTCTGCCAGCTAATTCAAGGA
>NZ_LDPD01000007.1:3090-3214 GCF_001026865.1 Geobacillus sp. ZGt-1 | reverse complement strand
GAATTCGAAGATGTGAAGCTCGTCGCTCCGATTTTGCTGTGGAACGATGGGGCATTGTTCGCCCATTATTATAGCGAATGACCCAAAAATATTCAATGGAAAATAATGGGCCTAAGTGGACTTG
>NZ_LDPD01000007.1:2874-2973 GCF_001026865.1 Geobacillus sp. ZGt-1 | reverse complement strand
ACTAAACTACACCCGCATATCATTTAGTTGAACATCCGCCACGCTGCTTCCATGCCCCTTCCTCTACCAGCTGATTCACAGAAGCCAGATGCGTCGGGG
>NZ_LDPD01000007.1:2340-2445 GCF_001026865.1 Geobacillus sp. ZGt-1 | reverse complement strand
CTAGTTGTGCCTCTTCCTCTCCCAGCTAATTCGAGGAAGTCAAATGCTCGGTGTCCCTTCCTCTGCAAGCTTATTCAAAGAAGTGGGATGCGTCGGGACAACTCG
>NZ_LDPD01000007.1:2060-2261 GCF_001026865.1 Geobacillus sp. ZGt-1 | reverse complement strand
GAGGGATTCGAACCCCCGCGCGCCTTGCGGCGCCTCTCGGTTTTCAAGACCGACCCCTTCAACCACTTGGGTACTCCTCCAAAAAAGCAACAATAATAATGGTGGACCTTGTAGGACTCGAACCTACGACCGGACGGTTATGAGCCGTCTGCTCTAACCAGCTGAGCTAAAGGTCCGATAATGGTGGCGGTGGAGGGGATC
>NZ_LDPD01000007.1:1668-1750 GCF_001026865.1 Geobacillus sp. ZGt-1 | reverse complement strand
CAAGTGCCGAGGGCCGGACTCGAACCGGCACGGTAGTTACCTACCCCAGGATTTTAAGTCCTGTGCGTCTGCCAATTCCGCC
>NZ_LDPD01000007.1:1297-1382 GCF_001026865.1 Geobacillus sp. ZGt-1 | reverse complement strand
CGTTACTGAGCTAATGGCTCGCGGTTGCCGCCTTAATGGCTTAAGGGGTTATTAAGGAATAAGAATGCCGGCTGCAGGACTTGAA
>NZ_LDPD01000007.1:740-1061 GCF_001026865.1 Geobacillus sp. ZGt-1 | reverse complement strand
CTGGTTGTGCCTCTTCCTCTTCAAGCTCATTCAAGGAAGCCTTGTGCGTCGAGGCAACTCGCAACAGACTCGACGATGCGAATGTTCGTCGCTACCCATTGAACTAAGCCGGGGTGGTTTGAACATCTGACATGTCTGTGAACTACTCCCACTTAGCTTTGCATGAAGCGGGAACCTTCTTTCGGAACTATGATANNNNTGGTGGCTCGGGACGGAATCGAACCGCCGACACAAGGATTTTCAGTCCTTTGCTCTACCGACTGAGCTACCGAGCCATACCATATTTTTCGTGATTTTGGAACAATGGCGGTCCCGACGGGA
>NZ_LDPD01000007.1:386-457 GCF_001026865.1 Geobacillus sp. ZGt-1 | reverse complement strand
GCGATGATGAGAAAGTAAGTTGATTTTCACAATGCTTTTAGTGTTGTTGTTCGTTGCCTCTTCCTCTACAA
>NZ_LDPD01000007.1:0-89 GCF_001026865.1 Geobacillus sp. ZGt-1 | reverse complement strand
CCGCCATAGCCACTAGGCAACAATGGACAAGTCTTATTATAAGGAAAGTTGACCTGTTGTCAAGACTTTTTCATTCCCTCAAAACTAGA
>NZ_LDPD01000069.1:0-1122 GCF_001026865.1 Geobacillus sp. ZGt-1 | reverse complement strand
AAAACGCGAGTGCGTTTTGGGATCAGCCCGGCTTTTCACCCGGCATCCTTTTTCGTTACTCGGCGATTTTCTCTAAGTTTCCGTTCGGGTCCATACGGAAGGTCAGCCCCCGCTCTTCTTCCTCTTTTAACACCATTTTGCGCGCTCGGTTGATGATTTTCACGAGCGTCTCAAAATCTTCTTGGACGGTCGACGAATTTTCTTCTAATTTAGCAACCTTTTCTTCAAGTTCTTTATTTTTTTGCTTTAGTTCGTCAATTTCGCGGCGCAGCCGCTCGTTTTCTTTGATCAGCGCCTCCCGTTTCCGCTCATGGGATTGGAACGTTTTTAAAAAAGCGATCACTTGATCAAGCGTCACTTGTTGCGGCGGAGAGGATGGGACGACAGCTGGCAGCTGCATCACATCGCCCAACTCCTCCAATGACGGCATCGGTGGTTCATACAGGCGCCGCTTTTTCGCGCCGCCTTGTTTGGCCAGCAGCCGCAGCCGCTCTTTTCGCTGCTTTTTCGCCAGCTGCAGCGCTTCTTCGTACTGATGGCGGACGACGGCATTCCAGCGAAAGCCACAGGCGGCCGATGTCCGATTTAGCTTGTCGCCGACTTCTTCAAACGCGTTCAGCTGGGTGCTCCCTTCACGCACATGGCGCAATACGGTCTCTGCCAACAATAAATCGTCTTCTTCCGTCCAAGCGTCTTGCCGTTGTTTCATTGTTCTCCACTCCTTTTTCCCATGCTAGTAAAAGGGTGGACCAAAAGGAAAAAAATTATACGTTGCAAGTTTATGGGATTGGCAAATTACAAGGGTGAAAGCATGCCAACTTGCAATTTTCTCACGAAAGCGGTAGAATACACAAAGCAAACGCTGCGGAAAGGGATGACGAGTGATGGCGAATGAGTTTCGCGTTTGCGACGACTGCAAGGCGCCGAATTTAAAAACATTGATTCCGCGCCTCAAAAAGCTGGATCCGGATGCGGTCATCAAAATCGGCTGCCAGTCGTATTGCGGCCCAGGGCGGAAAAAGACGTTTGCTTTCGTCAACAACCGTCCGGTGGCGGCGCTGACGGAAGACGAACTGATTGATAAAATTGCTGAAAGGTTGAAAAAGCGATAACCGATCACCT
>NZ_LDPD01000068.1:0-313 GCF_001026865.1 Geobacillus sp. ZGt-1 | reverse complement strand
ATCACCAAAAGATGTACTTGACTTTTAAAGACAAACATGATAGCAATGTTGCTCAAAGAGACGTGTGGTATAAAAAGGAAAAATGCTGTTTTGATTTTCTCTATCATAATCGTCTTTCTTTGTCAAGTACACTTTGTGGTGAAGAGCCAAAATAACCTCAAAAAATATTATAATTTAGGGAAAATTGTGCTATATAAATCCAGATTGATTTGCCGACATATATAAAACGTCTTAATCGCTCTTTTGCCTAACTTAAACACCTTACTTATGTCGATTTTTCAATCTGAAATTATATATATAAGTTGCAATTTTG
>NZ_LDPD01000067.1:0-607 GCF_001026865.1 Geobacillus sp. ZGt-1 | reverse complement strand
CGAGTTCGACAGTTTTGAGGCCATTTTAGGCAAATGCAAATGGTCAAAATGCTGTAATATCAAGGATTTCACGATGTGAATCCTAGAAAAAAACGCTGAATTTCATAGGCACACGACTTGACAAATTAACCTTTTAAAATAGCCAAATATCGTTTATAATATAGGCATGTACATGCGGAAAGTAACACGCAAAAATAAAGATGGAACGATCGTGGCGTATCTCCAGCTTGCTCATAATGAATGGGATCCAAAGGCCAAATAGGCGAAAGCGAAGGTGATGGATTCGTTCGGTCGCGAAGATGAAGTGGATCGCGCCGTCTTGGAGCGTCTGGCCAAAAGCATTTCGCGATCCTTTCTCCTGACTCATGAATCGTGGCCGAAAGTAAGGGACGAATGCGAGCGTCTTATGCTTGGACATTTTTCTTCAAAAACGGAGACCTTGATCAACGAACCGAGCTGACGGCCAAACAAGCGCAACTCTTTGCGGCTCTAGGGCTGGAACCTCCTCCGAAGATCCTAGGCATCCATCATCGCCCCTAGATACACGCCCGAAGTGTGCTCAAATGCCTCCCGTCCCTTTTGTATCAAGGGTCGAGAGGCATTTTGT
>NZ_LDPD01000066.1:0-1881 GCF_001026865.1 Geobacillus sp. ZGt-1 | reverse complement strand
AAATGGCGCGCCGCTCACGAAGCGATACGTGCCGTTGCTTGTCTTATTCCCGTTTTTAACGACGATGAAATGGCCGATGGAACAAGTCGCCCGCATCACCGGCGTCTCTAAAGAAGAGATCCGCCGCCAGCTTGAGCAGGCGGACGGTCCGTTCGTCTTAGAGAAGGATGGAGAGCCGCTCGCCTTGAGCGCCCAGCAAATGAAGCAAATTAACGATTTGCGCATTCCGGGCGTCTTAGCTGTCAATAAACAATACTCTCTTGAGGTGGTGTACGCTCCGCATTTGCTTGGCTTCACCCGCCCAGATCAGGAGCTCATCAAGAAGCGTTATCCAAAACGGCCGCTGCCGCCAAAGACCGAAGTGGGCATTCAAGGACTTGAGAAGGCGTTTGATGAGTTTTTGCTCGCCGACGGCGAAACGAAGCTGCTTTATCACGTTGACGCCGAAGGGCGGCCGCTGTTTGGGCTCGATGTCAAATACAGCGATACGGGCAACCCGTTTTATCCCGTCACCGTGCAAACGACGCTTGACCGTGACTTGCAGCAAGAGATGGAGCAGATCGTTGACCGATACGGGTTGAAAAAAGGCGGTCTCGTTTTGCTGGATATTGACACAAACAGTGTGCTCGCCATGGTCAGCCGCCCAAACATGGATCCGCGTGATCCGTACAAAAACCGCGGGGCGGAAAACCAAATAGTGTTGCCGCAAATCCCTGGCTCGATTTTTAAAACAGTCATTGCGGCCGCGGCGCTTGATGAGGGGCTCGCCTCGCTTGAGACAACGTTTGACTGCAGCCGAAAAATTGACGGCAAAACCCGCGATGAGGAGCATGATTACGGCATGCTTGATTTAGCGGACAGCTTTGCCGTCAGTTGCAACAATGCTTTCGCCACGCTCGGCAAGCAGTTGATCGAGCACGATCCCGATGCGTTTGAAACGTATGCGAGAAAGCTTGGGCTGTATCCGACGGCCGGCTGGGAAGGGGCGGTGTACCATGAAGAGCATTTCCGTCAGTTCCCGGAGGAGCAGAAAGGAACGATTTGGCATGATCCGCGCGACAAGAGGGTGCCGCTTGCGGTGGCGCAAACGGCGATCGGGCAAAAAAATGTACGCGTCTCGCCGCTTGGCGTCGCCAACATGATGGCGACCATCGCCCGCGGCGGCGAAGCGCTTCAGGTGCGGGCCGTTGACAAAGTGCTGTATAAAAACGGTGCGACCCTCTTTTCGTTTCCGCCTCAACCGGCTTCAGACATGGCGCCGATCGCGCCGCAGACGGCCGAAGAGCTGCAGCGGCTTTTGCGCAGCGTTGTCACCAAAGAGGATGGCACCGGCCGCCGCTTCCGTTCGCTGCCGTATCCGGTCGCCGGCAAATCCGGGACGGCGGAGACAGGAAAAATGGACGGCGGTGCTGAATTCATTAATAAATGGTTTGCTGGCTATTTTCCAGCCGACCGCCCGAAATACGCCCTCGCTGTCGTTGAGCTCGACTGCCCGAGCGGGCGGGCCTCGACGAATGATGTGTTCGCCGCCGCAGTCGAGGCGCTTTATGCTTATGACCACGCCAAAAATGAAGTGAAGTGACGAACCAAATGTAAGGGGAATCCATGTTTCCAGCACGAACATCATCCAAAGAAGGGAGAGGAGACGGTGGCGCAAATGGGGACACGCTTTGCCGCCCGCGCCAAGCGGCGGAGAATCAACCGTTGGCTCAATGGAGCCATTGCCGTTGTCGTGCTGCTCATTTTGATTGTCGGCGGGAACTTGCTGTTTGGCGATCAACCGAGCGAGAAGGCGGTTGATCGCGAAGCCAAAACAGAAGCGGCCAATGCGAAGCGGGTGGAAGTGGAAACAGGCGAAGCGGCGGCGCCGGCGGAAGCCGA
>NZ_LDPD01000065.1:0-1134 GCF_001026865.1 Geobacillus sp. ZGt-1 | reverse complement strand
GCGGCGCCGGCGGAAGCCGAAACGCCCGCCGAGGAAGAAGATGCTGCTTCCACCGATGAAACGAGCGAAGCGGGCATGACAGAAACGCCGGGCCCGCCGGGGTCCAACGTTGAAAAAGAAATCGTCAACCCGGCATGGCAGCCGATCGGTACGACGCAAACGGAGCCGCATGAAACGGTGTTTAAGAAAGATTCGGTCGACTGGAAGGAAATGCTCGATGCCGTCAGCTATGCGACCGGCATCGCCCCGGAGGAGATGATCGTTTGGTTCATCGGCAACAACGGGCCGAACAAAGCAGTCGCGACGATTTCGACGAAAGATCAAATCGCCCATTACAAAGTGTACATTGAATGGGTGACGAACGAAGGCTGGAAGCCGACGAAAGTGCAAAAGTTGAAGCAAAAGCCATAAGCGGCATGATGAGGGGAAGCGGAGATATTCGAAACTTTGGCGGCATCAGTGAAACGATGGCGGTTCATTAGCGGCGGAAAAATACACAGGCGCCCAAAAACGAAGGGCGCCTGTTATTTTTTCGCTTTGAAATGAACGACTGCGCTGTACCACCGCTTTCCGTTTTCCATGACGTGCATTTGATGGGATACATGATGGACGGAAAGCAAGAGCGCCTTGTTATGTTCAATTTGTTCGTTGATTTTTTTCTCGAGCGTCCGCAAGTCGTCCGCTTCAAAAAATTCGATTTTGTCCTCGATCAAATCAAGAGAAATGTTCGGCATCGTTCTTCCTCCTTTCCATTGTCAGTGTAGCAAATTTTCCCGCCCTCATCCACCGGAGTACAAGGGGGAACAATACGAACGAACATGATCGTTGAACAAGGGAAAAACATATGCTACAGTAAGAGCAGGCAATACGAAAAAAACATACTATATTTATAGGAATTATAAACTTTTTTTGGGGTGTGACCATATGGGCAGAGAGTTTCTTGACTTGTTTGAGCAATGGGCGGAATCGTATGACCGATCGGTCGAAGGATACGATGAGCAATATCGAGACGTGTTTGCCGGTTATGACCGCATTTTAAGCACGGTCGCCGACAAAGCCGGCCAAGTCGTGCTCGAGTTTGGCGTCGGCACAGGCAACTTGACGAAAAAGCTGCTTGAGCGCGGCAAGCAGGTG
>NZ_LDPD01000064.1:0-1207 GCF_001026865.1 Geobacillus sp. ZGt-1 | reverse complement strand
TTGAGCGCGGCAAGCAGGTGTACGGGATCGAGCCATCGGCGCCGATGAGGAAAAAAGCGGCGGAAAAGCTCAGCGGGCGAGCGGTCATTCTGGACGGCGATTTTTTGCAATTTCCGACACCGCCGGAGCCGATCGACACGATCGCCAGCACGTATGCGTTTCATCATTTGACGGATGCGGAAAAAGACGAAGCGCTGGCCAAATATAGTCAATTGCTCCATCCGGGTGGTAAAATAGTGTTTGCCGATACGGCGTTTCGCGACAAAGAGGCGTTCCGCCAGGCGATTGAGGAAGCCCGAGCGCGCGGCTTCCACGATTTGGCCGACGATTTGGAACGCGAATATTATACGACGCTTGACGTATTGGCATCACTGTTTTCCAAGCATGGCTTTTCCGCCTCCTTTGCGCAGCAAAACGCGTTCGTCTGGGTGATGGAGGCGGTGAAACAAACGACATAGAAAGAGGGAGAACGATGAAAGCAGCCATTATTGGAGCCATGGAAGAGGAAGTGGCGATTTTGCGTTCGCGCATGGAAGGGCGCGAGGAAACGGTCATCGCCGGGTGCGAATTTTCCAAAGGGCGCCTTGACGGCGTGGAGGCGGTGTTGTTGAAATCCGGGATCGGCAAAGTGAACGCCGCCATGGGAACGACGCTTCTGCTTGATCACTTTCGCCCTGATTTCGTGATCAATACCGGTTCGGCCGGCGGATTTTTGCCTTCGCTTCGTGTCGGAGATCTTGTCATTTCCGAGGAAGTCGTCCATCATGACGTCGATGTGACCGCGTTCGGCTACGCTTACGGGCAAGTGCCTGGCCTGCCGGCGCGCTACCGGGCGGATGAGGCGCTTGTTGAGGCGGCCAAGCAGGCGGCGGCGCGGCTTGATGGCCTGCAGGCAGTGACCGGCTTGATCGCCACCGGCGATTCGTTTATGAACGATCCAAAGCGAGTCGAATTTGTGCGCGGTCAGTTTCCGGAATTGTGCGCCGTCGAAATGGAAGCGGCGGCGATCGCCCAAGTGTGCGTGCAATTTGGAACGCCGTTTGTCATCATCCGGGCGTTGTCTGATATTGCTGGTGAGGAGTCGGACGTGTCGTTTGAACAGTTTTTGGAGACGGCGGCGAAACATTCGGCTGAACTTGTCTTGTCGATGCTTTCCGTTATGAAACAGAAGCGCTATTAAGATGCAGCGAAAAAGCAGCTTGTCTAT
>NZ_LDPD01000063.1:0-1607 GCF_001026865.1 Geobacillus sp. ZGt-1 | reverse complement strand
TTTAAATTGCATCTATATATATAGACAACAGAACACCGCCGTTTTGCTGCTAAACTGAGCGTGAAGAAACGGAGTGACTTGTATGCGCGTAGCAAAAAGCATCCATGAGTTGATCGGCCATACGCCGGTTGTCGAAATTACGCGCTTCCCCCTCCCGGAAGGCGTTCGGCTGTTCGCCAAGCTTGAATACTTCAATCCTGGCGGAAGCATTAAAGACCGGCTCGGACAAGAGCTGTTGCGCGAGGCGTTTGCATCAGGAAAACTGAAAGAGGGGGGCACGATCATCGAGCCGACGGCCGGCAACACCGGCATCGGTCTGGCGCTGGCGGCGATCGGCAAAAACGTGAACATCATTTTTTGTGTGCCGGAAAAATTCAGCATCGAAAAACAACAGCTGATGAAGGCGCTCGGGGCGCAAATCGTTCATACACCGACTGAAGAGGGAATGGAAGGAGCAATCCGCAAAGCGGAGGAGCTCGCCCGCACGATTCCAGGCGCCTATTGCCCCCAGCAGTTCCAAAACCCGGCCAATCCAAGGACGTATTACAAGACGCTCGGTCCGGAGCTGTGGGACGATTTGGACGGACAGATCGACATTTTTGTCGCCGGCGCCGGCTCCGGCGGCACGTTTATGGGGACAGCGACGTTTTTAAAAGAAAAAAACCCGGCCATTAAAACGGTCATCGTGGAACCGGAAGGCTCGATTTTAGGCGGCGGCAAGCCGGGTCCGCATCGGACGGAAGGGATCGGCATGGAGTTTTTGCCGCCGTTTATGGATCCGGATTATTTTGATGCCATCTACACGATCGCGGACGATGACGCGTTCCGGCGCGTCAGCGAACTCGCGAGACAGGAGGGGCTTTTGGTCGGCAGTTCGTCCGGCGCCGCGTTTCATGCCGCCTTGATGGAAGCAGAGAAGGCAAAGCCAGGGACGAATATCGTCGTCATTTTTCCGGACGGGAGCGAACGCTATTTAAGCAAACACATTTATGAAGGTGGGAGGTAACGATGAGGCGGAAAACAATGCTCATTCATGGCGGCATTCCGGGGGATCCGCATACTGGAGCGGTGTCGGTCCCGATTTATCAAGTGAGTACGTATAAGCAAGAAGAAGTTGGAAAGCATAAAGGGTTTGAATACTCGCGCACCGGCAACCCGACGCGCGCGGCGCTTGAGAAGCTGATCGCTGATCTCGAGGGCGGCGAAGCCGGCTTTGCGTTCGCTTCCGGTATGGCGGCAATTACGGCCGTCATGATGTTGTTTCAAAGCGGCGACCATCTAGTGCTCACTGACGATGTGTACGGCGGCACGTATCGCGTCATGACGAACGTGCTGAATCGGTTCGGGCTTGAGGCGACGTTCGTCGATACGAGCGATGTCGCCAACATCGAGGCGCACATCCGGCCGAATACGAAAGCCATCTATATTGAAACGCCGACGAACCCGCTGTTGAAAATCACTGACTTGCAAGCCGCCGCCGCCATTGCCCGTGCGCATGGGCTGCTATTGATCGTCGATAACACGTTTTCCACTCCGTACTTTCAGACGCCGCTTGAGCTTGGCGCCGATATCGTCATCCATAGCGCGACGAAATATTTAGGCGGCCA
>NZ_LDPD01000062.1:0-3418 GCF_001026865.1 Geobacillus sp. ZGt-1 | reverse complement strand
AAATTGCATCTATATAGATGATCATCGACACTCGTGAAAGCGGCTGAATGATCAGCCGCTTTTCCCGTTTTGTTGGCAAGGAACGTATAGTATAATGAAAAAATGGACAAGGAAGCGAAAGACAAGGAGGAAAAACGGTGCACGAAGTCATTCAATCGATGTTTTCCTTTTTGACCAGTTTAGGCTATGTCGGCATCGCTCTCGCCTTGATGGTGGAAGTGATCCCCAGCGAGATCGTGTTGGCCTATGCCGGTTATTTGGTAGCGCGGGGGGATGTCTCATTTGCTGGGGCCGTGGCAGCTGGGACAATAGGCGGCACGGTGGCGCAGTTGTTTTTGTATTGGATGGGCTACTATGGCGGACGGCCGTTTCTAGATCAGTATGGGAAATATGTATTGATCCAGAAAAAACATTTGGATGTGGCGGAACGCTGGTTTGCGAAATTTGGCCCCGGCGTCATTTTCAGCGCCCGGTTTATCCCCGTTGTCCGCCATGCGATTTCGATCCCCGCCGGCATTGCGCGGATGAAGTGGTTGCCGTTTACGATTTACACGGTGTTGGCCATCATCCCATGGTCCATCTTGTTTATTTGGTTGGGAGAGCAGCTTGGCCAACGATGGCGGCAAATTGACGAGATGGCGGCGCCATACGTCCGACCGGCTATTGCAGCGGGGGTGGCGGTGGCGGCGATTTACATCGTTTGGCAACGACGACGCCGCGCTGCAGATGAAAACGAGCGCATGAAATAGTTGCCCGTCCGCATGCTGTCGGCTATATTTATACATGAACCATCTTTTGGCTAAATTTTTATGAAAAATGAGGGACGAACGTGAAACGTTGGATTATCATTGCGTTGCTATTCGCTGTGGGGCTATGGCTTGTGCCATACAGCATGCCTCTTCTTTTCGCACTTGCGACCGCGCTTTTGCTCGAGCCGTCCATCCGCCGATTGCAAGAAAACTATAAGCTGAAGCGCGCGCACGCCGTCACGGTGATTTTTTCATTGTTCATCATCATTCTTGGGCTTTCCCTTTACTTTCTAGTCGTGATTTTTGTGCAACAAGTGATGGCGCTCTCGCAAAAACTGCCTTATGTGCTAAACGAAGCGACGAAAGTGCTCGACCGCCTCATTCAAACGTGGCAGTCGTATTCCAGCTCCATTCCGCAGGAAATCATCGATTCGCTTGAACGCGGCGTCAATACCGTCGAGCAAATGCTTTTGTCGTTTGCGACCAACTTGACGCAGTCGCTCGTCCATTATATTGCCGCCATTCCGGCGTTTTTGATTCATTTTTTAGTGTATTTGATCGCACTGTTTCTCATTTGCCTCGATTTGCCGCAGCTGAAGCAAGGCATGCGCCGCTATTTGTCCGAACGGACCGAACAGCGGCTTGGGATGGTCGTCGCCCAGCTGAGCAAAGCGGGGATCGGCTTTTTAAAAGCGCAGTTTTTGCTTAGTTTAATTACGTTTTTCCTCGCGCTGGCTGGCCTTTTCGTGTTGGGGGTCGACTATGCGGCGTTGATGGCGCTGGTCATCGTCGTCGTTGATATTTTGCCGATTTTAGGAACGGGTTCCGTGCTTGTTCCGTGGGGGCTCATCAGCATGGCGAACGGCAACAATACGCTTGGCATCGGGCTCATCGTGCTGTTTGTCGTCATCACCGTCGTGCGCCGGATCATTGAGCCGAAAGTGTTTTCCACCAATTTGGGCATTTCCCCGCTCGCCGCGCTCGTCAGCGTCTATCTGGGGTTTCAGCTGCTTGGCTTTATCGGGTTGTTCGTCGGGCCGGTCGTTGTCATTTTGGTTGAGGCGCTTGCCAAAGCCGGAGTCATTAAATGGACGATCAAGCTTTGATTTTTTCGAATAAAGGTCTTTGTGGACGAAGGAGGAAAAACCGGCGAACCGCCGGTTTTTCTGTTTGGACATGGAAAAGAGAGTTTTGGCAAAGCGACGGCTAAAGAAAACCGCCCGCTGAAGGCGCGGCGGTCACTGAGTGGATGTGGACGAATCATTGACGTCGGTGCGCGGCAAAATTAAAATTTCGACACGCCGGTTTTTCATCCGCCCGGCAGCGGTGGCGTTGGAGGCGATCGGCTTGTATTCGCCATACCCTTTGGCGCTGAAATAGCGCGGATCGAGTTGCTTGTTTTCAAGCAGCACTTTCATGAAATTGACGGCGCGCATGACGCTCAGCTCCCAGTTGGAAGCAAATTTCTCATTATGGATCGGCACGTTGTCCGTATGGCCGCTGATGATGATATTGCGCGGCGGGTTCATGACGAGCAAAGCGGAGATTTCCGCCGCAAGACGCCGGTCTTTCATGCGCACTTCGGCGCTGCCGGAGTCGAATAAAATATCATCCAAAATGGTAATCGCGAGCCCTTCGTCCGTCAAGGAAGTCTGCAGTTTTCCCGTCAGCTTGTTGTCGTGGATGTAGCTGTCGATTTTCGCTTTGATTTGCCCTAATTCTTCTTTTTCCTTTCCGTTTACGGCTGGGGAAGGCTGCTTTGCTTGATGCCGTCCTTCTTCGTCTTGGGCCGGTGGAGTGATCGGCTCGATCGGGCTTTGAAAGTCAAGAACACCCGTTCCGCCGGCAAAGGCGGTGCTAAAGGCGCGCGCAATTTCTTGAAACTTCTTTTGGTCGATTTGGCTGCTCGCAAACAAGACGATGAATAGGGCGAGCAATAGCGTCAATAAATCCGCGTACGGAATCAGCCATGCCTCGCTCATATGGTCGTCATGCTTGTTCTTTTTTTTCTTAGCCATTGGCCGTTTCCCCTTGCACCAGCGCTTGGCGCCGCTCGTTTTCCGGCAAGTATGAGGCGAGTTTTTGTTCGATCATGCGCGGGGCTTGTCCTTCCAAAATGGACAGCACCCCTTCAATCATGATGTAGCGCACGCGCGCCTCTTCCTTCGATTTCCGCCGCAGTTTGTTGGCAAACGGATGCCAAAGCACATAGCCGGTGAAAATGCCGAGCATCGTGGCGACAAAAGCGGCGCTGATCGCCTTGCCGAGCTCGGCGATGTTTTCCATATTGCCAAGGGCGGCAATCAGGCCGATGACGGCCCCAAGCACCCCGAGCGTCGGCGCGTACGTGCCTGCTTGGGAAAAAATCGCGGCATTCGCTTCGTGGCGCTCTTCCATGGCGACGATTTCCTCTGTCATGACATCCCGGATGAACTCTTGCGTTTGCCCATCGATTGCCATGCTGAGTCCGTTGCGCAAAAACGGGTCGTCAATGTCGTCCAATTTCGCCTCGAGCGCCAGCAGCCCTTCGCGGCGGGCGATATTCGCCCAATCGACGAACAGCGGAATCAGTTGTTCGACCGTCGGCGTCGTTGATTCCGTGAAAATGACTTTGAAAAGCTTTGGCACTTTTTTAATTTCGTGCGTCGGAAAGGCGATGACGACCGCTG
>NZ_LDPD01000061.1:0-283 GCF_001026865.1 Geobacillus sp. ZGt-1 | reverse complement strand
CGTTTTTTCCTGATCCATTCTTCCCATGCCTTGGATGGGCCGTGCTTTTGATTGTGTCGAGACGGTGTCCAGAACGCGGCTTGGTGTTCTTCGTACAGCTTTTCTCGAAGAGCGTGGCTGATGTACCCTTTGTCCCCAAAGTTGTAGGGATGAGGGATTTGAGTCATCACCGTTTCAGCGGCTTTGACGTCGTGGCAGGACGCTTCCGTCACGACATAGCCCATGGCCAGCCCTTGATTGGTCACTTGAAGATGCAGCTTGAAACCGTAGTACCATTGCTTTT
>NZ_LDPD01000060.1:0-299 GCF_001026865.1 Geobacillus sp. ZGt-1 | reverse complement strand
CCGTGACAAAACGATGCCAGGCTCGTTCGGAAGAAAAGCCCAGCAGCTTCCCCAAAAGGTGAACCGCCATGACCACTTCGTCTTCTTGCTTGACCAAGTGACGGTTGCGGCGATGAAGATACATTTGAATCAACGACAGTTGGGCAGAAACAAAACAGAAAATAGCGGCATATTGTTTTTGAAGTTTGGCTGGATCTGTAGTAAAATGAAAGTGCTCTTGCATGGGGGATCTCTCCTTTCGAATGTTGGGTGACACTTTCATTCTACTGGAGATCCGCCAGCAAGGGCTATTTTTATGC
>NZ_LDPD01000006.1:219124-236520 GCF_001026865.1 Geobacillus sp. ZGt-1 | reverse complement strand
CGCCTGAGCCATAAAGTCAGACAGCCACTCCACGAACAAATCGGCTCGATATTGCAGCTTTGTCTTCATATATTGCGCCATGTATTGAAAAAAAACCGATACGTAAAACAACGTTTACCCCCCTTGCACAACAAGACGCTTTTTCGCCGCTCTCCATAACCATCCAATCGGAAAAAGCAATACGATGCACCACGTTGCCTGCAGAAGCAGGCCATCACGGACAGCAGCACCTTTAAAACTTTCTGTCATGATCATGCTTGGGATGTAGCTGATGGCTTGAAACGGGAAATACATCATCGCCCGTTGCGCCCAATCAGGATAAAAGGAAAGCGGCAAAATGAGCCCAGAAAACAAGTCGATGATAAACCGCTTCGCCCTAAGCAACCCTTCATTTCGGAACGTAAAGAACGTCACAACCCCCGCAAGCAAGTTCAGCTCCGAAAAAATGATAAAGCTGAATAGAAGCGACAAGCCGAAAGACAGCCACGTTTTGGCGTGTCCCGGAAACTGAAGCGGCAAAAAAAGCGATACGACCAAAAGCCCAGGCAGCGATAAAAAGAAAAGGCGAAACAGCCCTTCGCCAAGCCCTTGCACAGCTTTCATCCCTAAATAGCTGTACGGGCGGATCAGTTCAATCGCTACTTTTCCATCGCGGATTTCCATGGCGATTTCACGGTCAAGGTTGTTAAAATAAAACGCCCGCGCCAGCCAGGAAATGGCGACATACGTCGTCATTTGCCCAAGCGACATCCCTTGCATCGATGATTTGCCGCCATAAATAGCCGACCAAAGGAAGTAATACGCTGCGATGTTAATGGCGTAAATCAAAATGCCAGTGTAATAGTTTGTCCGGTAGGCGAGCATCATTAAAAAGCGGATGCGGACCATTTCGACATACTTACCCATGAACCGCACCTTCCTCATAAATATTGCGGATGATCTCCTCCGTCGGCACTTCGTGAATATGGATGTCATTTAACGCACAACGGGCAGCGACGCGACTGACAACTTCCGGCACGCCTCCTGATGGAACGTGCGAGACCCAAACGTTTGGCTGTTCACCTTTTTTCCAAACAACATCCAACCCTTCAGTCAACTGCTGCAAAAAAGCGGCCGTCACCGCTTCGGCAAACGTAAAGGCGACCCGTTTTCCTTGGCCCCATCTTTCTTTCAGGCGCTCAAGCGACCCGTCGTAAATGATTTTCCCTTCATCGAGCATAATGACCCGCTCGCAAAGCGCTTCAATGTCTGACATATCGTGCGTCGTCAGCAGGATCGTCGTGCCATACCGTTCATTCAATTGCTTTAAAAACTGGCGGATGTTGAGTTTGACAAGCACATCAAGGCCGATCGTCGGTTCATCCAAAAACAACAGCGGCGGGTTGTGAATGAGCGCGGCGGCAAGCTCACAGCGCATCCGCTGGCCAAGCGACAGCTTGCGCACCGGCTTATCAAGCAGCGGGCCGATCTCAAGCATGTCAATCACCTCGGCCATATGGCGGCGATATTGCTCGTCCGAGACGCGGTACACTTTTTTCAACAGCCGGAACGACTCTTGAACAGCGATGTCCCACCATAATTGCGAACGCTGGCCGAACACGACGCCGATCGTGCGCACGAATTTTTCGCGCTCTTTATGGGGATTCATCCCGTTGACGACAATGCGCCCAGACGTTGGCGTTAAAATGCCGGTCAACATTTTGATCGTCGTGGATTTGCCGGCGCCGTTTTCGCCGATATAGCCGACGATTTCCCCTTGCTTAACAGCAAACGAAATGTCATCAACCGCTCGAACGAGCGTATAACGGCGCGTCCATAAATCGCGAAACGCTCCGACAAGGCCGGAGCGGCTTTTGTGCACTTTAAATTCTTTGCGCAAATGTTCTACTTCAATCGCGTTCATCGTTCTCCTCCTGACCTCTCCTTGGCGTCAAAGGAAAAAGGCGGCTTGCGCCCTTCTCCTATGTTGCATTATACATGAATCGCCGCCATTTTCATCTTTTTTGTTTTCCAGTCTGTTGACGCCATTGCGTTAGGCGCCGCCTCCGATTTGGAAAGAACGGCAAAATGCTTTTGTCCTAAATCAATGCCCACTCGCCGATCGACCGTCGGCAACAGTTGGATGTCAGTTCCGCCCATACGGAAACAAACGATTTCCTGTCGGATTTTTTCGAATCGGCACGTCAATGATGGGAGAAACCGATCCGTCTCCCGCTTTACACCTATAGCATTGAAGTTTGAGTCTTCTCGGTTTACTATATAAAGAGGCAGTCAGCGGAAACAGGAGGATCAAACAATGCAGTGGACCAAATCAGAACAATTATATGAAGAAGCGCTCCAGCACATTGTTGGTGGAGTGAACAGCCCGTCCCGCTCATACAAAGCGGTCGGCGGCGGTGCGCCAGTCGTGATGGAGCGGGCGCAAGGAGCCTACTTTTGGGATGTGGATGGAAACAAGTACATCGACTACTTGGCCGCCTACGGACCGATCATCGCCGGGCACGCCCATCCACACATCGCGGAAGCCATCCGCCGCGCCGCCGAGACCGGTGTGTTGTACGGCACGCCAACGCCGCATGAGATCACGTTTGCCAAAATGTTAAAAGAGGCGATCCCGTCGCTCGAGAAAGTGCGGTTTGTCAACTCGGGAACAGAGGCGGTGATGACCACGATCCGCGTCGCCCGCGCCTACACCGGACGAAGCAAAATCGTCAAATTCGAAGGCTGCTACCATGGCCATTCGGACCTTGTGCTCGTCGCCGCCGGCTCGGGGCCATCGACGTTGGGGACGCCGGACTCAGCCGGCGTGCCGCCGAGCATCGCCCAAGAAGTCATTACCGTGCCATACAACGATGTCGAATCGTTCCGCGAAGCGATGAACGTTTGGGGCGAGCAAGTCGCAGCGGTCCTCGTCGAGCCGATCGTCGGCAACTTCGGCATCGTCCTGCCAAAACCGGGCTTTTTAGAAGCGATCAATGAGATTGCCCACAAGGAAGGGGCGCTCGTCATTTACGACGAAGTGATCACCGCCTTCCGCTTTATGTACGGCGGAGCGCAAAACTTGCTCGGTGTGGAGCCCGACTTGACGGCGATGGGGAAAATCATCGGCGGGGGCTTGCCGATCGGGGCGTACGGTGGACGCCAAGACATTATGGAACAAGTCGCTCCGCTCGGACCAGCGTACCAGGCCGGGACGATGGCCGGCAACCCGGCGTCGATGCTCGCTGGCATCGCCTGCCTTGAAGTGTTGAAACAAGAGGGCGTCTATGAGCATCTCGACCGATTGGGAGCAATGCTGGAAGAAGGCATCCTGGCCCATGCTCGCCAATGCGGCCTGCCGGTGACCGTCAACCGCTTAAAAGGCGCGCTCACCGTCTTCTTCACTGACGAAAAAGTGGAAAACTACAAGCAAGCCCAGCGCAGCGACGGCGAGTTGTTTGCGAAATTTTTCAAGCTCATGCTCAAACAAGGGATCAATCTCGCGCCGTCGAAATACGAAGCATGGTTTATCACCCTCGCCCATACGGAAGACGACATCGCCTACACGATCGACGCGGTCGGCAAGGCGTTCCGGCAGCTTTGAACACCAGAAATTTCTCAACGCCCCGCCTTTACCAGCGGGGCGTTATATTTTTTCCTTGCGCACATAGGATGAAACTGTGTATAGTACTGAATGGTTCACCAAAACAAAAAGGAGAGTTTTGATCATAGATGAAACTCGGTGCCCGCATTTTCAAAACGGGGATCGCAGTGGCGCTCGCCTTGTTCTTAGCAGCGCTCTTCCAGTTTCCATCGCCGTCATTCGCCGGCATTTCCGCTGTGTTCGCCATGCAGCCGACCATTTACCGCTCCTATTTATCGCTGATCGAGCAAGTGCAAGCGAATGTGATCGGCGCCTTGTTCGCGATCGCGGCGGTTTTCATTCTTGGGCGCGATCCGTTGGTCGTCGGTTTGACGCTGATGATCGTCATCGCCCTTTGCCTGAAAATGCGCCTTGAATCATCGACGATTTCCGTAGCGCTTGTCACAGTCATTGCCATTATGGAATATACAGACCGCCAGTTCATTCAATTTGCGGCCATTCGCTTTTTAACGATGATGCTCGGTATTTTCGCCGCCTTTGTCGTCAACTTGATTTTCTTGCCGCCGAAATACGAAAAAAAGGTATATGAAAAAATCAGCGAAGAAACAGAGGCCATTTTAAAATGGATCCGCCTGCATAAACAGCAAGCAGCCGACCATCACCATTTGAAGGAAGAAATTGAAGCACGACACGAAGAAATGACCAAACTCGAGCATCTATATTTTATGTACAAAGAAGAACGCACGTATTTTCGACGCCAACGCTTCCAAAAATCTCGCAAACTCGTGTTGTACCGGCAAATGATAGCAGCGGCCGATCGAGCTTTATCTGTCTTAAAATGGCTGCACCGGCTCGAAAACGAGTTCAGCCGCTTGCCCGCCGAGCTTCGTCAAGCCGTCTGCCTGCACCTTGGCTGCTTGCTTGACTACCATGAGCAACTGTTGCTGAAATTTATCCATAAGGCAAAGCCGCTCCCTCACAGCAGACGGGCCGAGGAAATTCATCATCAGCGCGAGCGGCTCACTTCCGCCTTTTATGCGGACGGCCAGCCGCCGGGCGATTATCGGTTGTTTTCTTTAATCGGAGCGATCATGGATTATGGGGATCGCCTCGAACATTTAGACAAGCTTATCGATAGTTTCCACCATTACCATTACGATGACACGCTGGAAAAAGAGCTGGGAAAGTCAGCAGGCGGCCGCTCGTAGCGGACCGCCTGCTTCAATTTTTCATCCGTGGGTCAAGCGCATCGCGCAGCCCGTCGCCCATTAAGTTAAAGCCAAGCACCGTCAGCATGATCGCCAATCCAGGGAAAATCATCGTCCACGGCGCCTGAGTCAAGAAATCTTTGGCATCCGATAGCATTTTCCCCCACTCCGGATTGGGCGGCTGCGCCCCCAAGCCTAAAAAGCCAAGTGCGGCCGCTTCGATAATGGCCGTGGCGATCGCCAGTGTCCCTTGAACGATAATCGGCGCGAGGCTGTTGGGCAAAATATGATGGATTAAAATGCGCCAGTCGCTCATGCCGATCGCTTTCGCTGCCATAATGTATTCTTCTTGCTTAATGCTTAGCACGCGAGAACGGATGAGCCGCCCAAAGTTCGGTACATTAATGACAGCGATGGCGATGAGGGCGTTTTGCAAAGACGGCCCGAGCACAGCGACGATGCCGATCGCCAATAAAATGCTCGGAAACGCCAGCATAATGTCAAACAAACGCGAAATCACCCCATCAATCCAGCGCCCATAGTAGCCGGCGATAATGCCAAGCAGCGAACCAACCATGACCGAGCCGAGCACGGAAAAAAATCCGACCCACAGGGAAATGCGGGCTCCATATATCACGCGGGAAAAAATGTCGCGGCCAAAATCATCGGTGCCGAACCAATGCTCGCTAGAAGGCGGCTGCAACCGCTCGGCCAACTGTTGGTCTTTATAATCATACGGTGCCAGCCACGGCGCCAAGATGGCGACAAGGATAAAAAACAAAACGATCCCAGCACCGACCAAGGCGATTTTATTTTTTCGAAACCGCCGCCATGCTTCTTTCCATAAAGAAACCGATTCCGTCTCCCTAATCGCCGCCGGCGGTGTTGCCGGCGTGCGCGCTAGTTCAGCCATAGGCGCCCTCCCTCCTTAATTGTACTTAATGCGCGGATCAATGATCGCATAAAGTAAATCAACGATCAAATTAATAAAAATAAAAATGGTGGCAATGATCAAAATGCCCGATTGGATCACCGGATAATCCCGATACCCGATTGCATCATAAATATAGCGTCCGATGCCGGGCCAGCTGAAAATCGTTTCCGTCAAAATCGCACCGCCAAGCAGCAGTCCTGTTTGCAGCCCAATGACCGTCAACACGGGAATAATGGCGTTTTTCAACGAATGTTTGTACACGACCCAAAACATGCTTAATCCTTTCGCACGAGCGGTGCGAATGTAGTCGGATTTCATCACTTCCAACATGCTCGAACGCGTCATGCGAGCAATAATCGCCATCGGGATCGTCGCTAGAGCCATACTCGGCAAGACAAGATGTTGAATAACTTGCCAAAATTGATCGGTATTCCCAGAGAGAAGTGTATCGATCAGATAAAGATGAGTGATCGGCTCAACAGGGTTGCGTACGTCCTCGCGACCGGACGTCGGCAGCCAATCAAGTTCAATCGAAAACAGCCACTGCTCCATTAAGCCAAGCCAAAAGATCGGCATGGAAACACCAATCAATGCCAACACCATCGCAATATAATCAAACCATGAATTTTGAAACCAAGCGCTAATAATGCCGGCGTTCACGCCAATGATCACCGCAATCAGCATCGCCGCCAGCGACAGTTCGATCGTCGCCGCTAAATACGGCCAAATTTCTTCGGCGATGGGGGCGCCGGTGCGGATCGACTCGCCTAAGTCACCGTGCAGCAAGCCGCCGATGTATTTGACATACTGCACATACCATGGCTCATCTAACCCAAGCTTATGGGTCAAAGCCGCTACAGCCTCTTTCGTCGCTTTTTGCCCTAAAATGACTTGCGCCGGGTTGCCTGGAATGGCTCGGATCATAAAAAAGACGACAAGCGACATGCCAAACAACACCGGGATCACCATCAGCACCCTTCTCACAGCATACGACAGCACCTGACTCTCCCTCCCTGCACCTGACTCTCCCTCCCTTAACATGCGGCAAACAAAGAGGGGAAGATGCGCTCCTTCCCCTCTCTCAGTCGATTATTTAAACTCGACTTTCGTAAACTTATCCGAACCGGTCGGGTGCGGGTTAAAGCCTTGGATATTCGCCTTGCCGGCCAACAGCGGAGTTGAATGGACGAGCGGAATCCATGGCGCTTCTTCTTTAATGATCTCTTGCGCTTTTTTATACAGCTCGTTCCGTTTGTTTTCATCGCTCACCGTTTGCGCTTCGACCAAAATTTTATGCAGCTCATCATTCGAGAAATAGGTGTAGTTGTTGCTGCCAATGCTGTCTTTGTCAAGGAGCGCATACAAGAAGTTATCGGCATCACCGTTGTCGCCCGTCCAGCCGAGCAGGAAGGCGTCCGCTTCCCCTTTGGCGAGCTTGTCTAAATAGGTCGCCCATTCATACGTCACGATTTTCGCTTTCACGCCGATTTTGGCAAAATTCGCTTGAATGGCCTCAGCGATTTTTTGCCCGTCCGGCATATACGGACGCGGTACCGGCATCGCCCACAGTTCGATTTCAAAGCCATTCGGATAACCCGCTTTCGCAAGCAGCTCTTTCGCTTTATTCAAATCAAACGGATAGTCTTGAATCGCATCGTTGTATCCCGGGATGCTGGGAGGCATCGGGTTTTTCGCCGGTTCCGCCTGGCCGGCGTAAAACGCATCGATGATCGCTTTCTTGTCAACCGCGTAGTTCAACGCTTGGCGAACCAACTTGTTTTTCAGCGGCCCTCTCGTCGCCGTCAGTCCGACATAGGCGACGTTCATCGACGGGCGCTTGAAAATTTGAAACTCTTTGTTTCCTTCCACTTGTTTTAAGTCCGTCGGATTCAAGTCTTCCATGATGTCGATTTCGCCTCCAAATCAACTGATCACTCCTGCTTGACCGTCGCCATTCCTCATGCATGCGGGAAAAAGCAGAAAAACTGCCGACTTGCGAACAGGATTTTTCATGTCGCTATTTCTCATCTCTAATCGAGACCCCTGCTTTTAAGCATAAGCGTTAGCAAGGCAGCCCAACCGTGGGACGCACGAGGATGGCTTGACTGACAGCCTGCCGTAGGACAATCCCCCGCCTCACCATCAGCTCTTCATGCGTGCCGCTTTCGACAAAAAAGCAGAAAAAACCTGCCAGCGATGCCGAACAGGCTTTTTTCATGCCGCTATTTACGTTTGGTACGCCTGAAACACTCCGTACCATTTGTCGATGAACTCGGGCGCAAACGGCCCTTTCCGCTCCTTAATCCAGCCGATCAGTTTTTGAACGTTGTTTTTTAAAATGCGGTCGATCACATCGGGATAGTGCATTTCGCGGCGATGCCGCTCATACTCATCTTCATCCAGCAGCATGTACGTCATATCGGGAAACACTTTAATATCCAAATCATAATCGATGTACTTCAGCGCTTCTTCATCCCAAACGAACGGCGAGCTTAAATTGCAATAGTAGTACACCCCGTCCTCACGAATCATGGCGATAATGTTAAACCAATGCTTAGCATGAAAAAAACAAATCGCCGGTTCGCGCGTCACCCACGTCCGGCCGTCCGCTTCCATGACGAGTGTTTTGTTATTGCCGCCGATCACATACGATGGCGTCCCTTTTAATACGACCGTTTCCTGCCAAATCCGGTGAATCGTCCCATTATGTTTGTAGCTATGGATTTGAATGATTTTCCCTTCCCGAGGGTAAACTGGCATCATTCTTCCCTACTTTCCGATGGGAGCTTCTTCGTTATATTATACCCTGTTCCTTTTGCAAAAGGAAAGAAAAGCAGGCCGCCTTACTGAGGAAAAGGCAACTGGCGCGTTGGCTCAAGGACGCAGCCTGTCCGTCAGACACCGGGTGCCATCTGCCCTAAAAATGCGCGGCGGATGGCTTCCACCTCCCGTTTCATTTGCCGCACTTCCTCGCGCAAGGCGGCGGTCGGCGCTTCACGTTCAAGTTCATCCAACTGGCGGGTGATCTCCTCGCAACGCTCCATCTCCTGTTGCAAAAACAGCGCCTCGTCGCCTACATTCGTCCATGCGTGCTCCATCGCCATTCCGTTCTCCCTTCCCCTTTGCCGTGTGATTTCCTTTCATCATTTCGCGCCCGCACCCACAAATCCCTTTCACTAATCTTGTAAAGAGATGACAGCTTTTGTCGACAAAAAAAGCAGAGGCGCGCCGCCCCTGCTTTTTCCTTCCATCTTCGGCCTATCGCCTGCGCTCTTGTAGCAACATACGCCGTCGTCACAACCGCCAGGCGTCAGCCATGGATGATCGTTGGTTATTGATTGACATTTTGCGCTTTGCGGGCTTCCGCTTGCGCATTTTGTTGTTTTACGTGTTGCACATTCGTCTCAGCCGCAAATTCCGTCGCAAATTGGCCAGCTTGAGCGGCTTGAGCCGATTGGGCATTTTGTTGTCTTACTTCTTGAATGTTTGTGCCAGCTGCTGTTTTGTTCGGTTGTTTGGCCATTGTTCTCACCTCCACGTGCTTTACTATGCCCCGGGGGTGATCGTTCTATCCGCTGACGTTACAAAAGTAAAGATCTTCCACCATCGACAATGATCGTCTGCCCGCGAATCATCTCGGCTGCATCCGAGAGCAAAAACAAAACCGCGTTGACGATATCATCGGGTTTGACCGGGCGGCCAGCCGGCGTGTTCGCAGCCGCGTCGGCGAGCAGCTCTTCACGGTTCGGGAAGTGCTTCAGCGCATCGGTATCGACCGCCCCGCCGGAGACGGCGTTGACGGCGATGTTTTTCGGCGCCAGCTCGACAGCCAAGTAGCGGGTCAGCGCTTCAAGCGCGGCCTTCGAGACGCCGACCGCCGTATAGTTTTCCAAATAGCGGATCGACCCGAGCGAGCTGATGCTCACAATTTTCCCGCCGCCGACTTGCTCCATTCTTTTGGCCGCTTCCTGGGCGCAAAACAAAAGCGCTTTGCTGTTGATGTTCATCGTCCAGTTCCAATGCGTTTCTTCCAATTCCATCGCCGGGCGCAAGACGCCGGATGCGGCGTTGTTCACGAGCACGTCGACCCGCCCGAACACCTCATCGATTTGGGCAAACATGGCGTGAATTTTCTCAACGTCGCCGACGTTCGCTTTGACGACGAGCGCTTTTCTCCCGAGCGCTTCAATTTCGCGCGCCGTTTCTTCGGCAGCTGTTTTGCTGCGGGCGTAGTTGACCACGATATCGTATCCTTCCTTGGCCAGCCGCAAGGCGATCGCTTTGCCAATGCCGCGGCTGCTGCCGGTGACCACTGCTACTTTTCCGCTCATGTTTTTCACTCCTTATACATATAATATAGCCGAATTCCATAGATGAGGGAGGGGCTGCCTATGTACGTCGGCCGCGATATGACTGAGCTGTCGATGATTCCGAAAACGGAATGGACCGATGACGAACTCGCTTATTTTCATCATTCGTTCCAACAAATCGCTCCATATTTAAACGTCGAAGGGCAGACGATTCACCGTGAAATCATCGAGGAAATCGAAGCGCGCGGCGGCCTTGGGCGCCGTGAAGCAACGTATACACACGGCACGATGCCGGTGCCTGATTAATCGGGGCGGCGTACTCCGCCCGCCCATTCTTTATATTCGCGCCAAACACGTTGATGGGACACCGGAAAGGCGTACGCTTCGAGCTCATCTTCAGACACAAGCCGAAAAGGCTCCTTGGTGGACTCGCTGCTGATCAGGCGGCCGGGAAACACGGTCAACTGCCAGACTAAATGGGAAAACGCATGCTCAAACGAAACGATCGGTTCTGTAAGCTCTACTTGCAAACCGTATTGCTCCCCAACCATTTGCTCGAGCTTCTCTTTTCCATCTGCACCGTCCGTTTCGCAGCTGGGGAACTCCCATAAATTCGCAAGCAAACCGGTGTTGTCGCGCTTGCGAATGAGAACGCGGCCTTCATCATCGGCCAGCACCGCTACTGCGAGCGGCACTTGTTTGACCGCTGTTTTTTTCGTTTTCACCGGCAGCTCTTCCGCCACCCCTTCGGCGAACGCTTGGCAGTAGACTTGCACCGGACAAAGAAGGCACGACGGGCGGCGCGGTGTGCAAACAAGAGCGCCAAGCTCAATCAGCGCCTCGTTAAACGCTCCCGGGTTTTCGTACGCCATAATTTCGCGGACGATTTGTTCAAATCGTTTTCTCGTCGACGGTTTGGCAATATCGTCTGTCACGAGAAACAGACGCGACAAGACACGCATTACGTTGCCGTCAACAGCCGGCTCCGGGACACCATAAGCGAGGCTCAACACCGCCCCGACCGTATACGGTCCGACTCCTTTCAGCCTAGAAAATTCATCTGGATCGTCCGGCACTTTGCCGCCATAGCGCGTTTTCACTTCTTTCACCGCCGCGTGCAAATTGCGCACGCGCGAGTAATAGCCGAGCCCTTCCCACGCCTTCAGCACCTCGTCCTCATCAGCGTCAGCAAGCGCCTCCAGCGTCGGAAACCGATCGATAAACTGTTCAAAATACGGAATGACCGTCTCGACGCGCGTTTGCTGCAGCATCACTTCCGACACCCATACTTTATATGGGTCGCGGCCTTTCCGCCACGGCAGGTCGCGGCGCTCGCGGGCGAACCAGTCAAGCAAATCGCGCTGAAACTCGCGCGCTGGAAATCGCTCTGTTTCTCTTGTCATTCAACGTTTCCCCCATGATGCCTATGATCCATATCCACCTTATTATATCAAAAAACCCCCGGCGTGGCTTGCCGCACGCCGAGGGAAGACGGAAGGAAATCGTTCTCAACTTTCCTTAGCCGCCGAAACATAGGCGATTTGTTCATGCTGGGCGCGCAATCGGCGAATATCGATGCGCACGAGCAACGAGATGATGAAAGCGATGACAAACAATCCGCCAAAAAAGGCCAAACTTCCTTCATAAGAACCGGTCGTGTCTTTAATATACGCAGCAAACATCGGTCCGACGAGACCAGCCGCGGCCCAAGCGGTCAAAATATAACCATGGATGGCGCCAAGCTGCTTCGTGCCGAACAAATCGCCGATATACGCCGGGATACAGGCGAATCCGCCGCCGTAGCACGTATACACAATCGTCAGCATCACAACAAACAGCCATTTGATGGACACGTTCGGCAACAGGAAGAAAATCAAGATTTGCAAAACGAAAAACGTCGTATACGTATTCGGTCGCCCAATATAATCAGAAGCCGATGCCCAACCGATGCGCCCTAACCCGTTAAACACCCCAATGGCGCCAACTAATGCCGCCGCGGCCGTTTGGCTGATGCCGATGCTTTCCACCGCCAACGGTTTGGCCACCGCTAAAACGGCAATGCCGCACGTCACGTTAATAAACAACATGAACCATAAATACCAAAAACGTCTTGTTTTAACCGCCTCATTGGCCGTCAACTGCGCCAAATCAAGCGAAGGTTTGGCTTTTCCGGCCTTCACTTTTTCCTGAAATCCTTCCGGCAGCCATCCTTCTGGCGGTTTTTCTAAATAAAGAGAAGATAACGTCATAATGACAAAATACGTAATGCCTAAAATGAAAAACGTATTTTGGACGCCGACGGAGGCAATCAAACTGTTCATCACCGGACTCGCGATCGCTGCGGCAAAACCGAATCCCATAATCGCCAGCCCTGTAGCCAACCCGCGCCGGTCTGGAAACCATTTGACAAGCGTTGACACTGGCGCAATATACCCGACGCCGAGCCCGATCCCACCTAAAACGCCATAAAACAGATAAAGCAGATACTTGGAACCGAGAGCAACAGCTAATCCAGAACCAGTCACCCCGAGGCCAAAGAAGATGGCGGCCAATAGTCCGGATTTCCGCGGTCCGTGCTTTTCAACAAAATGGCCAAGGAACGCAGCCGACAATCCTAAAAACAAGATCGCAATGCTGAACGTGAGCGCCACTTCCTGGTCCGACCATCCAAACAATTGTTTTAATGGATTGGTAAAATTGCTCCACGCATAAACAGACCCAATCGAAATATGAATGCCGACAGCCGATAACGCAATGAGCCAACGGTTTTTCACAGCCTCTCCTCCCCTTTTACCCGATGATGATCCGACTCTCATGCGTATACACGTTAAACGCCTGCCCGCGCAAAAAGCCAACGACGGTTATGCCGAGTTCATCCGCCAAATCCAAGGCCAGCGTCGTCGGCGCCGATTTTGAGAGCAGGACGCTCACTCCCATTTTCGCCGCCTTTAACAGCACTTCCGATGAAACGCGGCCGCTGAATACAATGAGCTTGTCTTTCATCGCAACTTGATGACGCAGGCAATAGCCATACAGCTTATCGAGCGCGTTGTGACGCCCGATGTCAGAACGAATCACGACCATCTCATCCGGTGTGGCGAGCGCGGCGTTGTGAAGACCGCCCGTCGCCGCAAAGTCCGTCGACCGCTCGTGCAGCGCTTTCATGAGGCGAATGCAGTCATCCGCCTTCACCGTGATGCCGCCGACGATCGTTTTCGCCGTCTTCATGTCATTGTAAAAATAAAATTGCCGGCTTTTTCCGCAGCACGAGCCGATGAACCGCTTGGCATAAAACTGTTTGGCCGGCAGTCCGCCTGCGGCGAGTTCGACATAAGCAAAGCCCCGCTCACCATCAATGGTCATCCCTTTGATGTCGCTGCACGTCCGAATGGCTCCTTCCGAAGCCAAAAATCCGATTACCAATTCATCTAGATGCGCCGGCGTGCAAACGATCGTCGCAAACTCCTCGCCATTGACCGTTATGGTCAACGGAAACTCGAGCGCGATCTCGTCCTCTTCCTCAACAAAGCGCCCGTTCCGGTATTTCGCAATCGGTCGCCATTTCGCCGCAAACCCGCTCACCTTGCCATTCCCCCTTTCCATGCAAAATAAAACCGCCGCCTTCCGGACAAGAGGACAAACTCGCCCCTGTCAGCGAAAAGCGGCGGTAGTTTGCGCCCAGCACTTCTGCAGCGAAACCAACGCACATCCGTTTCCGAAACCTGCCTGCCAAGCGGCGAAACCGTTTAGCCGGCAAGGCTTCTACTATTTTCATCGTGCTAACTATTCATAAGCATACCACGAACAGTAACGAAAAACAATTGTTTCTGTTCACAAAATCGTCACAATTCAATCGGTTTTTCAAACACGAACACCGATACGGCCATATCTTCTTCCACTTTAATGTCGCTGAACAAATAAAGAAGCTTCGAACCGATGAGCTCTTCCATGCCGTCCGGCACATGTTGGGCGTACACGTCTTGGATCATTTTCGTTCTCGCTGCATGCACCATCTCTCGGCCTTCCGGCGTGCGGGCGATAAATTTTTCTGTCGGCGTCAAATTGCCATGCAAAATCGTAATCGCCAAGTTGTCGACAAAATACGTTTTAATCCGCTCCGGCCCTTTGCCAAACAGCTGTTTGCGCACTTTGCGCACAATATCGTTGAAAGCGGCTTCTTTTTTGGACATTTTTCTTCCCCCTTTCCGAAAGCCACCAGAAAAAGTTCCAGCCCATCCGTTGTGTTCTTCGTTTTGCCGTACTATAATAAACTATAGCAAATGTATACATAGTGGAAAAATAATAAGGCAAGAAGCGGCCTTGTTATTTTTCTACTAAATATAAAAAGTTTGGATTGGTTGTTTAGTATCGTTATGCTAAAGAACTACTCCACCCACGATGAAGCATTCGTCTCGTCGCTGGTGGAGTTTTTTATTTTGACAAAGGGGGAGCGACGATGGAAGCGCAAATGGTGACGGTAACCATCAACGGGCGTGCCTACCGCGCCAAGCCCGGGATGACGATTTTGGAAGTCGTCAATGAACACGGTCTTCCGCATCCGCAAGTTTGTTATACGCCGGAGCTTGGCGCCATTCAGACATGCGACACGTGCATCGCTGAAGTCAACGGAACGCTGCTTCGCGCCTGTGCGACGCCGGTTGAGGACGGCATGGTCGTCGAACTCGGCTCGCCGCGGGCAAAGGCAGCGCAAAAAGAAGCGATGGACCGCCTGTTGGAAAATCATCTCTTGTACTGTACGGTGTGCGACAACAACAACGGCAACTGCAAGCTGCACAACACGGCGGAAATGATGCAAATTGAACATCAAACATATCCGTACCGGCCGAAAGTCGACCCGTCCGAGGTGGACATGTCGCATCCGTTCTACCGCTACGACCCGAATCAATGCATCGCCTGCGGGCAATGCGTCGAAGCCTGCCAAAACTTGCAAGTGAACGAAACGCTTTCGATCGATTGGGAAGCGGAACGGCCGCGCGTCGTTTGGGACGGTGGGGTGCCGATCAACGAATCGTCGTGCGTCAGCTGCGGGCATTGCGTCACCGTCTGTCCGTGCAACGCGTTAATGGAAAAATCGATGCTTGGCGAAGCGGGCTTTCTCACCGGCTTGGACAAAGACGTCCTCAACCCGATGATCGATTTTGTCAAGGAAGTCGAGCCAAACTATACGAGTATTTTCGCCATTTCTGAAATCGAGGCCGCCATGCGCGAACAACGGATCAAAAAGACGAAAACGGTTTGCACGTTCTGCGGCGTCGGCTGTTCGTTTGAAGTGTGGACGAAAGGGCGGAAAATTTTAAAAATCCAGCCTGTTTCCGAAGCACCAGTTAACGCCATTTCGACGTGCGTCAAAGGGAAATTCGGCTGGGATTTCGTCAACAGTGAAGAACGGCTGACGAAACCGCTCATCCGCAAAGGCGACGTCTTCGTCGAATCGACATGGGATGAAGCGCTCTCTTTGGTCGCGGAAAAACTCGGCGCGATCAAACAGCAATACGGCGGCAACGCCATCGGCTTTATTTCATCATCGAAAATTTCCAATGAAGAAAACTATTTAATGCAAAAGTTGGCACGGCAAGTATTTGAAACGAACAATGTCGACAACTGTTCGCGCTACTGCCAGTCGCCGGCGACGGACGGCCTGTTCCGCACGGTCGGCATGGGCGGCGACTCCGGCACGATTCACGACATCGCCACCGCGGGGCTTGTCATCATCATCGGTGCCAATCCAGCTGAGGGGCATCCGGTGCTCGCTACCCGCGTCAAACGGGCGCATAAACTATTCGGGCAAAAACTGATCGTCGCCGACTTGCGCCGCAACGAAATGGCGGAGCGCGCCGATTTGTTCATCCGCCCGAAACAAGGAACCGACCAAGTGTGGCTCATGGCGGTGACAAAATACATCATCGACCAAGGCTGGCATGATGAAGCATTCATTCGCGAGCGCGTCCATTTCTTTGAAGAGTTTAAACAATTGCTCGAAAAATATACGCTCGACTATGCTGAACAAGTGACCGGCATCGCCAAAGCCGATCTCATCCGCATCGCCGAGATGATCCACGAAGCAGACGGCACGTGCGTCCTCTGGGGCATGGGGGTCACGCAAAACACGGGCGGCAGCGACACGTCAGCGGCGATCTCAAACTTGCTTCTTGCCACCGGCAACTACGGGCGTCCGGGCGCCGGCGCATTCCCGCTGCGCGGCCATAACAACGTTCAAGGCGCCTGCGATATGGGTTCGCTTCCTGCCTGGCTGCCTGGCTACCAACATGTCACCGATGATGAGGCACGAGCGAAGTTTGAACAAGCGTACGGCGTCCGCATCGATGCGAAACCAGGCCTTGACAACATTCAAATGCTTGAAGCAGCCGAACGGGGCGAGCTGAAAGCGATGTATATCGTCGGCGAAGATATGGCGCTCGTCGACTGCAACGCCAACCATGTGCAAGAGACGTTGGCGAAGCTTGACTTTGTTGTCGTTCAAGACATTTTCTTGTCAAAAACAGCGCAATTTGCTGATGTCATCTTGCCAGCAGCGCCAAGTTTGGAAAAGGAAGGAACTTTCACGAATACCGAGCGCCGCATCCAACGGTTTTACCAAGCGCTGGAGCCTCTTGGCGACTCCAAGCCAGACTGGTGGATCATTCAAGAAATCGCGAAGCGGCTTGGCGCCGATTGGAATTACGCTGGCCCGAAAGAAATCATGGATGAAATCGCCAGCCTCGCCCCACTGTACTCACAAGCGCATTACGACCGGCTCGAGGGCTGGAACAGCTTATGCTGGGGCAGCCATGACGGGGCTGACACGCCGCTGTTGTACAAAGAGCGGTTCAACTTCCCGGACGGCAAAGCCCGCTTTGCGTTAGCCGATTGGGTCGAACCGGTGCAATATCCGGAAGAGTACGATTTGCTTGTGAACAACGGCCGATTGCTCGAACATTTCCATGAAGGAAACTTGACGTACAAATCCAAAGGCATCGAGCATAAATTCCCAGAAGTGTTTGTCGAAGTATCCCCTGAACTCGCCAAAGAACGCGGCATTGAAGATGGGGCGCTCGTTCGGCTCATCTCGCCGTACGGCCGCGTCAAAGTGCGCGTGCTCGTCACCGATCGAGTCAGAGGCAATGAACTGTTCTTGCCGATGCACTCCACAGCCAATGAGAGCGCCATTAACATGCTGACCGGCCCGCAAACCGACCATCGCACGAACACGCCGGCTTACAAACAAGCCCGAGTGCGCATGGAAGTCATTGAACGGTCCGGCAAGACGCCGCTGCCGCGCACAAATCCGCGCTTTAAAAAGCGGCATCCGCAAAACGGCGTCGAGGTGGAGCGGAAGTGGC